>NZ_JBJZON010000022.1:0-124835 GCF_047200735.1 Pseudonocardia oceanicola
AGAGCGACCATCGCCACTCACAGGGAGGGGTCAGGCGATGCCGAAGCGGCGGATCTTGCGGTAGATCGTCGCGCGGGAGATGCCCAGGTCGGCGGCGGCGCGGTCCTTGTTGCCGCCTGCCTTCTCCAGGGCCGCCACGATGGCGTCGCGCTCCGTGCTCTCCAGACGCGCGAGGGGACGGGTCGGCGCGCCCGCCCGGTACCCCTCGGGCAGATGGCGCACGCCGATGTCGAAGTGCATCGCCGTCACCATCGCCGTGGCCAGGACGCGGCGCAGCTCGCGGACGTTGCCGGGCCAGAGGTGCGCGCGCAGCGCGGTCATGGCCTGCGCGGTGCACCGCGGGCGCGGCCCGTCCGCGGGGGCGAGCTCGCCGAGCAGCTCGTCGACCAGCCTGGGCAGGTCCCCGGCCCGGTCCCGCAGGGGCGGCACACCCAGCGCGACGCGGGACTCGTCGAGCAACCCGCCGGGAACCCCGTCCGGCCGCCCTGCGGTGAGCACGACCCGGGCGTCGGCCGCGCCGACCAGGGCGGTGAGCAGGCCGTCGGTGTCGAGCACCTCGGCCCGGCGCAGGATCACGGTCGCGTGCGGATCGGCCAGGGCCGCCGCGAGGGCCGCCGGCCTGCCCGTCCGACAGTCGACGACGGTGCACGGACCGCCACCGGCCCGCTCGTGCAGCCACCGGGCCAGCCGGGTCTTGCCGACGCCGGGCTCGCCGTGCAGCAACAGCGGCCCGCTCAGCTCCGCGAGCCGGCGCACCCGGCGCTGCAGGTGCGCCCACACCGAGCCGGAGCCCGACACGCACGCGCCCGCCCGGCCGTCCGCCGGGACCATGGTCACCACGACCCCCGCCGGGTACGGGCCGCCGGCGTCGACCGGGGCGCACCGGGCGTCGACCACGACGTCGCGGGTCAGCGTCAGCCGCCCGGTGATCTCCCGGCCCGAGGCCACCGCGCCCCGGGCCCAGTCCCACAGCAGGGCGTGGTCGGCGGGCTCGAACAGCTGCGCCGCCGCCGAGTTGGTGAAGAGGAACTCCTCGTTGAGCGAGGCGACGGCCGTGCTGCGCCGCCGCCGGGAGCGCGCGACGAACTCCTCGAAGAGTGCCCGCTCGTGCATGGTGGCCTGCTCGCGCAGCCGCACCTCGATCTCGCGGACCGCCTCGGTGAGCAGGGGCAGGAGGATCTCGTTGGTGTCCCGGGACGCGCAGGTGAGGTCGAGGACGCCCTCGAGCCGCCGGGACAGCGGATCCAGGATCGGCACGCCGACGCAGGTGAAGTCCTGCATCGCGTCCTGGTAGTGCTCGCCCCCGACGATCAGCGTCGGACGCCGCTCCTCGACCACCGTACCGAGCCCATTGGTGCCCACCCGTTCCTCGCCGAGGCAGCACCCGGGCGAGGCGGAGATCGCGTCGAGCCCGGCGAACAGGGCCGCGCGCCCGGCGCCCCGCCAGAGGATCCAGGCCTGGGCGTCGGCCAGCACGACGGCGGTCGACGTCCCGGCCAGCTGAGCCACGAGCCGGTCCAGCACCGGCTCGGCCGCGCGCAGCAGCCGGGGTGCACCGGAGCGGTCCGGATCGGCCGGGCCGGTCGGCATCCGGCCGGGGTCCACGCCGGAGAGCAGCGAGCGCCTCCAGGACGCCGCGATCTCGGGGGGGACCAGCTCCTCCGTCGCCACCGGGGCGCCGGGATCACCGGGGTCGCCCGACAGCAGCCGCTCCCGGGCCCGGCGGATCAGCCGCTGGCCCTCCGGGCTCCAGCGCGCCGGACCCGGCCGCGACCGGTCGTGCACGACCATGCCCGTGGACGACGCCTGCACCATCCGACCTCCTCGTCGGCATGCCCCGATCGTCTCGACCCTGCCTGGCGAACGATCGTCGGGGCAAGCCCTGACGACCGTTCGGCCGGGGGCGGATCAGCAGCCGGCGGCCGCCCGGCGCTGGCGGGTGGTGCGGTGCTCGGTGTCGGTGTCGAACTTCGGGATCACGTGGTCGCCCATGAGCTTCAGCATGCGCAGCGTCTCCTCCCGCGACTTCACACCGCGCAGCATGAGGAACTGGTCGGCGCCGGTGGACTCCCACCGCCGCAGCTGGGCGATCACGTCGTCGGGGTCGCCGACGATCGCCGCGCCCAGGTCGAGGAACCCGTCGAGGGCCTCCTCGGTGAGCTCGGGGAGCACCTCCGGCCACACCGGGAAGCCCTCGGGCCGTGGGAAGGTGTCGTGATACCGGAAGACCTGCGACATCTGGTAATGGTTGCCGCCGTTCAGGAAGTCACGGCGGGCCGTCCCGCGGTCCTCGGCGATCGAGTTGAAGCCGTTGGCCACGATGAGGTTGTCGTTGACCCAGGCGCCGATCGGGTCCTCGCAGCGGGCGACGGCGTCCTTGTAGGCCTTGATCGCCACCTCGGTCTTCGGGATCTCGTCGAGGGAGAAGCCCAGCGCGCCCATGCCGCGGCGGCCGCACATCTCGAAGCTGGAGGTGTTGCCCGCGGCGTACCAGATCGGCGGGTGCAGCGGCCCGTACGGCTTGGGCAGGACCCGCCGCGCCGGCATGTCCCAGTACTTCCCGGAGAAGCCGGGGTACTCGTCCAGCATCCACATCTTCGCGAACTCGGGAACCGTCTCGAAGAAGATGTCCTTGGTCTCGCTCACGTCGGTGACGTCGGTGTGGAAGCCCTTCACCTCGTGGCTGCCGGCGCCGCGCCCGACCCCGAACTCGAAGCGCCCCTCGGTGAGGTGGTCGAGCATCGCGACCCGCTCGGCGACCGCCGCCGGGTGGTGCACCCGCGGCAGCGGGTTGAAGATCCCGGAGCCGACGTGGGCGCGGGTGGTGAGCGCGCCGAGCGCGCCGAGGAACACGTCGTTCGACGAGATGTGGCTGTACTCGTCGAGGAAGTGGTGCTCGGAGATCCAGATGTACTTGAACCCGGCCTGCTCGGCGGCCAGGCACAGCTCCAGGTCGTCCATGAGGACCCGGTGCTCCGCGTCCGGGTCGGTGCGGCGGTCGGCGGGTAGGTAGCCCTGGGTCAGGAAGCCGAACTCCATCGTCGTCGCCCCTTCAGAGCGTGGCCGCGCTGCGGACCTGCGCACGGACGAAGGCGCCGATGCGGTCGATCGCGGCGGCGGCCTCGGGGAGCCGGTCGGCGAACATCTGGA
Organism: Pseudonocardia oceanicola; assembly: GCF_047200735.1. Classification (NCBI taxonomy): domain Bacteria; kingdom Bacillati; phylum Actinomycetota; class Actinomycetes; order Pseudonocardiales; family Pseudonocardiaceae; genus Pseudonocardia; species Pseudonocardia oceanicola. The sequence continues at coordinate 3,151 of NZ_JBJZON010000022.1, forward strand.
ACACGTGCACCATCTCGTACCCGACCTGCAGGAACGCCTCCCCGCCCGCGCGGAGCACGCCGTCGGCGATCCGGACGGCGTCGTCCTCGAGGACCTCGCTGCTGCCCACCTGGACCAGCAGCGGCGGCAGCCCGGCCAGGTTCCCCAGTAGTGGTGAGGCCCGGTGGTCGCCCGGATCGGCGCCCTGCAGGTAGCCCTGCTGCATCTCGGTGAGCACGGCGCGGCTCACGAGCGGGTCGACGGCCTCGCGGCCCGACATCGAGTCGCCGGCCAGGGTGAGGTCCGCCCAGGGCGACATCAGGACGCCGGCCGCCGGGAGCCGGTCGCCGGCGTCGCGGGCCGCGGCGAGGACGGCCAGGGCCAGGCCGCCGCCGGCGGAGTCGCCGGACACCACCAGCGAGGCCGGGTCGACGCCATCGGCGAGCATCCCGCGGTAGGCGGCGACGCCGTCGTCGTAGGCGGCCGGGAAGGCGTGCTCCGGGGCGAGGCGGTAGTCGGCGAGGAAGACCCGGGCCCCGGCGGTCCGGGCGATGCGGGCCCCCAGGTCGCGGTGACTGGCCGGTGAGCCGATCAGGTAGCCGCCGGCGTGGAAGTGCAGGATCGTCGTGCCGGCACTCTCCGGGGCCTCCACCCACGTGCCGCGGACGCCTCCGACCACGCCGTCGGTGAGGGTCGCGTCGGCGGGCGGCTCGGGACACATGCCGTCGAAGCCCGTCCGCATCTCCTCGAGGGTCGCGTCCTCGCGCAACCAGCCCGCGTAGGCCGCCGCGGCCATGTCGTTCACCCGTGCCGAGACCATCGTTCCTCCGTCGGTCGTGCGGGCCGCGCCGCCCGCTCCTCCGTGGAGATCACCAGTCCGCGGGTCGTCGCGGAGGTCTCACTCTGAGACCGGCTGGTCTCGGAACTGAGACCTCCGCACGGCCGACCCCGCTGCCTAGCGTCGGGGCAGGGACCGGCGGCGTGGCCGGTCCCGGGAACCGATCGGGACGGTGGTGCACCCATGGGACGGATGGACGGCAAGGTCGCGCTGGTCACCGGGGCGGCGCGCGGGCAGGGCCGCTCACACGCGCTGCGGCTGGCCGAGGAGGGCGCGGAGATCGTCGCCGTCGACCTCTGCGCGCAGATCGAGACCGTGCCCTACGGCATGTCGCGGCCGGAGGACCTCGCCGAGACGGCGAAGCTCATCGAGGAGCTGGACCGCCGCGTCCTCACCCGCGAGGCCGACGTCCGGGACTCCGCCGCCCTCGACGCCGCGGTCCAGGCCGGACTCTCGGAGTTCGGGCACATCGACGTGGTGTGCGCCAACGCCGGCATCTTCAGCTACGCGCCGTCGTGGGAGATGACCGACCAGATGTGGGACGACATGCTGGCGGTCAACGTCACGGGTGTCTGGCGGACGCTCAAGGCGGTGCTGCCGTCGATGATCGAGCGCGGGCAGGGCGGGTCGCTCGTGCTCACCAGCTCCACGGCCGGGCTACGGGGTTTCGGCAACATGGTCCACTACACGGCGGCCAAGCACGGCGTCGTCGGGATCATGCGGACGATGGTCCAGGAGGTCTCGCAGTACGGGATCCGCTGCAACACGGTGCACCCCACCGCCGTGGACACCGACATGATCCAGAACGAGCCGATGTACAAGCTCTTCCTGCCGGAGGCGAAGCCCGAGGAGCTGACCCGGGAGCGTTACGGCGAGGCGTTCCAGGCGCTGCACACCATGCCGCACCCCTGGGTGGAGGCGCGCGACATCTCCAACGCCGTGCTCTGGCTGGCCTCCGACGACTCCCGCTACGTCACGGGCCAGACCGTCGCCGTCGACCTCGGGTTCCTCGAGAAGGTGTAGCGGCTCCGCCACCGCGCGGAATGGGGTGAGGGGCCGATCGGGTTGGGTCGGGTATGACCGAGGCCACAGGATTCGACCTGCACGCGTTGCTCGCCGAGAGCCGGCTCGGGGTGCTCGCCACGATCAAGAAGGACGGGAGACCGCAACTGTCCCCCGTCACCCCGTACTACGACCGGGGCGCGGGGGTCCTCCACGTCTCGATGACCGAGGGCCGTGCCAAGACCGCGAACCTGCGGCGCGACCCGCGGGCCGCCCTCGCGGTGACCAGCGCCGACGGCTGGGCCTGGGCGACGGCGGAGGGGCCGGTGACCCTCACCGGGCCGGGCACGTCCCCGGACTCGCCGGAGGTCGAGGCGCTGGTCGAGTACTACCGCACGGCGGCGGGCGAGCACCCGGACTGGGCGGAGTACCGCCGGGCCATGGTCGACGAACGGCGGGTGCTGATGACGATGACCGTCGAGAAGGTCTACGGCGAACGCATCCGGTAACCCGGTAGGGCCGTTTCCGTCCACTGCGGAGTGAACGGCGTGTCGTTCCCTCGGTGCCTCTCGCGCTTCGTGGTCGCATTTCCCCGGAACACGATCTCCGGGGGGAGCGGACATGCGGGTGGGAGGACTGTCGGCCACTGTCGGGCGACTGCTCGTCACGGTCGGTGCCGGGCTGGCCCTGCTGGCCCCGCCCGCGAGCGCGGAGCCGCCCCCGCCCCCGCCCCCGGAGCGGCCGCAGCGGGTCGTCGAGTCGGTCGGCGCGGCGGTCGAGGTCGCCCCGGGCGTCACGCACCGGGACCTCGTCACGACCACCGCGGCCGGCACCGTCATGGGCGACGTCGTCGAGGTCGACCTCGCGAGCCCCGGCGTGCGCGTCGACCTGCTCACCCCCGGCGCCGTCGCGGCCCGCGCCCCGGTCGCCCGCATGGCCGACGGCAGCGGCGCCGTGGCCGGGATCAACGGCGACTTCTTCGACATCGGCCGCACCAGCGCCCCGGCCGGCCCCGCGGTGCAGGACGGGCGGTTCCTCAAGGCCGCCGTGCCGCAGGGCCGCCGCGCCGCGCCCGCGGTGCCGGGCGCCGAGATGGACTACGTGTTCGCCGTCGGCGAGGACGGGGTGGCGCGGGTCGACCGGCTCCCGCTGCGGGGCGAGGTGCGGCGCACGGGGATCGAGCGGGTCGCCCACACCGGCCCGCGCACCGAGCAGGACGTCCTGCCGATCGTCGCGCTCAACCAGCACGCCGTGCCGGTGGACGGGATCGGGGTGTTCACCGCCGACTGGGGCGAGGTCGACCGCGCCCGTACCCTCTGCGGCTCCGACACCGACCGGGACGCCCCGTGCGCCGCCGACACCGTCGAGGTCGCGGTCCGCGACGGCGTCGTGACGGCGGTGCGTCCACCGGGGGCGGGCCGACTGCCGGCCGAGGAGACCGCACTCGTCGGACGCGAGCAGGGGGCCGCGGCGCTGCGGAGCCTGCAGGTCGGCGACCGGGTGCGCATGCACTACGCGCTGGAGCCCGCCAGCGGGGTCGCCCCGCGGATGGCCGTGGGCGGCAGCCCGATCCTGCGCGACGGCGCCCCCACCGAGCGGCTCGACGACCGCGCCCGCGCCCCGCGCAGCGGCGCGGGGGTGACCGCCGACGGGCGCCGGATGTTCCTCGTGACCGTCGACGGCCGGCAGTCCGACAGCGTCGGCGCGACCCTGCTGCAGTTCTCGACCCTGCTGGGCGAGCTGGGCCTCGACGACGCCGTGAACCTCGACGGCGGCGGCTCGTCCACGCTCGCCTACCGCGACGGCGGCGCCCCGGCGACGTCGATCGTCAACGACCCCTCGGACCCGTCGCCGCGCCTGGTGCCCAACGGGATCGGGATCTACGCGGGGTGATCGTCGCGGGTAGCCTCGCAGTCGGACATTCCGGACCGAGGAGCCGACGTGCCGCGCAGCCGTACCCCGAACCGCCACGTGGGCCGGATCGTGGCCGCCCTGCTCGCGCTCGCGCTGGCCGCCGTCGCGGTGGTCGTGGTGGCGCGGTTCGACGTGGCGGACCGGATCCGCGAGCGGGTGGTCCCCGAGCCCTCCCCCGGCTGCATCGTCGACGACCCGACGAGCGACGGCTGCCTGACCCCGGCGGCGCTCGCGGTGCACGACCGGACGGTGGCGGAGTTCGGGGACCGGCTGCGCGGCACCACCTGCTGGAGCGCGCACGAGTGGAACCCCGCCAGCGACCACCCGCAGGGCCGGGCGTGCGACTTCTTCCCCACCCGCGCCGGCACCTTTCCCGAGGGCGCCGAGCTGGAGGCCGGGTGGGCGGTCGCGAACCGGCTGCGGGACAACGCCGCCGAGCTCGAGGTCCGGTACGTGATCTGGCAGGGCCGCATCTGGTACCGGAACGCCTTCTTCCCGGACGAGGAGGGCTGGGGCCGCCCGTACACCGGCGGCGGCGTCTACGACCCCTCCGACGCGACCGGCGGCCACTTCGACCACGTGCACGTCTCCGTGCGACGGTAGTCGGGTGACCGCCTGGTTGAGCTGGTCCTGCGGCAAGGACGGCGCCTTCGCGCTCGGGCTGCGTGCCGACGTCACCGGCCTGTTCACTACGGTCTCGGCCGGCCGGGTCCCGGTGCACGGCGTGCCGCGGAAGCTGGTCGAGGCGCAGGCCGCGGCGCTGGACCTGCCGCTGCACGTGGTCGAGCTGCCCTGGCCCTGCCCGAACGCGGAGTACGAGCGGCGGACGGGCGCAGCACTCGCCGCCGCCCGCGCGGCCGGTGCGGACACCGTGGTCTACGGCGATCTCTTCCTGGCCGACATCCGCGCCTATCGCGAGCGTTCGCTGGCCGGCACCGGGCTCACGCCCGAGTTCCCGTTGTGGGGCAGGCCGACCGGCGCGCTGGCCCGGGACATGATCGCGGCCGGGCTGCGCCCGGTCGTCGTCGCCGTGGACCCGGCGCGGGTGCCGGCGCACCTGGCCGGGCACGCGTTCGACGACGAGTTCCTCGCCGCCCTGCCCGAGGGCGTCGACCCGTGCGGGGAGAACGGCGAGTTCCACACCTTCGTCACGGACGGCCCGGGCTTCGGCGCCCCCGTGCCGGTCTCGGTCACCGGCACCGCCGAGCGGGACGGGATGCTCGTCGCGGAGCTCAGTCCACGGGCGTGACCCCGCCTGGCCGCAGCCAGCGGACGCGGTCGCGCACGTCGGGAGCGGCGGCGAACCCCCGCTCCACCGCGGCCCGGCCCTCCCGGAAGTGCGACCGGCCCTCGTAGTGCACCGGGACGACCACGCGCGGGTGAAGCGCGCGGCAGGTCGCGACGGCCTGCTCCCCCGTCATGCTGTACCGAAGCGGCCCGGTGACCGGGAACCGCACGCAGCCGAGGTGCAGCACCGCGACGTCGACGGTCGGCCGCCGCGCCACCCAGCCGAACCCGTAGCGCCGCCCGGGCGGGTCGAAGGTCGGGTCGGTCAGGATCCGCGGACCGGCGGTCTCGACCAGCAGGGTCGGGCCGCCGACGTGCGTCAGCCGCAGGGTGGCGTCGACGGGGTCAGGCACGGGCGTGGCGCAGCGCCCAGGCCGGCACGTAGTCGGCGGCGTCCTCCCGGCCCGGCACCGCCGGCAGCAGGTGGGGCATGCCGCTGAACTCGGGGACCCGGGTCAGGGTCTTCTCCGAACGGTAGTGCTTCGCGTTCAGCGCGACGCCCGCGGCGCCGTACCCCTTGTCCATCAGCAGCTGGGTGAACACCCCGCCGGCGGAGTGCCCGATCAGGATCAGGGGCGTGTCGAGCGCCTGCACCACGGACTCGAGGTGCTCGACGATGCCCGGGATGGTGATCGCCTCGACGGGCGCGGGGTCGGCGTTGAGCGCCTCCACCTCCTCCTCCAAGGAGGGGTAGCCGGGGGCGAGCACCCGGAACCCGCGCTTGTCGTAGTGCGCGACCCAGTGCTCCCAGCTGCGCGGGGTCACGCAGAAACCGTGGATCAGGACGATCGTGTCGATCATGTCGCGAGCCGCCGGCAGAAGGTCCGGCCCGGCCTCCTCGGCGGGCTCCGCGGCGTCCGCGCCCAGGCCGAGCACGGCGGCGGCCGCGCCGACCAGGCCGGGGTCGGCGGCGCCCGCGGTGGCGGCGACGAGCTGCCAGGTGCGGGTGCCGGGTGGCAGCGCGCAAACCCGCCGCAGTCGCCCGATCCCCGCCGCCGGCCCCGCGCCGAGCGTGCCGGGTGCACGGGGCCGCGGACAAGGACGACGAGGAAGACGGGGACGACGGGGACACGGAGGGCGTGGAACAGGAGATCCACCGGTCGGCCGGCCCCTCGCCCGGAAGCGGCGGTGGTCGGCCGGGCCGGCGGACACCTCGGCCGGCCCGCTGAGGTCGAGGACCTGCGCACCGGCGGCGGCCGGCAGGGCGACGGTGCGCGGGCCCGTGCCCGTGCCCGGACGGCTACCGGGACAGCAGGTCCTCGACCAGGGTGCCGACGGCCTCGGACTCGATGAGGAAGCCGTCGTGGCCGTAGGGGGACTCGAGCACCCGCAGCTGCGCGCCGGGGATCCCCGCGGCCAGCTCCTCCTGCTGCGAGACCGGGTAGAGCCGGTCCGAGCTGATCCCGACGACGGACGTGCGGGCCGTGACCCGGGCCAGCGCCCCGGCCGTGCCGCCCCGCCCGCGCCCGACGTCGTGGGCGTTCATCAGCTCGGTGAGCCGCACGTAGGAGCCCGCGTCGAAGCGGTGCACCAGCTTGGCCGCGTGATGATCGAGATAGGACTCGACGGCGTACCGGCCACCGTGGAACGGGTCCTCCCCGGTCTGCGGCTCGCGGCCGAACCGGGTGGCCAGCTCGTAGCCGCTGCGGTAGCTCAGGTGCGCGATCCGCCGGGCGACGCCCAGTCCCCCGTGCGGCCCGGCGCCGGCCGGGAGGTCGTGGTAGTCGCCGCCGTGCCAGCCCGGGTCGGCCCGGATCGCCGCGAGCTGCGGGGCGGCCCAGCCGATCTGGTCGGCCGAGGCCGCCGCGGGCGAGGCCAGCAGCATCAGCCGTGCGACCCGGTCCGGCTCGGTCGCGGCCCACTCGAGGGCGCGCATCCCGCCCATCGACCCGCCGACGACCAGCGCCCAGGTACCGACTCCGAGCGCGTCCGCCAGCGCGACCTCGGCCCGGACGCTGTCCCGCGCGGTGACCAGCGGGAACCGGCTCCCCCATGCCCGTCCGTCCGGGGCGGTCGAGGCCGGTCCGGTGGTGCCCTGGCAGCCGCCGACCACGTTCGGCGCCACCACGAGGTGACGCTCGGTGTCCAGGGGGCGGCCCGGCCCGATCAGGCCGTCCCACCAGCCCGCGGTCGGGTGTCCCGGGCCGGCCGGGCCGGTCACGTGGGAGTCGCCGGTGAGGGCGTGCAGGACCAGCACGGCGTTGGACCCCGTGGCGTCGAGCTCGCCCCAGGTCTCGTAGGCGAGCCGGACGCCCGGGAGCTCCCCGCCGGCCTCGAGCGGCAGCGCGGCCGGTAGGTCCAGGAAGAGACGGCGGCCCGGGTCCGACCCCTCCCGCCACGCACCGGTGGCGGGAGGGACGACGGTCTCCGGATCCGTCGTCGGGGTCGAGGGCAGGGTCACGCGCTCTTCGCGGCCCGGAACCCGGCGTCGAGGTCGGCCTTGATGTCCTCGATGCCCTCCAGGCCCACCGACAGCCGGATCAGGCCCGGGCCGACGCCCGTGGCCAGCTGCTCCTCGCCGGAGAGCTGGCTGTGCGTGGTGCTGGCCGGGTGGATGACCAGGCTGCGGACGTCGCCGATGTTGGCCAGGTGGCTGTGCAGCTCGAGCGCGTCCACGAACTTCTTGCCCGCCTCGACCCCGCCGCGGATGTCGAACGCGACGACCGCGCCCGCGCCCTTCGGCAGGTACTTCTGCTGCGCCGCGTGCCAGGGGCTCGACGGGAGCGCGGCGTAGTAGACCTTCTCCACCTCGTCGCGCGCCTCGAGCCACTCGGCCACCGCGAGCGCGTTCTGCACGTGCCGCTCCATCCGCAGCGACAGCGTCTCGACGCCCTGGATGAGCAGGAACGAGTTCAGCGGGGCGATCGCCGGGCCGAGGTCGCGCAGCAGCTGCACCCGGAACTTGATCAGGAAGGCCTGCGGGCCGAGCGCCTCCCAGTAGTTCAGGCCGTGGTAGCTCGGGTCGGGGGTGGTCAGGCCCGGGTACTTCGCGGCCTGGGCGCCCCAGTCGAAGTTCCCCGAGTCGACGACGACGCCGCCGATGCTGGTGCCGTGGCCGCCGAGGAACTTGGTCGCCGAGTGCACCACGATGTCCGCGCCGTGCTCGAACGGGCGGACCAGGTACGGCGTCGGCACGGTGTTGTCGATGATCAGCGGCACCCCGGCCTCGTGCGCCAGGTCGGCGACGGCGCGGATGTCCAGGACGTTGCTGCGCGGGTTGCCGATCGACTCGGCGTAGAAGGCCTTGGTGTTCGGCCGGACCGCGGCGCGCCACTCCTCCAGGTCGTCCGGGTCCTCGACGAAGGTGACGTCGATGCCCATCTTCGGCAGCGTGTAGTGGAACAGGTTGTACGTGCCGCCGTAGAGCGAGGCGCTCGAGACGAAGTGGTCCCCGGACTCGGCGACGTTGAGGATCGCCAGCGTCTGCGCGGCCTGGCCGGAGGCGACGGCCACCGCCCCGATACCGCCCTCGAGCGCGGCGATCCGCTGCTCAAGGACGTCCTGGGTGGGGTTCATGATCCGGGTGTAGATGTTGCCGAGCTCGGCGAGCCCGAACAGGGCGGCGGCGTGGTCGGTGTCGCGGAAGGCGTACGACGTCGTCTGGTAGATCGGGGTGGCCCGGGCGCCGGTGGTCGGGTCGGCGGACGCGCCGGCGTGGACCTGCTTGGTCTCGAAGGACCAGGCGGCGGTGGGGTCGTTCTCGGGCATGGCGGTTCTCCTGAGTGATCTCTGGGGCTACGCGTGGAGGGACGTGGTCAGCCGCGCGGGCGACACGCCGCGCTGCTCACACGCATGAAGTCGACATGACGACGGGCCACGAGACGGATCACGGGAGCGACCGTAACCGGGCGGTCATACCGGCACAACACCGGTCCGGGTGGCTCGGGACGCTCCCGGCTACCCTGCCGGCGTGCTCGTCCTGCTGCCCCCGTCGGAGACCAAGCGGACCGGGGGCGAGGGGCCTCCGCTCGCCCTCGGGGCGCTGGGCCACCCCGAGCTCGACCCGGTGCGCAAGGCGCTGGTCGACGAGCTGGTGGAGCTGGCCGACGACGTCCCGGCCTGCCGGGCGGCCCTGGGCCTGTCGGAGCGGCAGCTCGACGAGGTCGAACGCAACGCGGCCCTGTGGACCTCCCCCACCGCCCCGGCGATCACCCGGTACACCGGCGTGCTCTACGACGCGCTCGACGTCGGGTCGCTGCGCGGGGCCGCGGCCGGCCGGGCTTGGGAGCGGCTCGCCGTCGGATCGGCGCTGTTCGGCCTGGTCCACGCCGGCGACCCGATCCCGGCGTACCGGCTCTCCGCGGGGTCGGCCCTGCCCTCGGGCGGCACGCTCGCCGCGCGGTGGAGGCCGGTGCTGGAGCCGGTGCTCGCTCGGCTGGCCGGGGAGCAGCTGGTGGTGGACCTGCGGTCGGGGGCCTACGCCGGGCTGGCCCGGGTCGCGGGGGCGGTGACCGTGAACGTGCTGGCCGAGCGGCCCGACGGCTCCCGCTCGGTGGTGAGCCACCACAACAAGTCGCACAAGGGCGGCCTGGCACGGCTGCTCGTGAGCAGTCGGGCCGAACCCCGGGACGCGGCCGCGGTGGCGCGGATCGTCCGCCGCGCCGGCCGCGTGGTCGAGCGCACCGAGAACCACCTCGACCTGGTCATCCCCGCCTGAGCGGTCCGGAGCAGGACCCGCCGAGGCGGACAGCCCTACTCGCCGAGGCGGACAGCCCTACTCGCCGAGGCGGACAGCCCGACTCACCGAAGCCGAGAGCCCGACTCGCGCACATCCCCGTCCGCGAGTCGCGCTGTCGGCTTCCGCGAGTCGCGCTGTCGGCTTCCGCGAGTCGCGCTGGCAGCTTCCGCGAGTCGACGGTTCCGGGAGGTGACCGCCGGCTCCGGAGCAGGGAGCCCTCCGGAACCGGCGGCCGACCTCACCGGGCCGCGTACCCGCCGTCGACCAGGTGGTAGCTGTCCGTGACGAAGCTCGCCGCGTCGGAGGCCAGGAAGGCGAGGAGGCCCGCCACCTCGTTCACGACCCTCGACGACCCCCGCGACCCCGAGGCCGCCGTCCCCGAGATCACCCGGCTGGTCCTGGAACACGTCCGCGCACACGCCCCCGTCTACCGCCGCGGACTCGCCCGGGACGGCGGACGCGCCTGGTCGCGGTCGCGCTCGCGGTCTGCCGGCACCGCCCACCGGCTCAGCGCGACCCAGGTCGCCCCGGTCGCGACGGCCGCCCACCGGGCCCTGTGGACCTCCTTCGCCGGCGAGCGGTGGTGGGCGGGGGTCCTGTGGTGGAACTGGGCCGAGCCGCCCGATCCCGCCGTCGCCGACCCCTCGGCTACTCGCCGCGCGGGAAGGCCGCCGCACGGGTGGTCCGCGAGCTGTGGTCAGCGGGCGGGTGAGCGGAAAAGCGGTGGCGTCCGCACCGCGGATACGGGAGCCTGCCGGCAGTGACGCGGAGCCGGATCCGCGGAGGACACGAGGGAAGGGGTGCCCGATGACGACCGTCGCCCGGGTGGCGGCGCGCCCCTGTGTCGGCAGGAGCTGCGCGCCCTCTCGCCCCCGCACCCCGCGCTGAGGTCGCTCGCGTGGGGTGTCCACCCCACGTCAGGAGAACCTTCTCGATGCGCGAGCGCATGCCCGAGCGTCGCCGCCGTTTCGACGACGACGAGTACGTCCCCCCTCCCGTGCACCTGCCCGAGGACCCGGACCTCCCGCCCGCCGGCGACCGCTGGTCGACCTGGACCGGCGCGCAGCACGGACCGGAACCACGCCCGGATTGGGTGGAGACCGCGCACGCCGCGGTCGACACCGAGCTCGGCGTGCTCAAGACCGGCAAGGAGGCCGACGTCCACCTCGTCGAGCGCGGGGTGCCCGGCTCGCCCGGGGTGCTGATGGCCGCCAAGCGGTACCGCACCGCCGAGCACCGGACGTTCCATCGCGACGCCGGCTACCAGGAGGGGCGGCGCGTGCGCCGCTCCCGGGAGATGCGGGCGATGGCGAACCGGACCGCCTTCGGCCGCGACCTGCTCTCCGGGCAGTGGGCGGCCGCGGAGTTCACGGCGCTGTCCACGCTGTGGTCGGCCGGGCTGCCGGTCCCCTACCCCGTCCAGCTCGACGGCACCGAGCTGCTGCTCGAGTTCGTCGGGGACGGGACGACGGCCGCGCCCCGGCTGGCCCAGCTCCGCCCGTCGGGTCCCGAGCTGGCCTACCTGTGGGCGCAGCTGGTCGAGGCCCTGCGCGGGCTCGCCCGGCACCGCTGGGCGCACGGCGACCTGTCCGCCTACAACCTGCTGGTGCACCGCGGCCGCCTGGTGCTGATCGACCTGCCGCAGGTCGTCGACCTGGTGGGCAACCCGCACGGCGCGGAGTTCCTCGTCCGCGACGTCCGGCGGGTCGCGGAGTGGTTCGCCGCCAGGGGGCTGCCGGGACCCCTCGGCGAGTCGCTCTTCGCCGAGCTGGTCGCGGAGGCGGGCCTGGGCTGAAGGACGGGCGGGCGACCGGGGAGCGCGAGATCACGTGGCCGGACTGCGGTGGCGCGGTGACCGCCGGGTAGGGTGGGTTCGAGGCGCCCACACCGTCGGCGCTCTGCACGTACCCGTCGGGCGCGCTCCCCTTCGCGCCCGGGCCCGTCCCCTGTGCCGGCCGCGCATCGCCGCCCGAGCCGCTCCGTGTGACGCGCCGACGTCCCGGAGGTCCTGTGACCAGTCCGTCCCAGCCCAGCGCACGCCAGGCCCGCGCCCAGCGCCAGCGCAGCGCGCACCAGCCGAGTGCGCCGCGCCAGCGCAGCGCGCACCAGGCGAGCACCGAGCGCCCGCAGAACGCCGGTCGATCCGGCGCCGAGGGCAGCGTCCGGCCGCGGCGCTCGGGCGGTCGTCGCTCCGGCGCCGCGCCGCAGCGCCAGGCGCCCCGCCCGTCCGCCATGCCCGAGGAGGTCCTCTGGACCGCTCCGGAGGCCGGTCTGCCCACCTTCGCCGAGCTCGGCCTGCCCGGGCCGGTGCTGCGTGCCCTCGAGGCGGAGGGCTTCGTCGAGCCCCGCCCGATCCAGGCCGCCACGCTGCCGGAGACCCTGCGCGGGCAGGACCTGCTGGGCCGCGGGCAGACCGGCTCCGGCAAGACGCTCGCCTTCGGCCTCGCCCTCGTCGCCCGTCTCGCCGGCGGCCGCGCCCAGGCCCGCCGCCCGCGCGGCCTGGTCCTGGTGCCGACCCGCGAGCTGGCGCAGCAGGTCGTCGACGCCGTGGAGCCGTTCGCGAAGGCACTGCACCTGCGGCAGGCCGTCGTCGTCGGCGGCTTGTCGATGAACCGGCAGATCGACACGCTCGCCCGCGGTGTCGACCTGCTCGTCGCCACCCCCGGCCGGCTCACCGACCACCTCGGCGAGGGCACCTGCGACCTGTCCGCCGTGGAGATCACCGCGATCGACGAGGCGGACCGCATGTCGGACATGGGCTTCCTGCCCCAGGTCCGGCGGATCCTCGACCGCACCCCGGCCGACGGCCAGCGGCTGCTCTTCTCCGCCACCCTCGACAACGAGGTGGCCACCCTGGTCGAGCGCTACCTGCACGACCCGGTGACCCGCGCCGTCGCCTCCGCCGCCGCGCCGGTCGAGACCATGGACCACCACCTGCTCCTGGTCGAGCGCGCCGACAAGAACCGGATCGTGCACGAGATCGCCGCCCGCGAGGGCCGCACGATCTTCTTCGTGCGCACCAAGCACGGTGCCGACCGCGCGGTGAAGCAACTGCGCCGCGAGGGCGTGCAGGCCAGCGCGCTGCACGGGGGCAAGGCGCAGAACGCCCGCAACCGCGCGATCGACGCCTTCAAGGACGGCAGCATCCCGGTGCTGGTGGCCACGGACGTCGCCGCCCGCGGGATCCACGTCGACGACGTCAGCCTCGTCGTGCACGTCGACCCGCCGGGCGACCCGAAGGACTACCTGCACCGAGCCGGTCGCACGGCCCGCGGCGGGGAGTCGGGCGTGGTCGTCACGCTGGTCACCGCCGACGAGCGACGCGACGTCGACACCCTCATGCGGCAGGCCGGCGTCCGGCCCGAGGTGGTCACCGCGGCACCCGGCTCCGCCTCGCTGGTGCAGGTCACCGGGGCGCGGCGGCCCAGCGGCATCCCGGTCGAGGCGCCGAAGCCCCCGCAGCAGCAGCCCGCCGCCGGCAGCGGCCGGCGCCGGCGCGGCTCCGGGCAGGGGGAGCAGCGGGGCCGGGGCCACCGTGGGCAGCAGACCCCGTCCGACGGCCGGTCCCGCGGCGAGGGCGTCGGCGGCCGGCGGAGCGGCGGTCGGCGCGGTGGACGGGGCGGGAGCCCGCGCACCGCGGCCTGACCACCCGACGTCGGGCCGGGCGGTCGCCTCACCGGGGCGACCGCCCGCGCACGCTCCGGCCGCAGCAGGAGCCCCGCGGCGTTCGCCCCGAGCAGGGCGATCGAGACGGGCCCCTACGCCGCCCGGCGACCCTTCTTCGCCGCCCGGCGGAGCTGGAGGATCCGGGCGCTGCCCGGGATCGCGACCAGCAGCACGCCGGCGATCGCCGCGAGCAGCAGGGCGACGCCGGTGGGCAACGTGCCCGCGGCGCTCAGGAAGGAGATCCGCACGGGGTCCGGGTTCTGCAGGATGAAGATCAGCAGGAACAGCAGGACGATCGCGGAGAGGATCAGCCCGACCCACATCCCGCCGGTCCGCGTGTGGCCGGTGCCCGGGGTGGTGGCCGGCGGCGTCGAGGGCGGGCCGGTCGGCTCGACCACGGTCGCGTCGGGATCCGGCGTCCCGGCCGGCGCCGCCGGCGTGGTCTCCTCCTGGGTGGACGGCCCGGTCCCGGTCGGCCGGGCCTGCTCGTCGCTCATCGCACTCCTTCTCCTGGCGCGGTCCCGGACGTCGCCCGGGCCGTGCGCAGTATCGCGCAGCCACGCCCGGTCCGCCGGGAGCACGGGGCCACCGGGACGGGTGAACCGGACGGGCCACCCGCGCCGGACGGCCCCGGCTCAGCGCGCCGGGCGCCGCATCGGCAGGTGCGCGACGCCGTCCCAGTCGTAGGCCGGGCCGGTCGGCTCGAAGCCGTAGCCGCGGTAGAAGTCGCCGAGGTGCTCCTGCGCATCCAGCACGCACGCGCGGTTGCCGGTCTCGGCGATCGCGGCGTCCATCAGCTGTGTGCCGAGCCCCCGCCCGCGCGCGTTCTTCGCCGTGCACAACCGCCCGATCCGGTAGCCGCCGTCGGGCTCCTCGAGCAGCCGCAGGGTGCCCAGCACCGGGGTGGGCTCGCCCTGCCCGGTGAGCCAGTAGTGGCGGGCCCCGTCCTCGAGGTCCCGGCCGTCGAGCTCCCCGTAGGGGCACGCCTGCTCGACCACGAACACGTCCACCCGCAGCCTGAGCAGCTCGTAGAGGGTGGCGGCGTCGAGGTCGAGGGCCCAGGCCCGGCGGAGCGTCGCGGCGGTCTCGGTCATGGCCCGTGCCTACCAGACTTCCGGTCGCCCGGCCTCCCTGTCCGCGCCGACGCGGCCGCGGGCGATTAGCCTCGTCCCGTGCCCCACCACGATCTCGTCGTCATCGGTACCGGGTCCGGCAACACGTTCGTCGACGAGCGGTACGCGGACAAGGACGTGGCGATCGTCGAGCACGGCGTGTTCGGCGGGACCTGCCTGAACGTCGGGTGCATCCCGACCAAGATGTTCGTCTACGCCGCCGACGTCGCCGAGCACGTCCGGCGCGCGGCGAAGTACGGCGTCGATGCCGGCGTCGACAAGGTCCGCTGGGGCGACATCCGGGACCGGGTCTTCGGCCGCATCGACCCGATCTCGGCGGGCGGCCGGGAGTACCGGGTCGAGCGCAGCCCCCACGTCACGGTGTACTTCGGGAACGCCTCGTTCACCGGGCCGAAGGCCCTGCGCGTCGAGCGGACGGACGGCTCCGGCGAGGACCGGCTCACGGCCGACCAGGTGGTGATCGCGGCCGGCGGGCGGCCGTTGATCCCGCCGGTGATCGCGGAGTCCGGGATCCCGTACGAGACCTCCGACACCGTCATGCGGATCGACGACCTGCCGCGCCGGCTGGCCGTGATCGGCGGCGGTTACATCGCGTCCGAGTTCGCGCACGTCTTCTCCGCGCTCGGCAGCAAGGTCACCCTGGTCGTGCGCGGCGGGCGGCTGCTCAAGTCGCACGACGAGACCATCTCGCAGGCCTACACCGACCTCGCGGTGCACGGCTCGCGCATCGACGTCAAGCTGAACACCCAGGTGCGGTCGGCCGTACGGACGGCCACCGGGACCGTGCTGCACCTCGACGACGGGGAGACCCTCGCGGCCGACGTCGTCCTGGTGGCGGCGGGCCGGATCCCCAACGGCGACCGGATGAACCTGGGGGCCGCCGGCATCGGCACCCACTCCGACGGCCGGATCGAGGTCGACCGCTTCCAGCGCACCACGGCCGAGGGCGTCTGGGCGCTGGGCGACGTCAGCTCGCCCTGGCAGCTCAAGCACGTCGCCAACCGCGAGGCGAAGGTCGTGGGGCACAACGTCCTGCACCCGGACGACCTCATCGCGACCGACCACCGGTACGTCCCCTCCGCGGTGTTCACCGACCCGCAGGTCGCGAGCGTCGGCAAGACCGAGGAGCAGTGCCGGATGACCGACATCGCCTACACGGTCAAGGTCCAGCGCTTCGGCGACGTCGCCTTCGGCTGGGCCATGGAGGACACCACCGGCCTCTGCAAGATCATCGCGGAGAAGGGCACGGGTCGGCTGCTCGGCGCGCACCTGATGGGGCCCGAGGCCTCCACGCTGATCCAGCCGATCATCCAGGCGATGTCCTTCGGCCTGCACGCCCGGGAGATGGCCACGGGCCAGTACTGGATCCACCCGGCGCTGCCGGAGGTGGTGGAGAACGCACTCCTCGGCCTGGACATCTGATCCCGCCATCCCGGTGAGGCTCACCGCACCCCGAACGGGCTCATCCCTCGCGGCCCCGGGAGCGGGCCGCGGGTCGTCAGCTCGCCGCGGGGGGCTCCGCGACCGGTGTGGGCGGGCCGGACGGGGTGGGCGCGGCGGCCGGGTCGTGGGCCACGGCGGGCGGCGTCTCCCCCCGCACCCTCCCGACCAGCTCGGTGACCGCGGACATGATCGCCGCGGTGGCGCCGTCGAGGTTGGTGCGGGTCCGCGGCTTGCCGATGTACGCCGACAGGTCGACCGGCGGTCCCGCCACCACGCTCACCCGCTTCCGCGGCCACGGCGACGCCGCGCCGTCCGGCGGCAGGACGTCCTGCGTCCCCCAGTTCGCCAGCGGGATCACCGGCACGCCGGTCATCACCGCGATCCGCCCGATCCCGTTCTTCGCCTTCATCGGCCAGCCCGCCGGGTCGGCCGTGTGCGTTCCCTCCGGGTAGAACACCACGACCTCGCCGCGCTCGAGCGCCGCGACGGCGCCCTTGTACGCGTCGGTGGCCCGGGCGGACTGCCGGTACACCGGTATGTGCCCGCCCTTGCCCAGGACCGAGCGCACGACCGGGACGTCCCACAGCTCCGACTTGGCGAGGAACCGGGGCATCCGCCGGTGCGAGATCACGAAGGCGGTGTCGAAGATCGGGTCCGCCGACGACACGTGGTTGGCCGCGATGAGCACGCCGCCGGTGCGCGGGATCTGCTCGCCGCCCGACCAGCCGAGCCTGGTGAACAGCATGACGAACGGCCAGATCAGCTCGATGGCCAGTCCGAACCAGAAGCCCGAGCCCCGACGACGGCGGCGCAGGGTCAGCAGCAGGCGCCGGCGCGCGGTCAGCGGCGGCGGCAGATCCGGTGCGGCACTCGTCACGTCTCCTCCAACTCCTCGGGCGGTCCGCACGATCCTCGCCCACGAACCTCGCGCGGCCGAGCCCGGGTCGGGCGAGGATCTCCCCGGTGTGACCGGTCTCCCGGCACACCCTCCACCGGTCCCGCCCGGAATCGGGGGAGGTACCGACTTCGCCGGACGACGTGAGGTGGACGTGCCCGAGAACCTGCCGCGGCTGGACCCCCTGGGACCGCAGCCGGACCGGCCGACCGCGCTGGCCGTCGTCGCCCACGGCGGCAGCGCCGACGCGACCGACTCCGCCGGGCGGCGCGGGCTGCCGTACTGGCGGATGGCGCCGTTCGCCCGGGCGCTCGCGCGGACCGACGGGCTCGCCGTGCTCATGCTGCGCTACCGGCTGCGCGGCTGGAACGGCTCCGCCCGCGACGCCGCCCGCGATGCGGAGGAGACGCTCGCCGACCTGCACCGGCGCCGGCCCGACGTGCCGACGGCGCTGGTGGGGCACTCGATGGGTGGTCGTGCGGTCCTGCACGCCGCCGGTGCCCCGGGCGTGCGCGCGGTCGCCGCATTGGCCCCCTGGCTCGACGGCACCGATCCGGTCGACCAGCTCGCCGGGCGCAGCCTGCTGATCGCCCACGGGGATCGCGACCGCACGACCGACCCCCGCGAGTCGCTCGCCTATGCCGTGCGGGCGCGCGAGGTGGCCGACCGGGTGGCGCGGTTCGAGGTGCTCGGCGACGGCCACGCCATGCTCCGCCGCGCCCGCGAGTGGCACGCCCTCGTGACCCGCTTCGTGCTGGGCGAGCTCGGCCTCGGGCCGCAGGACCCGACGATCGCCGACGCCGCGGGCCGGCGTGGGCGAGGTGGCCTCCAGGTTCCCCTCCCACCGGCCCGGGGAGGACGCGCACCGTGATCGACGTCGGCCGGACCGCTCGGGGACGGCGGCGAGCCTCCTCGAACCCGGGCGAACCCGCCCTCCGGGTCCGGCCCGCGGACCCTGACGGCTCGCGGAGACGCGTCAGGGCAGGGTGAGGATCTCGGCGCCGTCGGCCGTGACGAGCACGGTGTGCTCGAACTGCGCGGTCCTGCGCCGGTCCTTGGTCACGACGGTCCAGCCGTCGTCCCAGATGTCGTAGTCGATGGTGCCGAGGGTGATCATCGGCTCGATCGTGAACGTCATCCCGGTCTCGAGGACCGTGTGGACGTCGGGCTGGTCGTAGTGGAGCACCACCAGCCCGCTGTGGAAGGACCGGCCGATGCCGTGCCCGGTGAAGTCGCGGACCACGCCGTAGCCGAAGCGCTTGGCGTAGGACTCGATGACCCGCCCGACGACGTTGAGCTCGCGGCCCGGCCGCACCGCCTTGATCGCCCGCATGGTCGCCTCGCGGGTGCGCTCGACCAGCAGCCGGTCCTCCTCGGCGACGTCGCCGGCGAGGAAGGTGGCGTTCGTGTCCCCGTGCACACCCCCGATGAAGGCGGTCACGTCGATGTTGACGATGTCGCCGTCGCCCACCACGGTCGTGTCCGGGATCCCGTGGCAGATGACCTCGTTGAGGCTGGTGCAGCAGGACTTCGGGAAGCCCCGGTAGCCCAGCGTCGACGGGTACGCGTCGTGGTCGACCAGGAACTCGTGGACCCGGCGGTCGATCTCGTCCGTGGTGACGCCGGGCCGCACGGCCTCGCCACCCACCTGCAGCGCCTGCGCCGCGATCCGGCTCGCGACCCGCATCGCCTCGATGGTCTCCGGCGTCTGTACGTCCGAGTCCCGGCTCGGCGACGGCGCCTTCTTCCCGACGTACTCCGGCCGCGGGATGTGGGCGGGGACGTCACGGATCGGGGTCGGCGCGCCGGGAACGAGAACTGCGGTCACGTCTCGACTGTAGCTCCCGGACCCCGGCACCCTCCGCCGGCGGCGGTGCAGGTCGCACCGGCGGGTGCGACCACCCCGGCCGAGGTCAGCGGACGGAGGTGCGGTGGCGGGAGGTGAGGATGGCGATCCCCCGCCACCCCAGCAGGAACACCGCCAGCGAGACCGTGGCGACGATCGCGAAGCTCAGCGGCAGCCGGCCGGTGAAGGCCGCGCGCAGCAGCAGGCCGAGCACGACGGCACCGGCCAGCACGACCCCGCCCGCCCTGAACCCGACCGGGTGAGCCCGGACCCACGGCGTGGCCCACGCGGCGACCGCGCCGACGAGGAACGGGGCCGCGGTACCGAGCAGCCCGACGACACTGCCCGCCTCCGCGTGGCTCGCGCGACCGATCGCGGCGAAGACGAGCACGGCGACCGCGTCGGCGACGAAGGCGAGGACGGGGATGCGGGGACGGCGCACGGGTCGAGCCTACGCCCGCGCCCGGCGGGAGGGCCGCAGCGCCACGTCACGCCCCCTGCGCACCCGCCCGTCGATCACCGCCGCCATGATCACCCATCGCGTCCGGTGAAGGCGCCCGGCACCGCCACAGCCGCACGAGAACGCCGATCGAGGCCGTCATGATCGCCGACCACGTGCTGTCGGGGCGCCCCGCACCGCCCTCCCCGCACCGGATTGCCGATCATGGCCCGGACGGCGCCGGGCCCACCGCCCCTCACGCCCCCTGGAGGCCCGCCAGGAAGCGCTGGGCGACCCCGACCGCGGGGCCGGAGGAGCTGCCG
Organism: Pseudonocardia oceanicola; assembly: GCF_047200735.1. Lineage (NCBI taxonomy): Bacteria > Bacillati > Actinomycetota > Actinomycetes > Pseudonocardiales > Pseudonocardiaceae > Pseudonocardia > Pseudonocardia oceanicola. The sequence continues at coordinate 22,594 of NZ_JBJZON010000022.1, forward strand.
TCGACCACGAGCACGGCGAAGGCGAGGTCGCCGCGGTAGCCCACGAACCACCCGTGCGCCCGGTTCGTGCCGTCCTGGCTGTACTCGGCGGTGCCCGTCTTGCCGTACACCTCGCCGGACCCGCGCAGCCCCGTGGCGGTCCCCTCGGTGACGACCCGCCGCATCATCGGGCGCAGCTGCTCGAGCGCGACGGCGTCCGGCTGCGTGGCGGCGGTGGCGGTCGTGGTGGGCCGGCCCCGGACCAGCTGCGGGACGACCGGGGCGCCGTGCGCGACCGTCGCCGCGACCAGGGCCATGCCGAAGGGCGTGGCGACCACCAGGCCCTGGCCGAAGCCGTCCGCGGCGCGCTGGACCAGGTCGTCGGCCGGCGGGACGTCACCGGTCACCGTGGTGAGTCCGGGCACCGCGTAGTCCGCCCCGAACCCGAGCTGCAGCCCCGCGGTGGGCAGGGCGTCGGGCGCGAGCCGGGCGGCGAGGGTCGCGAACGTGGTGTTGCAGGACCGGGCGAAGGCCTCCTGGAGCGGCACCGTGCCCAGCGCGAACTCGTCCTCGTTCGGCACCACCCGCCCGCCGATCGACGTCGTGCCGGGACAGGGCACCGGGGTCGTGGCCGTGACCCCGAGGTTCTGCAGCGCGGCGTTCGCCGTCACGATCTTGAAGGTGGAGCCCGGCGGGTACCGGCCGGTGAACGAGATCGCGCCGGCCCGGTCGGCGGCGGCGTTCTGGGCCGCGGCGAGGACGTCGCCGGTCGACGGCTGGACCGCCACGATCGCGACCTGCTGCGGCACCGTGTCCGCGGCGTCCTCGGCGGCGGCCTGGATCGTGCGGTCCAGGCTGACCTGCGCGGTGGTGCCGGGCGTGACGGGCTGCTCGGTGAGCGTCTTCTGCGTGGCCCCGGTGCTGTCGACGGCGTCGACGGACCAGCCGTCCGTGCCGTTGACCTGCGCCGCGACCTCGGTCCGCACGCCGGGCAGCACCTGGGAGGCGAAGTCGGCATCGGGCGCCAGCAGCCGCGACGACGAGGTGAACCGCACCCCGGGCAGGTCGTGGATCTCCCCACGGACGGTCTGGTAGTCGGCCTCGCGCAGCACCGCGACGGTGTAGGCCTGCCCGTCGGGCGTGCGCGCCGCGCCGTCGGTGATCGACTGCTGGGTGATCTCCCGGTCGATCGGGCCGAGCGCGCGGGCGAGCGTGCCGGTGACGGCGTCGAGGTCGCCGGTCGCCTTGCGGTCCAGCAGGATCGTGACGACCTTCGTCGGCGCGAGCAGGGGCGTGCCGTCGCGGTCGGTGACCGGCGCCGGGTCCGGGCTGGTGGTGCGCAGCGCGAGGGTCTGCCCCGCCTGCAGGTCCGGGTGCACCGCCCCGGGCACCCAGTGGATCCGCCAGCCGGTCTCCGCGTCCGGGGCGGGCCGCAGGTCCAGCTGCGTGAGGTAGCTCCAGCGTCGGTCCTGGCCGAGCTCCCAGGTCACGTTCACCGAGGCCGACGACCGCTCCCCCGCCGTGCGGACCTGCGCCACCCCCGCGGTGATCGCGGTCGGCCCGAGGGCGGCGCGGGCCGAGCCGAGCAGCTCGGCGGCGGCCTCGGGGTCGTCCGTCCGGGCGGCGGCCCCGGCGTCGTCGCCCGCGGTCCAGGCCCGGAGGTAGGCGTCGACGGTGTCCTGCGGGCCGCTGTCGCCGAACAGCCCGCACCCGGCCGTCGCGAGCACCGTCACCAGGGCGAGCAGGAGGGCCGGGATCCGAGCGGGTCGGGGCACCGGACGAGTATGCATGAGCGACCCACAATGCCATTTCGGGGCCCGGGAGAGCGCATTATGGTTCCATACCGCGCGGAGAAGGCCTCCGAAAGCGCGTTATGGTTCCATGATGCGCGCGGCACCGGGACGAGCCGGTGTCAGAACAGGACCGTGGCGAAACTCGCGACCTGCGTGAACCCGATGCGGTCGTAGGTGCGGCGGGCGGGCGTGTTGAAACCGTTGACGTAGAGGCTGGAGATCCGGCCGAGCGCGGTGAGCCGCTCGACGACGGCGGCGGTCCCGACCGTGCCCAATCCCTCACCGCGGCGCGCCGGGTGCACCCACACACCCTGGATCTGCCCGACCCGGGAGGACATCGCGCCGATCTCGGCCTTGAACACGACCTCGCCGTTCTCGTCGAAACGCGCGAACGCCCGGCCCGCCGAGATCAGCTCGGCCACCCGGGCGCGGTAGCCCGCACCGCCGTCGCCGGCCCGCGGGTCGACGCCGACCTCCTCGGTGAACATCGCGACGGCGGCGGGCAGGTACCGGTCGATCTCCCCCGGCCGCACCGGCCGGACCTGCGGGTCCGGGGCGAGGCGCGGCGGGCCGGCCAGCACCATCAGCGGCTGGTCGGCGCGCACCTCGCGGGCGGGTGCCCAGCTCGGCGCGAGCTCCTCCCACAGCGGCAGGACGAGCTCGGCCCGCCCGACGAGCGACGAGCAGGAGCGGCCGTGCCGGCGCGCGCGGTCCGCGAAGGCGCGGATGGCCCCGCGCTGCCCGCGCAGCGGGACGAGGTTGGCCCCGGAGAAGCAGAGACCCTCGAGCCGGGACCCCGACGCCCAGATCTCGCCGCCGAGCCGCCAGGGATCCAGCCCGGCCGCCTCGATCCGCGCCGCGACCATGCACGAGGCCACGGGGTCGGCCTCCAAGGCGTCGCGGACGGCCCCGCGGTCCCGATCATCGAGCAACCGAGCCCCGGCGACCCTCAGCACCCCTCTACGGTGCCACACCCGAGGCGTGCTGCCCACGCCAGGATCAGCGGCCCGATCACCGGCGCGGTCACCCCCGCCCCGCAGGACGTCCATCAGGTGGTCACCCGACGGTCACCGACGGCTCGCCGGCGCCCTCCTCCAGCGTCTCGGCGATCTTCATCGCCTCCTCGATCAGGGTCTCCACGATGGCGTGCTCGGGCACGGTCTTGATGACCTCGCCCTTGACGAAGATCTGGCCCTTGCCGTTGCCCGACGCCACGCCGAGGTCGGCCTCGCGGGCCTCGCCCGGGCCGTTGACCACACAGCCCATGACGGCGACGCGCAGCGGCACCTCCATCCCGGTGAGCCCCGCGGTGACCTGGTCGGCCAGCTTGTAGACGTCGACCTGGGCGCGCCCGCACGACGGGCAGGACACGATCTCCAGGCGGCGCGGCTTGAGGTTCAGCGACTCGAGGATCTGCCGGCCGACCTTGACCTCCTGCACCGGCGGCGCCGACAGCGACACGCGAATGGTGTCGCCGATGCCCTGCGACAGCAGCGCGCCGAACGCCACCGCGGACTTGATGGTGCCCTGGAACTCCGGCCCGGCCTCGGTGACGCCGAGGTGCAGCGGGTAGTCGCACTGCTCGGCCAGCAGCTCGTAGGCCCGGACCATGACCACCGGGTCGTTGTGCTTGACCGAGATCTTGATGTCGTGGAAGTCGTGTTCGGCGAACAGGCTCGCCTCCCACATCGCCGACTCGGCGAGGGCCTCCGGGGTGGCCTTGCCGTACTTCTGCAGCAGCCGCTTGTCCAGCGAGCCGGCGTTGACGCCGATCCGGATCGGGGTGCCGTGGTCCTTGGCGGCCCGGGCGATCTCCTTGACCTGGTCGTCGAACTTCCGGATGTTGCCCGGGTTGACGCGCACGGCCGCACAGCCGGCCTCGATCGCGGCGAAGACGTACTTCGGCTGGAAGTGGATGTCGGCGATGACCGGGATCTGCGCCTTGCGGGCGATCGCCGGCAGCGCGTCGGCGTCGTCCTGGCTCGGGCAGGCGACGCGCACGATGTCGCAGCCCGCCGCGGTCAGCTCCGCGATCTGCTGCAACGTGGAGTTGATGTCGGAGGTCAGGGTGGTGGTCATCGACTGCACCGAGATGGGGTGCTCGCTGCCGACCCCGACCGGCCCGACCATCAGCTGCCGCGTCGGGCGGCGCGGCGCCAGGGTGGGAGCGGGGGTCGAGGGCATTCCCAGGGAGACGCTCACGATCCCCAGTATGCGCCTGTCCGGCTCGGACATCCGCGTGACCCGCGACTCCGCCATCGCCTCCGCCGTGCGTGGCCCTACGTTCGCCCCTTGTTCTCCTGCGCGTCCTGCAGGGTCGACGAGTGCGGCAGCCAGGTGGCCAGCTCGACCGGCCAGCCGTCGGCCTGCAGCACCCGGACGACGGCGGGGTCGTCGTCGATCACCGAGGCGATCTCGCGGCGGTCGGCGAGCAGGCGCAGGACCTCCCGCTTCATCATCCGGGCCGGCCGGTGGTCGTCGTCCTCCCGCATGAACAGCGGGCCGGTGGGCAGGTCGTGCCCGGCGAGCCAGCGCTCGGTGAGCCGCCGGTTCCGCTCCGGCCGCCCGGTCAGGTAGACGACGTCGTGGTCGGACCGGGCGGCGCGCAGCCGCTCCGCGCCCTCCTCGAGCAGCGGGTCGACGTCCGCGGCCGCGAAGAACCGCTCCCAGCGCTGCGGCCGGGCGCGGAGGTGGTGCAGCCGGTGGGTGACGTCGGCCAGGACGCCGTCGATGTCGAACACGGCCAGCGCCCGGGTCCCGTTGCGGGTCACAGCACGATCACCGGTCCAGTATCCCCGGTGATCGCCGGCCCGGCCGGATCGGCCCGGGCCGGGCCGGGCCGGGCCGATCAGGCCAGCCGGACGGAGTTGATCAGCCCGGCCGGACGGGGTCGATCAGCCCAGCCGGACGGGGTTGATCACGTCGGCCACGAACACCAGCGCGCTCCAGCCGATGAAGATCAGCGCGACCGTCATCGCCACCGGCATCAGCCTGGCCGCGTCGACGGGGCCGGGGTCCGGCTTGCCGCGCAGCATCGCGAGCCGTCGCCGGATCGCCTCCCAGATCGCCGGGAAGATCTGTCCGCCGTCGAGCGGCGGGATCGGCAGCAGGTTGAACAGGAACAGCGAGATGTTCACCAGCGCGAGCAGCGACAGGAACGCCGCGATCTCCTGACCGGGCGGCGCGTCGGAGGCGAGGATCTGCCCGCCGATCCGGGAGGCGCCCACGATCCCGACCGGCGAGTCCCGGTCGCGCTCCTCGCCCAGGAAGACCGACCCGAACAGGTTCGGCACCCGCTGCGGCATCTCGACGAGCTTCTCCCCGACCTGGGAGACGATGTCGACCATCGTGGTGCCGACCGCGCCGATGCCCTGGCGCTGGATCTCGCGCAGCGGCGAGAGGCCGAGGAAGCTGGCCTGCTCGGTCCTGGCCGGGTCGTCGAGGTCCGGCAGCGTGGTGGTGATGAGCGTGGGCGTCAGCGTGACCAGCTGACCGCCGCGGTCCACGACGACGGTGACGGTCCCGCCGGCCTGCCGGATGGCGAGCTGCAGGTCCTCCCACCGTTCGTACGGCTGCCCGTTGAACGACACGATCCGGTCGCCCGGCCGGAAGCCCGCGGCCGCGGCCGGGGTGGGCGGCGCGCCGGCCGGACAGGTGTCGGTCTGCGAGGCGGTGGCGGGCAGGACGCACTGGCTGACCGTGCTCACGGTGAGCGTGGAGGTCAGCTGCCCGAAGCCCATGAGCACGACCGCGAACAGCACGACCGCGAGGATCAGGTTCATGATCGGCCCGGCGGCCATCACGATGATCCGCTTCCACGGGCGGCGCGTGTAGAACTGCCGGTCCGCGTCCTCCGGCCCGACATCGGCCATCGAGGCCTGCCGGGCGTCGTCGATCAGGCCCTGGAACGGACCGGTGCGCCGGCTGCGCCCGTAGGCCTCGCCCCTGGCCGGCGGCAGCATGCCGATCATCCGGATGTAGCCGCCGAGCGGGACGGCCTTCACCCCGAACTCGGTCTCGCCGGCCTTTCGCGACCACAGGGTCCTGCCGAACCCGACGAAGAACTCCGGGACCTTGATCCCGAACCACTTGGCCGTGGCGAAGTGGCCGAGCTCGTGCCAGGCCACCGAGAACAGGATGCCGAGGAAGAAGATGACGATCCCGACGATCGTCCACAGAACGGTCACAGCACTCTCTCCTGCGCGTGAGCCCGCGCCCACTCCTCCGCCGCCAGGACGTCCGCCACGGTAGCGGGATCCCCGGACCAGGCGTCGGCGGCCGCCAGCACCCGCTCGAGCTCGTCGGTGATGGCGGTGTAGCCGATCCGGCCGGCCACGAAGGCCGCGACCAGCTCCTCGTTGGCGGCGTTGAACACCGCCGGCAGGCACCCGCCGGTCTCCCCCGCCGCGCGGGCCAGCCGCACACCCGGGAACGCCTCGTGGTCGAGCGGTTCGAAGGTCCAGCTCTGCGCGGTGTCCCAGGTGCACTGCGGGGCCGCACCGGGCACCCGCTGCGGCCAGCCGAGCGCGAGCGCGATCGGCAGCCGCATGTCCGGCGGGCTCGCCTGCGCGATCGTCGCGCCGTCGACGAAAGTGACCATGGAGTGCACGATCGACTGCGGGTGCACCACGACGTCGATCCGCTCGTAGGGCACGTCGAACAGCAGGTGCGCCTCGATCAGCTCCAGGCCCTTGTTGACGAGCGTGGCCGAGTTGATCGTGACGACCGGTCCCATGTCCCAGGTCGGGTGCTTGAGGGCGTCCTCGACGGACACGTGCTCGAGGTCGCGGCGCGGCCGCCCGCGGAACGGCCCGCCCGACGCGGTGAGCACCAGCCGGGCGACCTCGTCCCGGCTGCCCCCGCGCAGGCACTGGGCCAGCGCCGAGTGCTCGGAGTCGACGGGGACGAGCCGGTCGGACCCGCCGTGCTCCCGGGCCGCGTCGAGCACCAGCGGCCCGCCCGCGACCAGCGACTCCTTGTTGGCCAGCGCGAGCACCGCGCCCGCGCGCAGGGCGGCGAGGGTGGGCCCGAGACCACGCGATCCGGTGATGCCGTTGAGCACGACCTCGGCCGGTGTGGACTCCACCAGCTCGGCGGCGGCGCCCGGCCCGTCGAGCACCTCCAGGTCCGGCACCACGCCGTCCAGCTCCGCCCGCAACCGGGCGGCCGCGGCGCGGTCGGCGACGGCCACCCGGCCGACCCCGGTCGCCTTGACCTGGGAGGCGAGCAGCCCGACGTCGCCACCACCGGCGGCGAGGCCGGCCACGGTGAACCGGCCAGCCGCCCGGTCGACGACCTCCAGGGCCTGGGTCCCGATCGAGCCGGTCGAGCCCAGGACCAGCACCGACCGCGGGGGGTTCGCGTTCATCACCGCCCATCATCCCCGCCGCGGTGTTGTGCGACGATGAGGCCCGCACGACACCAGCCCCACCCGGCGATCCAGGAGGAACAGATGGCGAGCAGCTCCCGCGAGCTGGCGAAGGTCGACCCCGCGGACGAGCCCTCGGCCGAGTGGGGCTGGCACGGCACGTTCCCCAAGGCGACGTCCATCGCCGGGATCGTCGTGGCGATCGTGCTCTGCCTGCTCCTCATCGGGCATTCCACGAGCGTCACGGAGATCCTCTTCACGGTGATCCCGGCGGCGGTCATCTTCTTCGGTGTGCTCTACGGGAACCTCCGCAGGCGCAAGGACTGGCGCCACTGACCCACCGGGCGGATCCGGTGGCGGGCGGCGCGGGCGCCGCGGTCGAGCTGGAGGTCGGGGACCGCACGGTCCGGCTCTCCAGCCCCGACCGCGTGTACTTCGCCGCGCGCGGCGAGACCAAGCTGGACCTCGCCCGCTACTACCTGGCCGTGGGCGACGGGATCGTCCGCGCCCTGCGCGAGCGGCCCTGCATGCTGCACCGGTTCCCCACCGGGACCGACGGGGAGAAGGTGCACCAGAAGCGCCTGCCGCGCGGCGCCCCGGAGTGGGTGCGCACGGTGCGCGTGCACTTCCCGCGCTACCACCGGCACGCCGACGAGCTGTGCGTGAGCCACCTCGCCGACGTCATCTGGGCGGTGCAGATGTCCACGGTCGAGTTCCACCCGTGGAACTCCCGCGCCGCCGACACCGAGGCGCCCGACGAGTGGCGCATCGACCTCGACCCCATGCCGGAGGCGTCGTACGCCGACGTCCGCCGGGTCGCCCACGTGGCCCACGAGGTGCTCGACGAGCTGGGCGCGACCGGGTACCCGAAGACCTCCGGCGGCAAGGGCATGCACGTCTACGTGCGGATCCCGCCGGAGCACGGGTTCGCCGAGGTGCGCCGCGCCGCGCACGCGTTCGCCCGCGAGGTGGCGCGGCGCTGCCCGGTGGTCGACCTGAGCTGGTGGCGCAAGGACCGCGACCCGAGATCCGTCTTCGTCGACTACAACCAGAACGCCCGCGACCACACCATCGCCTCCGCGTACTCGGTGCGCGGCACGCCCGAGGGCCGGGTCTCCACGCCGATCCGCTGGGACGAGGTCGACTCGGCCGAACCCGGCGACTTCACCATCGCGACCGTGCCAGCCCGCTTCGCCGAGCTCGGCGACCTGCACGCCGGGATCGACGACGACGCCTTCCGCATCGAACCCCTGCTGGAGTGGGCGGACCGGGACGCCCGGGACTCCGGCGAGGACGTGCCGGACCTCGACGACCTCTGAACGGAGCGCCGGGCGGAGCGCCGAAGGGAGCGCCGAACGGGCCGCCGGACGACGCCCCGGGCGCCGGCGCATCCGCCGCTCCCGCGTCGTCTCGGGTCGCCGGGGTCGTGGTCCGCAGCGGACCCGCGCGACCGGGCGCGGCCTCAGAAGGCGGCGGCCCGCAGCCGCGCGAACTCCTCGGCCAGCGCCGCCCGCGACCAGTGGGCGTTGAGGCCGCTGGGATTGGGCAGCACCCAGATGCGGGTGGCCCCGAGCGTCGGCTCCTGCGCCCCCACGATGGCCCCGCGGTCGGCGAAGGCGGTGCGGTAGGCCCCGAGTCCGACGACGGCGAGCCAGGTCGGCCGCAGCCGGCGCACCAGCGCCCGCAGGACCTCGCCGCCCTCGACCAGCTCGGCGTCGGTCAGCTCACCGGCCCGCGCGGTGGGGCGCGCGGCCATGTTGGTGATGCCCATCCCCCAGCCCGGCAGCGCCCCCTGCTCGTCCGGGCGCAGCCGCCGGGGGGTGAACCCGGAGTCGTGCAGCACGGGCCAGAAGCGGTTGCCGGGGCGGGCGAAGTGGTGGCCCGTCGCGGCCGAGACGAGGCCGGGGTTGATGCCGCAGAAGAGCACCCGCAGCGTCGGGTCCGCCGGGCCGGGCAGGACGTCCGGGAGCGGGCGCTCCCGTGCGGCCTCCAGTTGGGCCGCGGTCGGCATCGCCATGCGGCCATCATCGTCCCGGGCATCGGGACGCGCACCCGGATCCGGGCGGAAGGGCCCGTTCGGGCGGGACGTCCGGGCCGGTCCGCCGGCCGCACCGTCAGGACAGGTTGCGGGCCATCCGCCGCAGGACCGCGATCGCGGCGCGGTACTCGTCGTCGCCCACTCCCTCGGTGATGCGGGCCCGGTGATCGCGGACGGCGGCGACCAGCCGGCCGCGGGCCGCGGCGCCGGCGGGGGTGATCGTCACCCGGCCGGCGGCCTCCTGCACCCAGCCCTTCGCGCGCAGTTGGTCGAGCACCATCCGGATCTCGGGGTCGCTCCCCCGGAACGCGGCCAGCGACGAGTCGAGCGCGGCGACGGTGTCGGCGCCCCCGGCGATCGCGTTGAGCGTCCGCCAGTGCCGGCGGCCGATCCCCTCGCCGGCGAGCGTGCGGTCGAGCGAGGACTCGATCAGCCGGTCGACGTGCTTGAGCCACCAGCCGATCGGTCGGTCGGCCGAGTGGTCGCAGCCGGGCCCGTGCACGTGTCCGGGCCGGTCGTGGGCGGTGTCCACGTGATCAGGATGCCCCGTCGGCGGCCGGGTGACCAGCGGTGACGAGGGTTCAACCGTTGGCCAGCACCCGGGCGAGGTCGAAGGAGACCGGCCGCTCGAGCTGCTCGTAGGTGCACGAACCGGGGTCCCGGTCCGGCCGCCAGCGGACGAACTGCGCGGTGTGCCGGAAGCGCGCACCCTCCATGTAGTCGTAGCGCACCTCGACGACCCGCTCGGGCCGCAGCGGGACGAACGACAGGTCCTTGCCCGCGTTCCACCGGCTGGTCTCGTTCTTGCGCGGTGTCCGCTCGCCCTCCAGGTGCGCCGCCCAGTTCCACGGGTGCCCCTCGAAGCCGGTGACCAGCGGCTGGAGCTCGGTGAACAACGCCCTCCGGGTCGCCATCGGGAACGCCCCGACGACCCCGACGGAGGCCAGCACGCCCCGCTCGTCGAACAGGCCGAGCAGCAGCGAGCCGATGGCGTCGGGCCCGGACTTGTGCACCCGGTACCCGGCGACCACGCAGTCGCAGGTGCGCTCGTGCTTGATCTTGGCCATCACCCGCTTGTCCGGCTGGTAGGTCTGGTCGGCCTTCTTCGCGATCAGCCCGTCGAGCCCGGCGCCCTCGAACTGCTCGAACCAGCGGCGCGCCTCGTCCGTGTCACGGGTCAGCGGGGTGAGGTGGACCGGCGCCCCGGCCTCGGCCAGCGCCTCCTCCAGCCGGGCGCGGCGCAGCTCGAACGGCTCGCCGGTGAGGTCCTCGTCGCCGACGGCGAGCAGGTCGAACGCGACGAAGCTCGCCGGCGTCTGCTCCGACAGCAGGGTCACCCGGCTCGCGGCGGGGTGGATGCGCTGCTGGAGGGCCTCGAAGTCCAGGGTGTTGCGGGCGGTGTCGGCCACGACGATCTCGCCGTCGATCACCGCGCGTTCCGGGAAGTTCGCCAGCACCGCCTCGACGACCTCGGGGAAGTAGCGCGTCATCGGCCGCTCGTTGCGGCTGCCGATCTCCACCTCCGCCCCGTCGCGGAACACGATCGACCGGAAGCCGTCCCACTTCGGCTCGTAGAGCTGACCGGGCGGGATGTCCTTGATCGGCTTGGCCAGCATCGGTGCGACGGGCGGCATCACGGGCAGGTCCACGACGCCCAGTGTGTCGTGCGGCGGCGGCCGGGGCGAGCGGACTCCCCCGGCGGCGGCCCCGTCGCCGCAGCTCACCCGGCGTCGTGAGTGGCCGGTGCCGGTCCGCGGGTGGGCGCCGGGGCCGGGCAGCCGCAGGAGTCGCGGTGCACGAACCGGGGGGTGCGGCGGGTGGTCACGGGCTCGGCGGTGGGGTCGGCCATCCGGCGCAGCAGCAGCCGCACCGCCTCCCGGCCGATCTCGCCGAAGGGCTGCGCCACGACGGTCAGCCGCGGGGCGAAGAGGTCGGCCCACGGGAAGTCGTCGAAGCAGGCCAGCGCGATGTCCCGCGGCACCTCGACGCCCGCCTCCCGGAAGGCCTGCATCGCCCCGATCGTCATCGAGTTGTTGCCGGTGATCACTGCCGTCGGCGGGCGGACCATGGCGAGCAGCGCGTGCACGGCGACCCGGGCCGGATCCTCGGCGGAGTGCCCGTCGACCAGCAGCCGGGGGTCCTCGTCGAGCCCCGCGCGACGCAGCCCACGCCGGTAGCCCTCGACCCGCTCGACCGTCGTCTGCAGCCCCGGGCGACCGGCGACCAGCGCGATCCGGGTGTGCCCGCGCCCGGCGAGGTGGGCGACGAGACCCGCGACCGCCTCGACGTTCTCGCTGCCGACCTGGTCCATCCGCGCGTCGATCAGCCGGTCGACCAGGACGGTCGGCACGCCGCGGTCGGTCAGGTACGTCAGCGCCGCCTCCGGGCGGGCGGACGGGGCGAGCAGCACGCCGTCGACCCGGCGGGCGTGCAGCCGACGGATCACCGTGTGCTCGTAGTCCGGGTCCTCGTGCGGGTCGACGAGCAGCAGCGTGTAGCCCTCCCGGGCGGCCTCGGCCTCGATCGCGTGGATGAGCTCGCCCAGGAACGGGTTGGAGATCGCCGACAGGGCCAGGCCGATCGTGGTGGTGCGGGCCGTGGCGAGCGACTGCGCCACGCTGTTGGGGGTGTAGTCGGCGGCCCGGACGGCCTCGAGCACCAGGGCCCGGGTCTCGGGCCGGACGGCGCGGGTCCCGTTGAGCACGTGCGACACCGTCGCGATCGACACCCCGGCCAGCCGCGCCACGTCGGCCATCGTCGCCACGGACACCTCCCCGGTCCACCGGACCCACGCCGGCACCCGAAGGCGCCTGTGCACGTGAGCTGCATCACTCCAGAGAGCAAGCTACCGCACGTAAACGCTTGCGCAAACGCTTAACTTCCCCTTACCGTGCTTTCCGTCGTGACATGGAACACGTCCGTGGCGGGTCTGCTCGACGGGGCCCGCCGAGGCACGACGACCCGGCCGCGGGTCCGGCGGAACCGCCGTCGCGGCGGGGCCGCCGACGGCGACCGATCAGGAGGGCATCGTGGCCCCACCGCACAGGAGATCCGACCGACCGCCCCCTCGCGCCCCTGGCCGTCTCCGGCTCGCCCGGTCGGGGCCCCTCGCGCTGCTCGCCGCCCTGGCGCTGGCCCTCTCCGGCTGCGCCGGCGCCGGCGACCTCGGCGGCGGGGGTGAGGGCCAGCGCACGATCACGATCGCGATCGTGTCCAACCCGCAGATGCAGGACGCCATCGCGCTCTCCCCGCAGTTCGAGGCGGAGAACCCCGGGATCCGGCTGAGGTTCGTGAGCCTGTCCGAGAACGAGGCGCGCGCCAAGATCACGGCGTCGGTCGCGACCGGCGGCGGCGAGTTCGACGCGGTCATGATCTCGAACTACGAGACGCCGCAGTGGGCCGCCAACGGCTGGCTCGTCGACCTCGACCCGTTGATGGCCCGCACCCCGGGCTACGACGAGGACGACTTCATCCCGGCGGTCCGCCAGGCCCTCTCGGGGCCGGACGGGCACATGTACTCGGTGCCGTTCTACGGCGAGTCGTCCTTCCTGATGTACCGCAAGGACCTGTTCGACCAGGCCGGGATCACGCTGTCCGCGCAGCCGACCTGGCCCGAGGTCGCGGCCGCGGCGCAGAAGCTCGACGACCCGGCGACCGGGATGGCGGGCATCTGCCTGCGCGGCAAGCCCGGCTGGGGCGAGGTCATGGCGCCGTTCGACACCGTCGCCAACACCTTCGGCGCCCGCTGGTACGACATGCAGTGGAACGCCCAGCTCACCTCGCCGCAGTTCCGCGAGGCCGCGAACTTCTACGTCGACCTCGTCCGCCGCTACGGCGAGCCGGGCGCGCCGACGGCCGGGTTCAGCGAGTGCGGCACGCAGTTCAGCCAGGGCAACGCGGCCATGTGGTACGACGCCACGGTCGCGGCGGGCATCGTGGAGAACCCCGAGGAGAGCCGGGTCGCCGGCAAGGTCGGCTACGCGCCGGCTCCGATCGTGGTGAAGCCCGACTCCGGCTGGCTCTACACCTGGTCGCTCGCCATCCCGAAGACCTCGGACGAGAAGGGCAGCACCTCCGACACCTGGAAGTTCCTGTCCTGGATGACGAGCAAGGAGTACGCGCAGATGGTCGGCGAGCAGCTCGGGTGGGAGCACGTCCCGCCGGGCGCCCGGCAGTCGACCTACCAGATCCCCGAGTACGTCGAGGCGTCGAAGGCCTACGCCCAGCAGACGCTCGACGCCATCGCGGCGGCCGACCAGCAGAACCCGACGGTCGAGCCGGTGCCCTACACCGGGGTGCAGTTCCTCGCGATCCCCGAGTTCCAGGACCTGGGGACGCGGGTCAGCCAGCAGCTCTCGGCGGCCATCGCCGGCCAGAAGTCGACGGACGAGGCGCTGGAGCAGGCCCAGGTCTATGCCGAGACCGTCGGCGAGTCCTACCAGCGACAGGGGGCCGGACAATGACCGTCACCGCCGAACGGCCCGCGGAGCTCACGCCCCGCCGGCCCGACCGCGGACCGGGATCGCGGGCCGACGGATGGATCCGCCGCGCCCCGCTGCTGCCCGCGCTGATCTTCACGATCATCGTCACGCAGCTGCCGTTCCTGTTCACCATCTACTACTCGCTGCAGTCCTGGAACCTGGTGCGGCCGGGCAGCCGGCAGTTCGTGGGCGTGGACAACTACATCCTGGTGTTCACGGACAGCCAGTTCCGCCAGGTCGCGCTCAACACCGTGGTGCTGACCGCCGGCGCGGTGCTGTTCTCGCTGCTCTTCGGGCTGCTGTTCGCGCTGCTCCTGGACCGGGCCTTCCTCGGCCGGGGGTTCGTCCGCACCCTGCTGATCACGCCGTTCCTCATCACGCCGGTCGCCGCCGCGCTGCTGTGGAAGACGGTCCTGTTCGACCCGACCTACGGCCTGATCAACTTCGTGCTCTCGCCCTTCGGGGTCGGCCAGGTCGACTGGATCTCGACCTTCCCGCTGACCTCGGTGATGGTGGCCCTGGTCTGGCAGTGGACGCCGTTCATGATGCTGCTGATCCTCGCGGGCCTGCAGAGCCAGCCGCACGACGTGCTGGAGGCGGCCCGGGTGGACGGGGCGTCCACGTGGGGCGTCTTCCGCGAGGTGACGATCCCGCACCTGCGCCGGTTCCTCGAGCTGGGCATCGTGCTCGGCGCGATCTACCTGATCAACACCTTCGACGCCATCTACATGATGACCCAGGGCGGCCCGGGCATCGCCAGCGCCAACCTGCCCTTCTACATCTACCAGCGGGCGTTCCTGGGCTTCGACATCGGACAGTCCGCCGCGATGGGCGTGGTCGTCGTGATCGCCACGATCATCATCGCCACGTTCGCCCTGCGGCTGATCTTCCGCAGCTTCTCCGGAGGAGAGGAGACGTGATGGCCGCCCCCACCACGGAGCGCCCCGCTGCGCCCCGTACCGAGGACCTGGCCCCCGCGCGGCACCGGAAGGTGGGCGCCGGCCTGCTCACGGTGCTGACGTGGATCGTCGGCATCGGATTCTTCTTCCCGATCCTGTGGATGGTGCTCACCGCCTTCAAGCAGGAGGCGGACGCCTACACCACGCCGCCGACGCTGTTCTTCACGCCGACGCTGGAGCAGTTCCGCATCGTGTTCGACTCCGGCATCGGCCCCTACCTGCTGAACTCGCTGTTCGCCACGGTCGTCTCGACGATCCTGGTGCTGGTGCTGGCCACGCCCGCGGCCTTCGCGGTGTCGCTGCGCCCGGTGAAGAAGACCCAGGACGTGCTGTTCTTCTTCATCTCCACGAAGATGCTCCCGGTCGTGGCGGCGATCGTGCCGATCTACGTCGTCGTCAACAACATCGGGATGCTCGACAACATCTGGACGCTGATCGTCCTCTACACGGCCATGAACCTGCCGATCGCCGTGTGGATGATGCGGTCGTTCTTCCAGGAGGTCCCCAAGGAGCTGCTGGAGGCGGCGAGCATGGACGGAGCCTCGCTCGCGCGGTCGCTGCGCGAGGTCGTGCTCCCGGTCATCTCCCCCGGCATGGCGGCCACCGCCCTGATCTGTGTGATCTTCGCGTGGAACGAGTTCTTCTTCGCCGTCAACCTCACGGCCGCCCGGGCCGCGACGGTGCCGGTGTTCCTCGTCGGGTTCATCACGTCCGAGGGGCTGTACTTCGCCAAGCTGTGCGCCGCGGCCACCCTGGCCGCCCTGCCCGTCGTCATCGCCGGGTGGGTCGCGCAGAACAAGCTCGTCCAGGGCCTCTCCTTCGGGGCTGTCAAGTGAGCGGGGCCCGTCAAGTGAGGGGCCGTGAAGTGAACGGGGCCAGTGAGATGAAGGAGGCCCGTCGTGGCTGAAGTCGTGTTCGACCAGGCGTCCCGGATCTACACCGCCGGGGCCAAGCCCGCCGTCAACCGGCTGGACCTCGAGATCGCCGACGGCGAGTTCGTCGTCCTCGTGGGTCCGTCCGGGTCCGGCAAGTCCACCGCGCTGCGGATGCTCGCCGGCCTCGAGGAGATCGACGGCGGCGCGATCCGGATCGGCGGCCGGAACATGGTCGGGGTGCCGTCGAAGGACCGGGACATCGCCATGGTGTTCCAGAACTACGCGCTCTACCCCAACAAGACCGTCGGCGAGAACATGGCGTTCCCGCTGAAGATGCGGGGGGTGGCGAAGGAGGAGCGGGCCCGGAAGGTGAAGGCCGCGGCCGACCTGCTGGGGCTGACGGACTTCCTCGACCGCAAGCCGCGCGCCCTGTCCGGCGGCCAGCGGCAGCGCGTCGCGATGGGGCGGGCGATCGTCCGGGAGCCGCAGGTCTTCCTCATGGACGAGCCGCTGTCGAACCTCGATGCGAAGATGCGCGTGTCCACCCGCACCGAGATCGCGGCGATGCAGCGCCGGCTCGGCGTCACCACCGTCTACGTCACCCACGACCAGGTCGAGGCCATGACGATGGGCGACCGGGTGGCGCTGCTCAAGGACGGCGAGCTGCAGCAGTTCGCCACGCCCGCGGAGCTCTACGACAAGCCGGCCAACGCGTTCGTGGCCGGGTTCATCGGCTCGCCCGCGATGAACCTGTTCACGCTGCCGGTCACCGAGGAGGGTGTGCGGATGGGGTCGTCGGAGCTGGCGCTCCCGCGGTCCCTGCGGTCACGGATCGCCGACGCCGGGCTCTCGACGGTGCAGCTCGGCATCCGCCCGGAGCAGTGGTCGGTCGGGTCGGACGGCGCCGCTTCCGGGGTGAAGGCCCAGGTCGACGTCGTGGAGGAGCTGGGCAGCGACGCGTTCCTCTACGCCCACCTCGACGACGGCGAGCAGACCCCCGTCGTCGTCCGCACGAACGGGCGGTCCGGGGCGCGGCGCGGTGACCAGATCGCGCTCACCCCCACCAGCGAGGAGCTGCACCTCTTCGACCCGTCCACGGGCGAGCGCGTGTAGCCCGTGAGTGGCGATGGTCGTCCCGGCGGCTGTCGCCACTCCCGATGCCCGACCTGCACGAACGGCACTCCTGTGCGGTAGGTCCGCACACGAGTGCCGTTCGTGCGGTCGGAGGCGGAGTCCGGGTCCGGGTTCAGGTGCGGGCGGTGGCGGCGAGCTGGCCGCAGGCGGCGTCGATCTCCTGGCCGCGGGTGTCGCGGACCGTGCAGGACACCCCGGCGGCCTGCACCCGGCGGACGAACTCGCGCTCGACGGGCTCGGGGCTGGCGTCCCACTCGCTGCCCGGCGTCGGGTTGAGCGGGATGAGGTTGACGTGCACGCGCCTGGTGCCGACGCGCCGGCGGAGCAGCTTCCCGAGCAGGTCGGCGCGCCAGGGCTGGTCGTTGACGTCCCGGATCAGGGCGTACTCGATGCTGATCCGACGTCCCGTGGTCTGCGCGTAGCGCCGGCCGGCGTCGAGGACCTCGGCCACCTTCCACCGGTTGTTGATCGGCACGAGGGTGTCGCGCAGCTCGTCGTCCGGGGTGTGCAGGGAGATCGCCAGGGTGACCGGCAACCCTTCCCGGGCGAGCTTGTCGATCGCCGGGACGAGCCCGACGGTCGAGACCGTGACGCCGCGCGGGGAGATGCCGAGGCCGTTCGGGGCGGGCTCGGTGATCCGGCGCAGTGCGGCGACGACCCGCGTGTAGTTCGCCAGGGGCTCGCCCATGCCCATGAACACGATGTTGGAGAGGCGGCGCGGCTCGCCCAGCGCGCCCTCCTGCGCCTTGCGCGCCGCCTGGCGCACCTGGTCGACGATCTCGGCCGTGGACAGGTTGCGCTGCAGCCCGCCCTGGCCGGTGGCGCAGAACGGACAGGCCATGCCGCAGCCGGCCTGACTGGAGACGCAGACCGTCGCCCGGTCCGGGTAGCCCATGAGGACGGACTCGGCCAGCGTGCCGTCGTGACCCCGCCAGAGCGTCTTGCGGGTCTGCCCCGCGTCGCAGACCTGCTCGGTGACGGTCTCGACCAGCGGCGGCAGCAACGCCCCGAGCTGCTCGCGGGCGGCCGCGGGCAGATCGCTCATCTCGTCGAGGTCGGCGGTCAGCCTGCCGAAGTAGTGCCGGGCCAACTGGTCGGCCCGGAAGCCGGGCAGGCCGAGGTCCGTCACCGCCGCCTTGCGCTCGGCGGGGTCGAGATCGGCGAGGTGGCGCGGCGGGGTCGCGCGCTTCGGCGCGTCGAAGACCAGGGGCAGGGAAGTCGGCATGGCCCTTCCAGTGTGCCATCCGGCCGGGCCGGGCCCGCCGTGACCGGTACGACTCCGCACACCCGACGTCCGGCGGGTGGCCCGGCACCCGCCGCGGCGCCACGGGGGCCCGGCTCAGCGTCCGACGCGCTCGCGCAGCTCCCCGACCAGGCCGATCCGCCGGATCCCGGCGAGCCACAGCACCACGGCCCCGCCGATCCCGACCACGCCGAGCGGCCAGGCCGCGCCACCGGAGTTCAGCGCGAGCAGGGACCCGACGGCGCCGAGCACGACCAGCGCCCCGCCCACCGCCACGAAGGACCGCTCGCCGAGCAGGGTCGCCAGCGAGCACAGCCCCGCCCCGACCACCACGCCCCCGATCGGCACGGTGAGCTCGCCCCAGCCCTGCCCGACCAGCGGCAGCCCGACACCCAGCACGACCAGCACCACACCGATCACGACGCCCAGCCGCAGCACCCGCACCCGCAGCCGCCGGTCTAGGCGCGCGCCCAGGCCCTGCCGGCGGCGGACGGTCGTGAACAGCCAGCCGGTGATCAGCAGGCCCGCCGCCATGACCAGGGTCCCGCCGCCCGCGCCGAACCCGAGCGAGCCCGCCACCCATCCCGCGCCGCCCAGCAGGATCTCCAGCTGCGGCAGGGGGATGCCGGAAGCGGTACGCACGGTTCGGCTCATGCGGTCACGGTAGCGAGGCCGTCACCCGGACGGGGCGGGGCCCGGCCGCCACGAGGCGCACAGCGCCGTCTCAGCCGGACCGTGCCAGGGTGGCGGCACCACCACGACCCCGGCCTGTCCCCCGTGAGGAGCCCAGATGCCCGAGAACCCCGCCACGCCGCTCGCAGCGACCGACATCTCGACCCCGACGGCCCCGTCCCCCGGCACCCCGGCCCCGACCGGGCTGTCGCGGCGGGCCGCCGTCGCAGGCGCCGGTGCCGCCGCCGTCGGGATCGGGTTGCTCGCCGCCGGCTGCGCGAGCGGCGACTCCGGGAGCGGCGGCGGTGGGGACAGCGGCGGTGCGGACAGCGGCGGTGCGGACAGCGGCGGGAGCGGCGGCGCCACGACCGGCGGCTCGGCGGCCGGCGGGGCCACGCTGGGCCCGACCTCGAGCGTCCCGGTCGGCGGCGCGGCGGTGTTCGCGGACCAGGAGGTGATCGTCACCCAACCGACCGCGGGTACCTACGAGGGCTTCTCGTCGACCTGCCCGCACCAGGGCTGCGCCGTGTCCGAGGTGCAGGGTGCCTCGCTGGTGTGCCCGTGCCACGGCAGCACCTTCGGCCTCGACGGGCAGGTGCTGAAGGGCCCGGCCACCCGGGGCCTGACGCCGCAGGAGGTGACGGTCTCCGGCGACCAGATCACGCTGGCCTGAGCCGGCGCCCGCCGGTCAGCCGACGGTGATGACCCCGGCCGGCCTGCGGCGGGTGTGCAGCCGGTAGCCGACCGGGATCGTCAACCCCCTCGTCGCGGTGATCGCGCGGGTGGCGGTCGCCGGGGCGAACTCGATGCGCAGCACGGCCTCGAGGGTCTCCCGGTCGGGGAAGCGCCAGGTCGAGGTGATCCGCTCCTGGGTGAACCCCTGCCGGGCGAAGAACCGCTCGACGGCGGCGGGGTCGTAGCGGGGCAGGTCGGCGCGCAGCCAGTCGCCGTAGGGCGGCACGGTGAAGTCCAGGTCGACGATCGCGAGCACGCCGCCGGGCCGGAGCACGCGGTCGGCCTCGGCGAGCCCGGGCTCGCAGCCCTCGCCGAAGAAGTAGGCGGTGCGGGCGTGCACCACGTCGGCACACCCGTCGGGCAACGGGAGCGCCTCCGCTCCCCCGCGCAGCACCTCGTACCCGCGCCGGCGGGCCCGCTCGACCAGCGGCGGGTGCGGCTCCACCCCGACGACCGACCGGGCCTCCTCGGCGAAGTGCGGCAGGTGGAAGCCGTCGCCGCAGCCGACGTCGACCACGTCGAGGCCCGCCCACGGGGCCGCGGCGCGCAGGGCGGCCCAGAGCGCGCCGTCGGCGTCCTGGGCGCGGTTCTCCCGCTCGTACACCTCGGGCCAGTGCCAGATGTTCGGGCTGGGGATGGCGGGTCCGGTCTTGAGCTGCCCGCCGAATCCCGGGTACCTCATGCGCCCACCCGGGCGGGGCGCCCCCGTGGACCCGCCCTCATGCCACGGGCACGAAGACGCTCAGCAGCGCCCACGAGACGAAGGCGGCGGGGAGCATCGAGTCCAGCCGGTCCATCAGGCCGCCGTGCCCGGGCAGCAGCGTGCCCATGTCCTTGATCCCGAGATCGCGCTTGATCATCGACTCGGTGAGGTCGCCCAGCGTGGCCGTGACGACCAGGACGGCACCGAGGATCGCCCCGAGCCACCAGAGGCCGTCGAGCAGCAGGAGGACGGACAACGCCCCCGCCGCCGAGCCGGCCAGCAGCGAGCCGCCGAAGCCCTCCCAGGACTTCTTCGGGCTGATCCGCGGGGCCATCGCGTGCTTGCCGGCGACCACCCCGGCCGCGTACCCGCCGACGTCGGACGCGACGACGCAGATCATGAAGGTGAGGACCCGGCCGACGCCGTCCTCGGGAATCACCAGGAGCGTGGCGAAGGAGACGAAGAAGGGGACGTAGGCGGCACAGAAGATGCCGGCCCCGACGTCCCGCAGGAACCCGTCCGCGCCGTTGGGCTGGTCGCTGCGGCCCATCCGCCACAGCAGCGACACGAGGACCGTGACGGCGAAGGCGACGGCCGAGCCGCGGAGCCCGAAGGGCCAGGCCAGCCAGACCATCGCCTGCCCGCCGACCAGCAGGACCGGGAGCGGGACCTTGATCCGCTGGTTGCTGCGGCGGAGGGCCCCGGCGAGCTCCCACGTGCCGACGGCGGTGGCCGCGGCCAGCACGAAGACGAACGCCTGCCGCTGCACCAGCAGCGACGCCAGGATGACCGCGCCCAGCGACAGCCCGACGGCGACGGCCGCGAGGAGGTTGCGCCCGAGCCGGGCCGAGCGCGACGGGGGCGCGGACGGCGTACCCGGCAACCCGGAACCGGGCAGGTCGGAGGTCACCGGGGGCTCCCCCGCCGCCTCGGGCGCGGGACCGGTGCGCTCGGCCTCGTGGTCGGCACTGTGCGAGGTGGTCACGGTCCTTCAGAGCTCGAGCAGCTCGGCTTCCTTGTGCTTGACCAGCTCGTCGACCTGGTGGACGTACTTGTCGGTGACACCCTGCAGCTCCTTCTCGGCGCGGGTCACCTCGTCCTCGCCCGCCTCGCCCTCCTTGACGATGCGGTGCAGCTCGTCCATCGCCTTGCGACGCAGGTTGCGGATCGTGATGCGCGCGTCCTCGCCCTTGCTGCGGGCGACCTTCACCATCTCGCGGCGCCGTTCCTCCGAGAGCTGGGGGATGACGCAGCGGATGAGCTGGCCGTCGTTGCTCGGGTTCAGGCCCAGGTCCGAGTCCCGGATCGCCTTCTCCATGGCCTTGAGCTGGCTCGCGTCGTACGGCTTGATGACCGCCATCCGCGCCTCGGGGACCGTCACCGAGGCCAGCTGGTTCAGCGGTGTCATGGCGCCGTAGTAGTCCACCACGACCTTCGAGAACATCGCCGGGGTCGCCCGGCCGGTGCGCACGCCGGCCAGGTCGTCCTTGGCCACCTCGACTGCCTTCTCCATCTTCTCCTCGGCGTCGAAGAGGGTTTCGTCGATCACGGCTGCTCCCGGTGCGTTCTGGCGTGTCGTTCTCAGGTCTCGGGCGTGCTGACCAGCGTGCCGATCCTCTCACCCGCGACCGCGCGGGCGATGTTGCCCTCGGTCAGCAGGTTGAACACGATGATCGGCATCCGGTTGTCCATGCACAGGCTGAAAGCGGTGGCGTCGGCGACCTTGAGGCCGCGCTCCAGCACCTCGCGGTGGGTGATCTCGTGGAACATCTCGGCCGTCGGGTCGATCTTCGGGTCCGCGGTGTAGACCCCGTCGACGCCCTTGGCCAGCAGCAGCGCCTCGCAGCCGATCTCGAGCGCGCGCTGCGCCCCGGCCGTGTCGGTGGAGAAGTAGGGCATGCCGACGCCCGCCCCGAAGATCACGACCCGGCCCTTCTCGAGGTGCCGGATGGCCCGCCGGGGGATGTAGGCCTCGGCGACCTGCCCCATCGTGATCGCGGTCTGCACGCGGGTGTCGAGGTGGTGCTCGCGCTCCAGGAAGTCCTGCAGCGCGAGGCAGTTCATCACGGTGGCGAGCATGCCCATGTAGTCGGCGCGGGAGCGGTCCATCCCGCGCTGCTGCAGCTCGCTGCCGCGGAAGAAGTTGCCGCCCCCGATCACGACCGCGATCTGGGCGCCGCTGGCGACGACCTCCGCGATCTGCCGGGAGACGGTCTCCACGACCTTGGGATCGACGCCGAGCCCCCCGCCGCCGAACATCTCGCCGCCGAGCTTCAGCAGCACGCGACGGTATCCGTGGCGGGTGGTGTTCTCGGCGTCGATCCCCTGGTCGGTCATGCTCAGGCCTGGCCGACCTCGAAGCGGACGAAGTCCTTGACGGTCACGCCGGCCTCGTCCAGCAGCGCCTTCACGGTCTTCTTCGAGTCCAGCACGGAGGCCTGCTCGAGGAGCACGACGTCCTTGTAGAACCCGGTGATCCGGCCCTCGACGATGCGGTCGAGGATCTTCTCCGGCTTGCCCTCCTCGCGAGCGGTCGCCTCGGCGATCCGCTTCTCGTTCTCCACGACCTCGGCCGGGACCTGGTCGCGGGTGGTGAACTGCGGGCGTGCGGCGGCGATGTGCATCGCGACGTTGCGGGCGGCCTCGGCGTCCTCACCCTCGTAGGCGACGAGCGCGCCGATGGCCGGCGGCAGGTCGTTCGAGCGGCGGTGCAGGTAGACCGCGACCGGACCGTCGACGTGGATGTAGCGCTTGAGCTCGAGCTTCTCGCCGATCCGGGCGGAGAGCGCCTGGATCGCGTCGGCGACGGTGCCCCCGTCGAGCGGGGCCTTGGCCAGCGCCTCGACGTCCGCCGGCTTCTGCTCGACGGCCACGGCGAGGATCTTGGTGGCGAGGTCGACGAAGTCGTCGCTCTTCGCGACGAAGTCGGTCTCGCAGTTCAGCTCGACCATGGTGCCGCCCTCGGCGACGACCAGGCCGTTGGAGGTGGAGCGCTCGGCGCGCTTGCCGACGTCCTTCGCGCCCTTGATGCGGAGGAGCTCGACGGCCTTGTCGAAGTCGCCCTCGGCCTCCTCGAGCGCCTTCTTGCAGTCCATCATCCCGGAGCCGGTGAGCTCACGGAGCCGCTTGACGTCGGCGGCGGTGTAGTTCGCCATCTCGGTGTCTTCTCGTCCTTCGCGCTGCGGGTGGGTCGGGGCCGATCGGCGGCCGGGGCGAGGTGTGCCCCGGCCGCCGTGATCGGGTGATGCTCAGCCGGCGGTCTGCTGGGTGCCGTTGCTGGTGCTGGCGGGGGCCGAGCCCGCGCCGGCGGCGGCGGTCTCGCCGCCCAGGCTCGCGCCGTCCGACCCGCCACCGGTCAGGAGCTCCTGCTCCCACTCGGCCAGCGGCTCCTCGGTGCCCTCGGCCTTCTCGCCCTCGCCGCGCGCGCGTGCGGAGCGGGCCATGAGACCGTCGGCCGCCGCCTTGGCGATCACCTTGGTGAGCAGCGCCGCGGAGCGGATCGCGTCGTCGTTGCCCGGGATCGGGAAGTCGACCTCGTCGGGGTCGCAGTTGGTGTCCAGGATGGAGACGACCGGGATGTTGAGCTTCCGGGCCTCGCCGACGGCGATGTGCTCCTTCTTGGTGTCCACGATCCAGACCGCGCTCGGGACCTTCGACATGTCGCGGATGCCGCCGAGGGTCTTCTCGAGCTTGTCCTTCTCGCGGGTGAGCATGAGGATCTCCTTCTTGGTGCGACCCTCGAAGCCCCCCGTCTGCTCCATCGACTCCAGCTCCTTGAGCCGCTGGAGGCGCTTGTGCACGGTCTGGAAGTTGGTGAGCATGCCGCCCAGCCAGCGCTGGTTCACGTACGGCATGTTGACCCGGCCCGCCTCCTCGGCGATGGCCTCCTGCGCCTGCTTCTTCGTGCCGACGAACATGATCGTGCCGCCGTGCGCGACGGTCTCGCGCACGAACTCGTAGGCGCGGTCGATGTAGGACAGCGTCTGCTGCAGGTCGATGATGTAGATGCCGTTGCGCTCGGTCAGGATGTAGCGCTTCATCTTCGGGTTCCAGCGCCGGGTCTGGTGCCCGAAGTGCACGCCGCTGTCGAGCAGCTGCTTCATGGTGACGACGGCCATGGCCGGTGTTCACCTCTCGGTCGGGGCGCGGGCGGTGGAGGTGATCGGGCGATCACACCGGCCGCGCGTGGCGGTTGTCGCGGGTCCCCGGAGGTCCCCGCCCTGGCGCCGCGCCGGCTCCCGGACCCGCACCCGGCCATCCGGCAGGAGTACGGGACCGCCCGGTCGCCGGGCCTGCTTCCGCAGGGCACGCGAGCGCGCGAAGTCACCTCGAGTGGTCGAGGTGCGGGGCCGAGTGTACGCCCGGCCACCGATCGGCCTCACCCGGGACGGCCGCCCGGAACCGATCCGTCCCCAGCTTCGGGGACCTGTGGATCGATCCTCCCCGCACCACCCGTTCCGCGCGGCGCCCGGGCAGGGTGCCGGCATGGCGTGGGCGGGTCGGCGGGACGGGCATGGCGGATCGCGGCGCCCCGGGAGAGCAGTGCGGCGGGGGTGGGTGGGGGTGGGGGGCGGGGTGCGCACGGAGTGGCTCGTGCGGCATCTCGCCGCCGTCGCCGCGGCGGGCGCCCTGGTCCTGCCCGCCCCGGCGGCCCCGGTCCTGCCGGCCCCGGTCCTGCCGGCCCCGGCGAAGCCCGTCCTGTCGGTCCCGCCGGCCCCGGCGGAGGGGAGCGAGGCGGAGCAGGTCGCCCTGGTCGCCGTCCGCGCACCGGCGCCCCCGGCAGGGGCCCGCGACGCACCGAGGGTGGAGTACGGCTGGCCGCTCGCGCCCGTACCGGCGGTGGCGCGGCCGTTCGAGCAGCCGCCCTTCCGGTACGGCCGGGGCCACCGCGGCGCCGACCTGGTCGGCGCGGTCGGGCAGGCGGTACTCGCCGCGCGCGGCGGGGTGGTGGTGTTCGCCGGTCCCGTGGCCGGTCGGGGCGTGGTCTCGATCGAGCACGCGGACGGACTGCGGACGACCTACGAACCGGTCACCGGCACCGTCGCCCGCGGGGTGCGGGTGGCACGCGGCGACCCGATCGGCGTGCTCGAGGCCGGGCACGCGGGCTGCCCGGTGGGGGCCTGTCTGCACTGGGGCGTGCGGCGGGGGGTGCGCTCGGCATCGGAGTACATGGACCCGCTGGTGCTGCTGCGGCCGCGGCACGTCCGGCTGCTCCCGCTCCCCGACCCGTGGCCGGGGTGACGGCGCCGCGGCGCGCACCGGCCGGGCTCGGTCGGACGGGCTCGGTCGGACGGGCTCGGTCGGACGGGCTCGGTCGGACGGGCTCGGTCGGACGGGCTCGGTCGGACGGGCTCGGTCGGACGGGCTCGGTCGGACGGGCTCGGTCGGACGGGCTGTGTCAGGCGGGCTCGGTCAGGCGGGTGCGCAGGCGGGTGACCAGTCGGGAGTGCAGCTGGCAGACCCGCGACTCGGTCACCCCGAGCAGGCGACCGATCTCGGCCAACGTCCGGTTCTCCAGGTAGTAGAGCCGGACGACCTCACGGTCCCGCTCCCCCAGCGCGTCGACGGCCAGGACCAGCTCCCGGACGGTCTCGCCGTGCTCGACGACCTCGACGGGGTCCGGCGCCGACTCGTCCGGGACCAGCTCGGCGACGGGCACCTGGCCCTCACCACCCGCCTCCAGGGCCTCCACGCTCACGAGCTGTCGGTGCTGCAGGACGCCCCGAAGCTCGCGGAGCGCGACACCCAGCTCCTCGGCGACCTCCCGGTCGTCGACCGTGCGCCCGAGCCGCGTCTCCAGCCGCTCCCGCGCCCGCTCGGCCTCGCGGCGCCGGGCCCGGGCGGTCCGGGGCACCCAGTCCTGGGCGCGCAGCTCGTCGAGCATCGCGCCACGGATGCGCTGTGCGGCGAAGCTCTCGAACCGCACCTCCCGCTCCGGCTCGAACCGCTCGACGGCCTCGATCAGGCCGAACATCCCGACCTGGACCAGATCGGCGGCGTCGACGTGGGTCGGCAGCCCGCCCGCCATCCTGCCCGCGACGCCGCGCACCAGCCCGCGATAGTGGATCACCAGGCGGTCCCGCGCGGCCGGGGAGCGACCGGCGAGGAAGTCCGCCCACAGGGTGGACGTGATGTCGGCGGCCGCCGCCGCGTGTGCGTCGTGGGCCCCGGGGCCCCCGATCAGGGGAACCGCAGGGGTGTCGGGCGTGTCGCGCCGGAGCGGCGCGACGAGGGCGACGTGCGCGGCCGCGCAGTGCGGCCCGCCGAGGTTCGCCTCCCCGCCCCCTGTCACGTCCGGTGACGCCCCGATCTCGACCGGAACCGACCGCAATGACACGCTGCGTTCGGCCACCGGCCGCTCGTCCGCCCGGTCCAGGGCCCCGACCAGGGCTCCCGCCAGGCCGCCGACCTGCCGTCCGACCTGCACGGACCCGGCATCAGGAGCGTCATGCCCGGGGATGAGCCTGGTCATGGACCACCTTCAGACGGTCGACGGTCACGTGCGTGTAGAGCTGAGTGGTCGACAGCGTAGCGTGACCGAGCAGTTCCTGTACGTGACGAAGGTCCGCGCCGCCGTCGAGCAGGTGTGTCGCCGCGGCGTGCCGGAAGCCGTGCGGTCCGACGTCGGGCACCTCCGGCAACGCCGCCATCGCCCGGTGCACGATCGTGCGCGCGACGCGAGGGTCCAGCCGACCGCCGCGGACCCCGAGGAAGAGCGCCGGCGGCGAGCCCGGACGCGTCAGCGCCGCCCGGCCGCGGGACCGCCAGCGTCGCAGCGCCTCCGCGGCGGGCACCCCGAACACCACGGTCCGCTCCTTGTCCCCCTTGCCCAGCACGCGCAGCGTGCGGCGCTCGTCGTCGACGTCGTCGAGGTCGAGCCCGCAGGCCTCGCCGACCCGGATGCCGGTCGCATAGAGCACCTCGAGCAGCGCGAGGTCGCGGAGGGCCTCGGGATGCTCCTCCGCCGCCCCGGAGGACGCCGCGTCGAGGACCGCCGCCGCCTGGTCCGCACGGAGCACCTCCGGCAGCTCACGCCGCGACCGCGGCGAGCTCAGCCGCGCTCCGGGATCGGCCGGGATCAGCCCGGACCGCGCCGCCCAGGCCGTGAAGGTCCGGATTGCGGCGGCCCGTCGGGCGAGGGTGGCCCGGCTGGTCCCCGAGGCGTGCGCCTCCCCCAGCCGGCGCCGCAGGTGCGCGAGATCGAGCGCCGCCAGGGACGGAACCCCGGCGAGCATCCCGGCGAGGTCCGAACGGTAGGCGCGCACGGTGTGGGCGGACCGACCCCGCTCCAGCTCCAGGTGGCGGAGGAACCGGTCCACCGCGGCCGCGACGTCGGCGGCGAGCGCGACGCCACCCGGGCCGGTCGGCTCGTCGAGCGCGCGCGCGGACCGGTTCTCCGACGGGATCACGAAATCGGGCTCGGCCATCCTCCGACGGTGCGGGCGGGACGGGCCCTGGTCAACATCCCACGCCGTTGCCCAGGCCGAGGCCGGTCGGTTCACCGCGCACGCTGCTCGGCTCGACGAGCACCGGAGCTCCGGCGGCGGCCCCGGACCACGTCGGTGCTCATCGCCGGCGGGCGGATCGCTCCTGCGCCTGTCGCCTCCCCTTCCCGGACCGCTGCCACCGGCCCTCGTGGAACTCGGCGAGCCCGCGACGTTCGAGCTCGTTCAGCGCCGACCGCACGACGTCCGGGCCCAGGCCCGCCTCGACGGCCAGCCACGCGATGTCCCGGGCCGCGCGCGGTGGCAGGGCGTCGTGCACCCTCGCCTGGACCTCGTCGAGAGCGTCCGTGTCGCGCCCCTCGCGCACCGGCTCCTGCGCCAGCTCGACGCCCAGCCTCCCGGTCGCCTCGGTGATCTCCTCGGCCCGGGTGACCAGCAGGGCGCCCTGCCGGATCAGCTCGTGGCACCCCGCCGAGGCCGCGGAGGTGACCGGGCCGGGCACCGCCATGAGCACGGTGCCGAGCTCGCGGGCGTCGGACGCCGTGCGCTGTGCCCCGCTCCGCAGCGCCGCCTCGACCACCACCGTGCCCGCCGACAGCGCCGCGATGAGCCGATTGCGCACGAGGAAGCGATGGCGCGCCGGCACCGCGCCGGGCGGGTACTCGGACACCACCAGACCCTGGCGTGCGATGCGCTCGATCAGCCCGGCGTGCGACGTGGGATAGGCCCGGTCGAGCCCGCACGCCAGCACCGCGATCGTGGGCCCGCCGGCGGCGAGGGCGCCGCGGTGCGCGGCGCCGTCGATACCGATCGCGGCCCCGGACACCACCGTCTGCTCGGCCGCGGCCAACCCGGCGGCGAGCTCGGCCGCGGTGTGAGTGCCGTAGCCGGTGGCGGCACGGGCGCCGACCATGGCGACCGCGCGGTCCGTGAGATCGGCCAGCGGGCCCGGGCCGCGCACCCACAGGGCGAGCGGCGGCGCGAGGTCCTTCCGGTCCGTGAGCGCGAAGCACGCGAAGGGCCACTGCGGCCAGTCCGGGTCCTCGGGGACGAGCAGCCGCGCTCCGCAGGCGGCGGCCGCGGCGAGGTCGGCGTCGACCCGGTCCGCGCCGCACCGCGCGGACGTCTCGGCCGCGACGTCCTCGGCGACGTCGCCGCGGCGGACGGCCTGCGCCGCCCCGACCGGGCCGAGCAGGTCGGCCAGCTTCCTGGTGGCCGGCGCCGGCGGCTCGGCGGCCCGCAGCAGGTACGCCCGCGCCCGCACGATCTCCTCGGCGACCACCGCGGATCGCGCCGCGGTCATGCCGCACCCCGCTCGCGGTAGTACAGCGCGTTGTCGACGGCCTCCCGGTCAGGCGACGCCGCGCCCGCCAGGTCGGCGAGCGTCCACGCGACCCGCAACGCCCGGTCGGCCCCGCGCGCCGACAGCTCGCCGGCCCGCATCCGCTCCTCCAGCGGCCGGACCACGGCGCGGGGCAGACCGAAGGTGCGTCGCAGGGCCGGACCCGGGACCTCGGCGTTGGTGCGCCAGCCGTGCGCCGACCAGCGCCGCGCCGCGGCCGCGCGGGCGGCCAGCACACGCGCCCGGACCGTCGCGGTGTCCTCCTCCTCGGTCGCGGCGCCGCCGATCTCGGTGACCGGCACCATCCGCGCCCTCAGGTCGACGCGATCGAGCAGCGGACCGGACAGTCGGCCGAGGTAGCGCCGCCGCACCAGCGAGGTGCAGATGCAGTCCCGGTCCCGTGCCGGTGCGCACGGGCAGGGGTTCGCGGCCAGGACCAGCTGGAACCGCGCGGGGTAGCGGACGCTGCCGTCCGCCCGGGCCAGCCGCACCTCGCCCTCCTCGAGCGGCGTGCGCAGCGCGTCGAGCACGTGCGGCTGGAACTCCGCGCACTCGTCGAGGAACAGCACCCCGCGGTGGGCGAGCGACACGGCGCCGGGCCGGGCCAGCCCGGCGCCACCGC
This sequence comes from Pseudonocardia oceanicola, assembly GCF_047200735.1. Lineage (NCBI taxonomy): Bacteria > Bacillati > Actinomycetota > Actinomycetes > Pseudonocardiales > Pseudonocardiaceae > Pseudonocardia > Pseudonocardia oceanicola. The sequence goes on from NZ_JBJZON010000022.1 coordinate 51,983, forward strand.
CGAGCAGGGCGGCCATCGACGACGAGTGGTGCGGCGCGACGAACGGGGCGACCCGGCTCAGCGGGTCCCCGCCCCGGTCGCCGAGCACCGAGCGGACCGAGGCCAGCTGCAGCGCCTCGTCGCGGCTCAGCTCGGGCAGCAGTCCGACGATCCGGCGCGCCAGCATCGTCTTGCCCGTGCCGGGCGGGCCGACCAGCAGCAGGTGGTGCCCGCCCGCGGCGGCGACCTCCAGGGCGCGCCGCGCATCGGGCTGACCCACGACGTCCGCGAGGTCCGGCACCGCCGCGGGCGGTCCCGGCACCGGGCCGGTCGGCCGGTCCAACTCGCGCTCACCGGCGAACCAGCCCACCACCTGCCCCAGCGTGGCGGCCCCGAGGACCTCGACGTCGTCGACCAGGCCGGCCTCCTCGAGCGCGGCCACCGGCACCACGACCCGGCGCAGCCCGGCCGCTCGCGCCGCGAGCACGCTGGGCAGCACGCCGCGGACCGGCCGGACCCGGCCGTCGAGGGCGAGCTCGCCGAGCAGCACGGTGCCCACCAGCCGCTGGGGGTCGACGACCCCGGCTCCGGCGAGCACGCAGCACGCCAGCGCCAGGTCGAACCGGGAGCCGGTCTTGCGCAGCGTCGCCGGGGAGAGCGCCAGGAGGATCCGCACCGCCGGCCACTCCCGGCCCGAGTTCACGATCGCCGATCGCATCCGGTGCACGGACTCCTGCAGCGCGGTGTCGGCGAGTCCGACGATCTGGACGCCGGGGATCCCGCCGCCCACCAGTGCCTCGATCTCGACGGGCACGCCCTCGACGCCGTGCAGCGCCACCGACCAGCCCCGCGCGAGCCCCATCAGAACGCTCCCTCGTAGTGCTCGAGGGTGACCGGCCGGCCGGGGCGCATCAGCACCGCGACGACGTCGAACCGGATCTCGCACCAGGCCACGTGGTGGGCCGCGAGCCAGGCCTTGGTGACCCGCCTGATCCGCTGGGCCTTCAGCCCGGTGACCGCCTCGGCCGGCTCCCCGTAGCGCGTGCCCGACCGGGTCTTGATCTCGCAGACCACCAGCCGGGTGCCGTCGCGCTCCCGCTGGGTGGCCACCACGTCGATCTCGCCCTCCCGGCACCGCCAGTTCCGGGACAGCACGACGAGGCCCTTGCGTTCGAGGTACTCGACCGCGACGTCCTCGCCGCGGCGGCCGAGCTCGTCCTTGGCTGCCATGCCGGACACGATCTCCGCCCGCACCGACCCGCGGGGCGGAACGCGGGAAGTGCTCCACAGGAGCCGCGGACGGTGGACAACCGCCGGCGCCGGCGGCCCGGCAGCCCGGAACCGTCGGGGAGGGGTGCTAAAGGGGCGTCTGGTGGATCATCCGCCGCGCTCACCGAGCCCGTCGACGCTGATCCACCAGGCGCTTCTAATGGCCGAACTGGTCGCTCTCGGGCAACCGCAGATCCGGCTTGTCGAGCTCCTCGATGTTGACGTCCTTGAACGTCACCACCCGAACGTTCTTCACGAACCGCGCCGGCCGGTACATGTCCCAGACCCAGGCGTCGGACATCCGGACCTCGAAGTAGACCTCGCCCTCGGCGTTGCGCGGCGCGACATCGACGGAGTTGGCGAGGTAGAAGCGGCGCTCCGTCTCCACCACGTACGAGAACTGCGACACGATGTCGCGGTACTCCTTGTAGAGCGTGAGCTCCATCTCGGTCTCGTACTTCTCGAGATCCTCGGCGCTCACGACCCCACTCCCCCTGCGACCTTGTCCTCGCCGTCCTCGACGAGCAGGACCGCGTCGTCCAGGACCGCGTCGTCCGCGGCGGACTCCGCGTCCTCGATGTCCTCGGTCCCCTCGTCGGCCGTCCCATTCTGGACCAACGCCACGCGGTCGCCGACGCGGGCCACCGTGGCGACGTTCACGAAGGAGAACCGGTGCTCGGGGCACGGGCCGTGCTCGGTGAGCGCGGCGTCGTGCACCGGCGTGCAGTAGCCCTTGTGCTCGGCGAAGCGGTACTGCGGGTAACGCTCGTCGAGCTCGACCAGGAGACGGTCCCGGGTCACCTTGGCCAGAACCGACGCCGCGGCCACGCACGCGGCCGTCAGGTCGCCCTTGGGCACGGCGAGCGTCGGCCGGCCGAACCCGCGGACCGGGAAGCCGTCCGTGAGGACGTAGCCCGGGGGCCGGCTCAGTCCCGCGACGGCGCGGCGCATGCCCTCGATGTTGGCGACGTGCACGCCGCGGCGGTCGACCTCGGCGGGTGGGATGACGACGACCGCGAAGTCCTCCGCCCGGCGCAGGATGCGGTAGTAGAACTCCTCGCGCACCGAGGGGGTGAGCATCTTGGAGTCGGTCAGCCCCGCCAACCGCTTGGCGTCTCCGGGACGCAGCACGCAGGCGGCGACGACCAGGGGCCCGGCGCAGGCGCCGCGGCCGGCCTCGTCGACGCCCGCGACGGGGCCCAGCCCGTGCCGGTGCAGCGTGCTCTGCAGGGTCCACGTACCGGCGGAGGCGCGCACGGTCGCCCGGCCGGGCTTCCACTCCGGGGGCAGGAGCTCGGCGGGACGCTTCCTCCGCGGGCGGCGAGCGGGCCGCTGGACCGGCGCCGCCACCTCAGGTACGACGTCGGCGGGGCAGGAACTCCTCCTCCGCCGCCGGCAGGGATCGCCTGCGGAGCAGCCAGAACGGCACGACGCCGAGCACCCCGAGCGCGAGCGGTGCGCCGTCCCCGGCGGCCCCGAGGGCGGTCGCCTGCGGCTGCTGCGGGTTCGGGCTGTCGATGAAGCCGAACCGGCTGATCGGCAGCACCGTCATCCGGGCCTTGCCGATGACGTTCTCGACCGGGATGGGCCCGTGACCGTCGATACGGGAGTCCGAGGAGTTGTTGCGGCTGTCGCCCATCACCCACAGCTCGCCCTGCGGCACCGTGATCGGGCCGAACGGGATCTGTCGTGCCGGCCCCGCCTCGGGCAGGTAGTAGATGTAGGGCTCGTCGAGCGGTTGGTCGTCGACCAAGACCCGGTTGCGGGAGTCGCAGCAGGACACCGTCTGCCCGCCGACGGCGATCACCCGCTTGACGAAGTCCTTCTCGTCCGGCGGGGCGAGCCCGATCAGGGAGAGGAACTGCTGGACGACCTCGCCGAACGTGCTGGTCGGCTCCTGGACGGTGAACTCGGTGTTGACCCACGAGTCGGGCCCGCGGAACACCACGACGTCGCCGGGCTGCGGGTCGCCGAACCGGTAGGTCACCTTGTCGACCAGGACCCGGTCGTTGGTGCAGCCGGTGCAGCCGTGCAGCGTCGTCTCCATCGAGCCCGACGGGATCACGTAGACCTTGGCCAGGAAGGCCTGGATGAGGATCGTGAGGACCAGCGCGACCCCGACGAGGAGCGGGAGCTCCTTCCAGAAGGTGTTGCGCCGGCGACGCCCCGAGCGGGGCTTCTTGCCGCCGGGCGCGCGCTTGGGCACGTAGTCCGACGCGGGGTGGGCACCCGACGTGGCGCCGGCACGGCGGCGATGCCGGCCGGGGACGCCGTCGGACTCCGCCACCGACGGGTCCACCCGACGCTGGGGCTCGACCGTCCCGTCCGACGGCGCGGTCTCGTCGGCGCCCTCGGCCTCCTCCCCGCCGCCGGCGGGGGGCACGGGAGGCATGCCGACGACGTCCGTGGGGCGGTCGTCGTCGTCGAGGGGCCTGCGGGGCGAGCCGCGCCGGGGCCCGGGGCCCGCACCGTTCGGCAGCGCTCCCACCGGGCGGAAGCCGGGACTGCTCTGCGCGGGCGGCGGGCCGGCCGGTCGGAACGGTTGCTCCTCGTTCGACGACATGCCGTTGCGTGGGGCCGCTCCGTGCGGCGGGAACCCGCCGGAGCGGGCCTGGGCGCCGTTCGGGACCCGGCCGTCCGGTGGGGCGTAGCCGCCCGAGTGGGGCCTGCCCCGCGCCGGCCCGTACCCGTTCGGTGCGCCCCCGGGCGGTCCCCCGACCTGCGTCGCGAACCCGGTGTCCGCCGGACCGTGACCGTTCACCGGTGCGTGGCCCTCAAGCGCGCCGTGGCCGTTCCTGACCGGCGCGGGCCGCTCGAACCCGCCCTGCGGCCCTCGGAAGGGGAGACCGGCATGCCCGGCACCGTTCACCGACGCCACGGGTACCTCACCGACGGGAGCACCACCGCCCGACCGGGGTCCGGACGGGTCCGTGGGCCCGTACCGCCGCGGCGGGCCGCGGCGGTCGTCGGGGAGCTCGGGTGACGCCACGTGGTGAGGCTACGTCAGGGCCGCGTCTCGAAGGGGTGACGGGCTCAGGACGCGGTCGGGGTCTCGCGCTTCTCCTTGATCTTGGCGGCCTTGCCGCGCAGGTCACGGAGGTAGTAGAGCTTGGCGCGACGCACGTCACCCCGCGTCGCGACCTCGATCTTCTCGATGTTCGGGGTGTGCACCGGGAAGGTGCGCTCCACGCCCACGCCGAACGACACCTTGCGGACCGTGAAGGTCTCGCGGGCGCCGGCGCCCTGGCGACGGATGACGACGCCCTGGAACACCTGGACCCGGGAGCGGTTGCCCTCGATGACCTTCACGTGCACCTTGAGCGTGTCACCCGGCCGGAAGCTGGGGATGTCGGAGCGCAGGACCTGTGCGTCCAGGTCGTCCAGGGTGTTCATCGCGGGGTCCGTCCTCGTCCAGTGTTCGTCGTGCAAGCGTGCGTGCCGGGGCTCGGGCAGGGGCACCAGTCCCCGATGGGAGGCGCCGACACACGTGCGTCGGCCCGTGGCAACCCGTCCATAGTGCCAGACGGGTTCCGAGCGGGTGACACCGGTGGGGCCGCTCAGCCCCGCTCCGCTCGCCCCACGGTATCGAGCACGGCACGGTCGGCCACGTCCAGGGCCCCCTCGGGCAGCGCGGCGAGCAGGTCCGGCCGCCGCTCGGCCGTCCGCTCGAGCGCGCGGTCCCGCCGCCAGCGGTCGACGGCGGCGTGGTTGCCGCTGCGCAGCACGGCCGGGACCGGTAGGTCCCGCCACACCTCCGGCCGGGTGTAGGCGGGACCTTCGAGCAGGCCGTCGGAGAAGGAGTCCTCGGCCGCCGACCGGGGGTTGCCGAGCACGCCGGGCAGGAGCCGGGCGACGGCCTCGACCATGACCAGCACCGCCACCTCGCCGCCGACCAGCACGTAGTCGCCGATGCTGACCTCGTCGACGGGCATCCGGGCCGCGTAGTGGTCGACCACGCGCTGGTCGATCCCCTCGTAGCGGCCACAGGCGAAGACCAGCCGCTCCTCCCCCGCCCAGGCCCGGGCCGTCGCCTGGGTGAAGGGCCGCCCGGCCGGGGTCGGCACCACCAGCCGCGCCGGCACGTCACCGAGGACCTCGTCGAGCGCCTCGCCCCAGACCTGGGGCTTCATCACCATGCCCGGCCCGCCGCCGTACGGGGCGTCGTCGACGGCCTGGTGGACGTCGTGCGTCCAGTGCCGCAGGTCGTGCACGCGGACGTCCATCAGACCCTTCTCGACCGCCCGGCCCGGCAGCGCCTCGCGCAGTGGGGCGAGGTAGCCCGGGAAGATGGTGACGACGTCGATCCGCACCGGGCGGATCCTGCCAAAGGCGGGCCACGGAGGCGCCCACCGGTCCGTGGTCACCGTGGTCCGGCGGCGGTCGCCGGTGACTGCTCGCCCCGGGGCACGCGCCCGTCGGGAGCGCGGCGGGTGCCCCCGGCCCGACCGTCCCCCCCGCTGTGTAGGCAGTGGGCCTCGCCCTCGCGACGACGCGGCGGTGATCAGCCGCTGGCCTCGCCGCGACCGAGCTCCTCGACCGCCGTACGCATGCCGTCGAGCGTGACGCCGCGGGCCGCCAGCAGATCCCGCGCCCCGCCGTCGGCGTGCAGCAGGCCGAGCAGGACGTGCTCGCTGCGGATCTCCTTCTGCTTCAGCCGCAACGCCTCGCGCAGCGAGAGCTCCAGCGCCTTCTTCGAGGCGGCGTCGAACGGGATGTGCCCGAACATCCGACGCTGCTTGCCGGCCCGCGTGCGGTCGAGCGCACCCGGTCCGAACGTCTCCTCCGCCTGCCGGCGCACCTCGTCGAGGTCGATGCCGAGCAGGGCCAGCTTCTCCGCGTCGAGCGTCTCCGCCGGGCGGGGGAGCCGCGTGATCTCCGCCGCGACGTCGGCCCGTTCCACGCCGGCCCGGCGCAGCAGCGCCGCGGCCGTCGACTCCGGCGTCGCGGGCGCGTCGTACAGGCCGAGGAGCAGGTTCTCGGTGCGGATCTGCGCCTGCCTGCGTTCGCGGGCGTCCTCCTGGGCGAGGACCACCGCGCGGCGGGCCGCCTGCGTGAACCGTTCGAACATCTTCGTCTCCCTCCAGGACGCTGCTGAGGAGCCCCGGCCGTGGCGAGCGGCGGCAGGTGGCGTCCGCGCGAGGCGGGGGCCGCAGCTCGTACCCGGGCGCCTTCGCGAGGCCGACGACGCGGCGCGCCGCGCAGGCGGCCGGGGCTCCTCGGCAGCGTCCTAGTACCCGAGCCGCCGGTACTTCTTGTGCACCGCCTGCTTGCTCACCTGCAGCACGCCGGCGATCTGCGCCCACGACCAGCCCTGCGCCCGCGCGTTGCCGACCTGCAGCTCCTCGAGCGACTCCTGCAGAGCCCGGAGCGCCGCCACCGCCGCCAGGCCGACGTGCGGGTCCTTGCTGGACGCCGCCGCCGCCACCGCCGTCGCGTCTGTCATTCCGTCAACCTACGTTGACGACGCCCGCTCGTCAACCTTGGTTGACGACAGCGGCGTGCGGAAGGCCCCGCCGCGACGGCGACGGGGCCTCTCGGGTGGATCAGGGGCAGGTCAGGGAGTGTCGAGGTCCAACAGGCCCTCCGGCGGGTCGACGACCACGCGCCGGCCCTCGAGGTCGATCCTCGGGACGATCTCCGCCACGAACGGGACGAGCGCGTCCGGCCGACCCTCGCGGGCGACGGCCAGCAGGTCCCCGCCCGGCCCGAGGACCACCTCGCGCACGATCCCGATCAGGGTGCCGTCCACCAGCTCGGCGTTCAGCCCCTCGAGCTGGTGGACGTGGTACTCCTCCGGGTCCTCCGGCGGTGCCAGCTCCGCCGTCGGCACCAGCAGCTGGGTGCCGCGGAGCTCCTCGGCGGCCGTGCGGTCCGGCGCCTGCGCGAACCGGACGAGCAACCGCCCGGAGTGGGGACGGCTGCTCTCGACGGTCAGCGTGGTGTCCGGGGCGCCGCGGCGGCGGGCGCGCAGCACGGACCCGGCGGCGAAGCGCACCTCGGGCGAGTCCGTGCGCACGTCGATCGCCAGCTCGCCGCGCAGGCCGTGGGCCTTCGCGACGACGCCCACGAGCAGTTCGGTGCTGCTACCGGTCGGTGTCGACGACATCGACCCGCACACCCCGTCCGCCGATGCCCCCCATCACGGTGCGCAGCGCGGTGGCGGTGCGCCCGCCGCGCCCGATGACCTTGCCCAGGTCCTCGGGGTGCACCCGGACCTCGAGCGTGCGGCCCCGGCGGTTGGTGACCAGGTCCACCCGCACGTCGTCCGGGTGGTCGACGATGCCCCGGACCAGGTGTTCCAGGGCGTCCGCCAGCACGCTCACGACTCGGTCGACTCCGCCGCCTCGTCAGCCTTGGGGGCCTCGTCGGACTTCTCGGCCTTCGCGGCCTTCTTCCTCGGCGTGGTGGCCTCGGTGGTCGGCTCCTCGCCCGCGGCGGCCAGGGCGGCGTTGAACCGGGCCAGCTTGTCGACCTTCTCCGGCTGCTGCTTGAGGGTGCCCTCGGCGCCCGGCAGGCCCTTGAACTTCTGCCAGTCGCCGGTGACCTCGAGCAGGTGCTGCACCGGCTCGGTCGGCTGAGCGCCGACACCCAGCCAGTACTGCGCGCGCTCCGAGTCGATCTCGATCAGGCTCGGCTCGCTCTTCGGGTGGTACTTGCCGATCGTCTCGATGGCGCGCCCGCTGCGGCGGGTGCGGGAGTCGGCGACGACGACGCGGTAGTACGGCTGGCGGATCTTGCCCAGACGCATCAGCTTGATCTTGACGGCCACGCTTCTCGGTGCTCCTCGCGGATCGTGTGTGCTGCTCGTGAGTCAGCGCAGGACCGCGTGGGGGTACGGCTCGCTCACTCGACTGCTCCCGGCCGCGGCATCGGTAGAGGGCCGGCCACGGACCTGACACGCCATTCTGCCAGACGCCTACAGTGCCGCGGGCACCCCTCCGGTCAGCGCGAGCGCCAGTGCCAGCGCCGGGAGCAGGTTGTTGACCTGGTGGGCGACGATGCTCGCCGGCAGCCGGCCGGTGAAGACCCGGGCCAGCCCGATCGGCAGGGCCACGACCAGCAGCAACGGCGTCCGGGTCAGCTCGAAGTGCGCCATCGCGAACAACAGGGTGGTGATGGCGAAGGCCACCCACCGGTTCGCGCCGTGCTTGGTGACCGCGCCCCAGAGCAGCCCGCGGTAGACGATCTCCTCGCACACCGGTGCCACGAACGCGACCAGCACGAACACCCCGAGCGCGACGGGCCAGCCCACCCGGATGCCGTCGAACGCCTGCCCGACGGCCGTGGTCGCGTTGTCCGCCCCGACGATCTGCACGTAGACCAGCGACGCCGGGACGCTCACGACGAGGCCGCCGAGGCCCCAGAGGAGGCCGGTGGCGACGTCCCGGGCGCTCCACCGCAGGCCCAGGTCGATCCGCGGGCCGTTCCCGCGTGCCCGGGTGATCAACACCGCGGTCCCGGCGGCCAGCAGGGTCGGCACGGACAGCCCGAGGACCACCGCGACGACCGACGGCCCGTCGGGCCCGGCCAGCAGCGCGGCGATGAGGAACGACGAGCCGAGGAACAGGATCTCCACCAGCACGTACGCCCCGATCCCCCAGCGGTGCGGAGCCGGGGTGCCGGGGGCCGGCTCCGGCGCGCCCGTGGCCGGGCCGACCGGGGGGACCTCCGACGGCGGGTACGGCGCGGGGGACGGCGGCGTCGCGTAGGGGGACGGGCCGGGCGGCGGCGGTACGGACGTCGGGTCCGGGGTCGAGTCGGGCTGGCCCACGATCACGACGCTACCCGGCGCGCGGCGGGACGGCGTGCCCGTGCACGGGCCGTGTCCGGCGGTGGGGACGAGATGCCGGGGTGGCAGCGCCTCCGTCGGGCGGTCGCGGGCGGCGAGCAGGGGCGGCTGCAGGCGTCGGGCCGGCGCAGCGGGCCCGAGCCGGCGTGCGGACCCTCAGTACCGCCTGCCGCGCAGCAGCACCAGCTCCGGCTCGCGCAGGACCGCCGGATCCCGCCGCGGGTCCTCCCGGTACACGACCAGGTCCGCCGGCGCCCCGGGCTCGAGCCCGGGGCGGCCCAGCCAGCTCCGCGCGGTCCAGGAGGCGGCACCGACGGGGTCGGGGTGGCCCGCCTGGCGCAGCGCCTCCACCTCGTCGGCGATCCGGCCGTGCCGGATGCCTCCGCCGGCGTCGGTACCGGCGAAGACCGGGACGCCGGCCTCGATCGCCCGCCCGACGGTGTCCCGGGCGGTGCGGTGCAGCTGGCGCATGTGCTCGGCGTAGGCCGGGTACTTGCCGGCCTTGTCGGCGATCCCGGGGAAGGTGTCGACGTTGATCAGCGTCGGGACCAGCGCGGTACCGCGGGCCGCCATCTCGACGATCAGCTCGTCGGTGAGCCCGGTGCCGTGCTCGATGCAGTCGATCCCGGCGCCGATCAGCCCGTGGAGGGCCTCGGTGCCGAACACGTGGGCGGTGACGCGGGCGCCCGCGGCGTGGGCGGCGTCGATCGCGGCCTTCAGCACCTCGTCCGGCCAGAGCGGCGCGAGGTCGGCGTCCGCACCCCTGCCCCGGTCGATCCAGTCCCCGACGAGCTTGACCCAGCCGTCGCCCGCGGCGGCCTGTTCGGCCACCGCCTCGGGCAGCAGGGCCGGGTCGTCGAGGTCGATCGACAGGCCGGGGATGTAGCGCTTGGGGCGCGCGAGGTGGCGGGCGGCGCGGATGATCTCCGGGAGGTCCACGCGAGCGCGCAAGGGCCTGGTGTCCGTGGGCGAGCCGCAGTCCCGCAGCAGCAGCGCGCCCGCGCCGCGCTCCGTGATCGCCTGCTCCTCGCACTCCGCCAGATCGGCGGGCGCGCCACCCGCCGCGATCCCGACGTGGCAGTGCGCATCGACGAGGCCGGGCAGGATGAACGGCGCGTCGACCACCTCCGCGCCCGCGGCCGGCTCCGCGCTGACCCGGCCGGCGTCGTCGACGTACAGGTCGGTGCGACCGTCCGGGAGGACGGTGCCGCGCAGGTGCAGCACTACTTGCCCTTCTTGTTCCCGAAGTTCAGCTTCGACGGGTCGAAACCGGGCGGGAGCTGGTCGAGGCCGGGCGGCAGCTGCTGCAGGCCCGGCGGCAGCTGCGAGGGGTCGGCGCCGAACGGGTTCGCCCCGACGTTCTGGCCGGACTGCCTGTTCGGGCGGTTGTTCTTCTTCGCCTGCTTGGCCTTGCGCTTGTTCTTCGCCTGCTTGCGGGTGGCCGAGCGGCCGCCGCCGAAGCCGAACTGGCCCGCCATCATCTTCATCTGCTTACGGGCCTCGAAGAAGCGGTTGACCAGGTCGTTCACGTCCGAGACGGTGACGCCCGAGCCGTTCGCGATGCGCAACCGCCGCGACCCGTTGATGATCTTCGGGTCGGCCCGCTCGGCCGGCGTCATGCCGCGGATGATGGCCTGCAGCTTGTCCAGCTGCCGGTCGTCGACCTGAGCCAGCGCCTCCTTCATCTGGCCCGAGTTGGCGCCGGGAAGCATGTTCAGGATGTTGCCGATCGGCCCCATCTTGCGGATGGCGAGCATCTGCTCGAGGAAGTCCTCCAGGGTGAGCTCACCCGTGGAGATCTTCTGCGCGGCCTTCTGCGACTGCTCCTCGTCGAAGACCCGCTCGGCCTGCTCGATGAGGGTGAGCAGGTCGCCCATGCCCAGGATCCGGCTGGCCATCCGGTCCGGGTGGAAGACGTCGAAGTCCTCGAGCTTCTCGCCGTTCGACGCGTAGAGGATCGGCTGGCCGGTGACCTCGCGGACGCTGAGCGCGGCACCACCGCGGGCGTCGCCGTCGAGCTTGGTGAGCACGACACCGGAGAAGCCGACACCGTCCCGGAACGCCTCGGCCGTGGACACCGCGTCCTGACCGATCATCGCGTCGACCACGAACAGCGTCTCGTCCGGCTGCACGGCGGCCTTGATGTCGCTGGCCTGCTGCATCAGCTCGGTGTCGACGCCCAGGCGTCCCGCGGTGTCGACGATGACGATGTCGTACTGCTTCTCCCGCGCGAACGCGATGCCGCGCCGCGCGACGTCGACCGGGTCGCCGACGCCGTTGCCCGGCTCGGGGGCGAAGGTCGGCACCCCGGCGCGCTCGCCGACGATCTGGAGCTGGTTCACGGCGTTCGGCCGCTGGAGGTCACAGGCGACCAGCAGCGGCGTGTGGCCCTGGTTCTTGAGGTGGCGCGCGAGCTTGCCGGCCAGGGTCGTCTTACCGGAGCCCTGGAGACCGGCGAGCATGACGACGCTCGGCGGCTCCTTGGCCAGCGCGATCCGGCGGGTCTCGCCGCCGAGGATCGCGATGAGTTCCTCGTTGACGATCTTGACGACCTGTTGCGCCGGGTTCAGCGCCTGCGACACCTCGACGCCCTTCGCCCGTTCCTTGATCCGGGCGATGAAGGAGCGCACCACCGGCAGCGCGACGTCGGCCTCGAGCAGCGCGATGCGGATCTCGCGCGCCGTGCTGTCGATGTCGGCGTCGGACAGCCGGCCCTTGCCGCGCAGGTCGCGCAGCGCACCGGAGAGGCGGTCGCTCAGGGTGTCGAACACCCCGTCGAGTCTACGTGGCCGCGGTGTGGCGACGCAGACCCCTGCTCCCGCCCCGCCCCACGGTCGCCGCACCCCCATCCGCGTCCAGACCTCTCGCGAACCGCGCCCCGAGCCCCGAGCCCCCGCGAGTCGCGCTGTGGGCTCCCGCGAGTCGCGCCGTGGGCTCCCGCGAGTCGCGCCGTGGGCTCCCGCGAGGCGCGCCCTCAGCTCCCGCGAGTCGCGCCCTCAGCTCCCGCGAGTCGCGCCCTCAGCTCCCGCGAGTCGCGCCCTGGGCTTCCGCGAGTCGCGCCCTGGGCTCCCGCGAGTCGCGCCTTGAACTCCCGCTCGTCGCGAGCTCCGGCCTCGCGGCGGATGGGGGTAGCGCCCCGATCAGAGGGTGACCGCGAGGCCCCGGGCGGCGGTGGGTCGGTCGAGGGCGATCGCGCGTGTCCAGCGCTCGCCCAGCGTCCCGGCGGAGATCCGGGCGGCGACGCCATTCGCCCTGCTCACGTGCCGGGCGAAGGATCCGCTCTCGATCAACCGGCCGCGATCGGCCTGTCCGCGCAGCGCCTCCGCGGGCGCCGCGTCGATCCACACGAGGTAGGCCGAGCGGCGGGTCAGCCGGGCCAGGCCCCGGACCGTGCGCCGCAGCCCGGGCGAGGTCGCCGGCAGGTGCACGACGACGACGCGCGCCGAGCCGATCGCCGTCACCACTGCGGCGAGCCGGTGCAGGAGGTGGACCAGCGGCCGGATGCGCGCGTAGGGGATGCCGGGCAGGACACGAGCCACGAGGTCGCGCTGGGTCTCGGAGTCGAGCACGCGCAGCCCCGGCAGCTCCGGCATGCGACGCAGCAGCGTGCTCTTGCCGGCGCCCGGCACTCCGGCGACCAGCACCAGCGCGCGACCCGGCACCGACAGCCGCACCGACGCCGCGGCGCCTCCGGCGGTGAGCTCGGGCCCGAGCGGGAGGGGCAACGGGCGGGGCGGGGTGTCGCCGGGCGCGGTCGCGAGGGTCATGGGCACCCAACGTCCGGTTCCGCCCGTTCGTTCCGGCCACCCGGTTCCTCACAGCCGCGCCACAGCCGAAGGCCACGACTGCGCTGTCAACAACTCCCCGACACGCGGAAGCCCACAACGCGACTCGCGGAAGCCCACAACGCGACTCGCGGAAGCCCACAGCACGACTCGCGGGAACCCACAGCACGACTCGCGGGAACCCACAGCGCGACTCGCGGAAGCCCACAGCACGACTCGCGGAAGCCCACAGCACGACTCGCGGGAACCCACAGCGCGACTCGCGGGAGTCCACAGCCCCCGGCCGGCCACCCCGCCCTGTCCGCCGTCCACCGCTGCCCGCGCGGCCGGGCTACAGCGCGTCGGTGCCGCGTTCGCCCGTGCGGACCCGGACGACGGTCTCGACCGGGGTGACCCACACCTTGCCGTCGCCGATCTTGCCGGTGCGGGCGGCGCCGATGAGGGCGTCGACGACCCGCTCGGCGACCGCGTCGTCGACCACGACCTCGACCCGGATCTTCGGCACGAAGTCGACGCTGTACTCCGCGCCCCGGTAGACCTCGGTGTGCCCCTTCTGCCGGCCGAAACCCTGCACCTCGGTCACCGTCATCCCGAGGACACCCAGCTTCTCCAGCGCCTCCTTGACCTCGCCGAGCGCGAACGGCTTGACGATCCCCGTCACCAGTTTCATGCCCGGATCCTGCCCGGTCGCCCGTTCACCGCGTCGCCGAGGTGGCGCGGGGCCTCGCCGCGGCGGCGAGCACCGCCTGCTCGATCCGGCGCCGGTCGGTCCGGGGCACCTGCCCGTCGGGACCGGGGCCGGCCACCCCGAAGGAGTCGACGACCGACGCGCCGAGGGTCGCCACGCGCGCCCACCGGATGTCGAGCCCCGAGTCCTCCAGCGCCGCGGCGACCCGGTGCAACAGCCCGATCCGGTCCTGCCCCCGCAGCTCGACGACGACGGCGCCGGTCGCCTCGTCGTCGAACCACAGCACGCGCGGCGGGGCGGTCCGCTCGACCACCTCGGTGGTCGGCGCGTAGTCGCGTTCCTTGCGCGCCAACGCGTCGGACAGCCCGAGGGTGCCGTCGAGGACCCGGCCGAGGTCGAGCCGCACGACCGCCGGGTCGGGCAGCCCGCCGAAGCGCGGCGACACGGCGAAGCTCGACACCGTGACCTCGCCCTCGGTCGTGACCGTGGCCGCGTGCACCTCGAGCGAGTGCAGCGCGAGGACGCCGGCCGCGGCGGACAGCGCACCCGGCCGGTCCGGCGTCCCGATCACGACGGTCGCGAGGTCGTGCTCGGAGATCAGCCGCAGCTGCGGCCTGCCCTCCTTCTCCACCCCCGTGACGACCTCGGCCGCGACCTGCGCGGCGGTGTCCGCGATCGGGACCGGGCCCGGCAGCGGCTCGCCGGTCATCAGCGCCCGGACCCGGCCGGCGAGGTCCCGGACGAGTGCCCGCTTCCAGGGGCTCCACACCCCGGGCCCGGTGGCCAGCGAGTCCGCCTCGGCCAGGGCGTCGAGCAGGTCGAGCAGCAGCGGGTTCCCGTCGAGGGTCTCGACGATCCGGTCGAGCGTGGCCGCGTCGTCCAGGTCGCGGCGGGTGGCGGTGTGTGGCAGGAGCAGGTGGTGGCGGACCATCGCGCCGAGCGTCCCGACGTCGTGCTCGCCGAAGCCGAGCCGCCGGCCGATCTGCAGCGCGAGCGACTCCCCCACCTCGGAATGGTCGCCGCCGCGGCCCTTGCCGATGTCGTGCAGCAGGGCGCCGACCAGCAGCAGGTCCGGACGCGAGACGCGGGTGGTCAGCCGCGCGGCCTGCGCGCAGGTCTCCACGAGGTGCCGGTCCACGGTCCACACGTGCGCCCGGTCCCGTGGCGGCAGGTCGCGCACCGCGCCCCACTCCGGGAACAACCGCCCCCACAGCCCGGTCCGGTCGAGCGACTCGATCACGTCGACCATGCCCTCGCCCGTGCCGAGCAGGGACAGCAGCTCGCCGAGGGCGGCCCGGGGCCAGGGCTCGCGCAGCTCGGGCGCGGTCTCGGCGAGCCGGTGCAGGGTGCCGGCGGCGACGGGCAGGCCGGTGCGCGCAGCGGTGGCGGCGACCCGCAGCACCAGGGCGGGGTCGCGCCCGGCGGCGGCGTCGCGGGCGAGGGTGACCTCCCCGGCGTGCTCGACGACGCCGGAGTCCAGCGGCCGCCGCACCGGCGCGCGACGCAACGCGGACAGTCCGCGGCGCGGGAGCGCGGCCTTCGCCGACCGCAGGCCGACCTCAGCGGCGAAGGCGACCGCGCGGGCCGCCCCCGAAATCGACCGGGCCAGGTCGAAGCGGTCACCGAGCTCGAGGGTCGAGGCGATCTCGTCCGCGTCCTGGGCGCGCAGCACGTCCCGGGCGCGACCGGCGGTGCGGTGCAGCTCGGTGCGGACGTCGAGCAGCAGCATGCGGGCCTCGGTGACCTCGCCGGCGGGCCGGTCGACCAGCTGCGCGGCGGCGAGGTGGTCCAGGAGCTGCACGTCCCGCAGGCCGCCGTGCCCGGACTTGAGGTCGGGTTCGATCCGGTGCGCGACGTCGCCCACCTTGGCCCAGCGGTCCCGGGCGGAGCCGGCGATCTCGTCGAAGCGGTGGCGCATGCCGGCCCGCCACGCCTGCCGGACGGCCTGCTTCACCTTGTCCGACAGGGCCGGGTCGCCCGCGATGTGCCGCAGCTCGAGCAGCCCGTAGGCGGCTCGCAGGTCGGTCGCGGCGACCTGGACGGCCTGGCCCGGGGTGCGGACCGAGTGGTCCAGCCCGATGCCGGCGTCCCACAGCGGGTACCACAGCTGCTCGGCGAGCCGGTCGACGTCCTTGCGGCCGTCGTGCAGCAGGACGAGGTCCAGGTCGGAGTACGGGGCCAGCTCGCGCCGCCCCAGCGCCCCCACCGCGACCAGCGCCGCCCGGTCCGTGAGGCCGATCGCGGCGCACCGCGACGACAGCCAGAAGTCGTGCAGGTCGACCAGCGCCGTCCGCAGCGCGTCCGGGGCGAGCCGCCGCCGTCCGCCCTGGCGGTCCAGCAGCACCGCCTTCGCCCGGACGAGGTCCCCCGCCGACCCGGACGTCGGTCCCGCCCCCGATCCCGGCGCCGGTCGCGCGCCCGAATCCGGACCTGACCCCGGACCTGATCCCACTGCCGTCACCGACTCGCCCTCGTGTCCACCGGCTCGCGGCCGGCTCCGCTCCACCCCGACCGAGACCGTCCCGACCGGGGCCTCCCCGACCCAGGTGCCGCCGCCGGCGGCACCGCCCCGAGCCTCACAGCGCGTCCGGGCCCCGCTCCCCGGTGCGGACCCGCACCACGGTCTCGAGGGGCACGACCCACACCTTCCCGTCACCGATCTTCCCCGTGCGCGCGGCCTGCACGACCGTGTCGACGGTCTTGTCGACGACGGTGTCGTCGACGACGATCTCGATCCGCACCTTGGGCACGAAGTCCATCTGGTAGTCGGCGCCGCGGTAGACCTCGGTGTGCCCCCGCTGGCGGCCGTAGCCGGTCACCTCGCTGACGGTCATCCCCGCCACGTCCAGCCGCTCGAGGCCGGCGCGGACGTCGTCGAGCGCGAAGGGTTTGACGATCGCCGTCACGAGCATCATCACGGTTCTCCGATCGGTGGTGGGTCGGCCGCCGCACCCGCCGGCCCGCACGACGGGACGAACGGGAGGAATCCGGCGCCCGCACGAGACGCCGGAGGCCCGCCGTGCCGAGTGGCACGACGGGCCCCGGCGACCTCGGGCGGGTGCCGTCGAGCGGTCCGTCAGATCGCGTCGGTCCCGCGCTCGCCGGTGCGGACGCGGACCACGGTGTCGACCGGGGCGACCCAGACCTTGCCGTCGCCGATCTTGCCGGTGCGCGCGGCCTCGACGACCGCGTCGACCACCTTGTCCGCGAGGGCGTCGTCGGCGACGACCTCCACCCGGACCTTCGGCACGAAGTCCACGGAGTACTCCGCACCCCGGTAGACCTCGGTGTGGCCCTTCTGCCGGCCGTAGCCCTGGACCTCGGAGACGGTCATCCCGAGAACCCCGATCTGCTCGAGGGCGCCCTTGACGTCCTCCAGCACGAACGGCTTGACGATGGCGGTGATCAGCTTCACGGTTCAGCTCTCCTTGCCGGCGGCGACGTGCGCGGCCGCCTGCGGGGTGGCGGCGTCCGGGCGCGGGGTGCCCGCGACCCCGGCCAGGCCGCGGTGGCTGGAGAAGTCGTAGGCGGTCTCGGCGTGCTCGGTCTCGTCGATGCCGGTCGCCTCGTCCTCCTCGCTGACGCGGATCCTGCCGCCGAAGACGGCCTTGACGATCAGCGCGATGACGAAGGTCAGGATGCCCGAGTAGAGGAGCACCGCGAACGCACCGACGATCTGGCGCCACAGCTGGTCGAACCCGCCCCCGTAGAACAGGCCCGCGACCGCGGCCGGGGAGCCCGGGTCGGCGAAGAAGCCGACGAGGATGGTGCCGGCCAGACCACCGACGAGGTGGACGCCCACCACGTCGAGCGAGTCGTCGTAGCCGAAGCGGAACTTCAGGCCGACGGCCAGGGCGCACAGGGCCGAGGCGATGGCGCCCAGCGCGATCGCGCCCAGCGG
The DNA here is from genome assembly GCF_047200735.1 of Pseudonocardia oceanicola. Taxonomy (NCBI): domain Bacteria; kingdom Bacillati; phylum Actinomycetota; class Actinomycetes; order Pseudonocardiales; family Pseudonocardiaceae; genus Pseudonocardia; species Pseudonocardia oceanicola. The sequence goes on from NZ_JBJZON010000022.1 coordinate 69,394, forward strand.
CGAGACCGAGGAGCAGGACGGGGTGATCGCGACCAGACCGGCGACGACACCGGATGCGGCGCCGAGGGTGGTGGCCTTGCCGTCCCGGATCCGCTCCACGAGCAGCCAGGCGAGCATCGCGGCACAGGTGGCGACGATGGTGTTGAGCATCGCGAAGGCGGCGGTGCCGTTGGCGCCGAGGGCCGAACCGGCGTTGAACCCGAACCAGCCGAACCAGAGGATGCCGGCGCCGAGCATGACCAGCGTCAGGTTGTGCGGGCGCATGGGCTCACGCGGCCAGCCGCGGCGCTTGCCGAGCACGATCGCCAGCGCCAGCGCCGCGATACCGGCGTTGATGTGGACCGCGGTGCCACCGGCGAAGTCGATCGCGGCCAGCGAGTTGGCGATCCAGCCACCCAGGACCGAGCCGTCGCTCGAGTCGAACGCGAAGACCCAGTGGGCGACCGGGAAGTACACGACCGTGGCCCAGATGCCGGCGAAGAGCAGCCAGGCGCCGAACTTCATGCGGTCGGCCACCGCACCCGAGATCAGGGCGACGGTGATGATCGCGAACGTGGCCTGGAAGCCGACGAACACGAGCGCCGGGATCGACCCGGAGAGCACGTAGGAGGACTCGGCGACGTCCGCGGAGTACGTCCCCACGAACAGGCCCTTGAGCCCCCACGCCTCCGTCGGGTTGCCGAGCAGCCCACCGCCGACGTCGTTGCCGAACGCCATCGAGTAGCCGTAGAGCACCCACAGGACGCCGACGAGGCCCATCGAGGACAGGCTCATCATCATCATGTTGAGGACGCTCTTGCTGCGGACCATGCCGCCGTAGAAGAGCGCGAGCCCAGGCGTCATGAACAGCACCAGCGCGGTACTGGCGAGCATCCACGCGGTATCGCCGCTGTTGAACGCGTCCACGGATCTCCCTCCCGTTCGTGTCCGCACCCTCGTGCGGCAGGTGCCGGAATAATCGGAGCGGGATGTTTCCGGGAAGATCGCCCTATGTTTCCGGGGGATGAACCTGACTCCACCTCGGGTTACATCCAGGTTTCCCATTCCGGCAGTACCGGTTCGTGCGCACAGCGTGACGAGAACCGTGACCGTTTCGTGCCCTTCACGCCGGGGAGATCACCGCGGGTGATCCCCCCGGCGCGGGGCGGGGACGGCTCTCCTCAGCCCAGGAGGGCGTCGACGAACGCCTTGGGCTCGAACGGGGCCAGGTCGTCCGGGCCTTCGCCGAGGCCCACGAGTTTCACCGGGACGCCGAGCTCGCGCTGCACGCGGAAGACGATGCCGCCCTTCGCCGTGCCGTCGAGCTTCGTCAGCGCGATGCCGGTGACCTTCACGACCTCGCCGAACACGCGGGCCTGGATCAGCCCGTTCTGGCCGGTCGTGGCGTCGAGGACGAGGATCACCTCGTCGACCTCGGCCTGCCGCTCGACGACCCGCTTGACCTTGCCCAGCTCGTCCATCAGACCGGTCTTGGTGTGCAGCCGGCCCGCGGTGTCGAGGATGACCGCGTCGGCGCCGTCGGCGGTGCCGCGCTTGACCGCATCGAACGCGACGGCGGCCGGGTCGGCCCCCTCCGGCCCCCGCACCACGGCGGCCCCGGCCCGCTCGCCCCACGTCGCGAGCTGCTCGGCCGCAGCGGCGCGGAAGGTGTCGGCTGCCCCCAGGACCACGTGCCGGCCGCTCGCGACCAGGACCCGTGCCAGCTTGCCGGTGGTGGTCGTCTTGCCCGTGCCGTTGACGCCGACGACGAGCAGCACGCCCGGACGACCGTCGTGCGGCAGGGCTCGGATCGAGCGGGCGGCCTCGGTCTCGAGCGCCTCGGTGAGGACCTCCCGGAGCAGCTGCCGGGCCTGGTCCGGGGTGCGGACGGCGCGGCGGGCCAGCTCGGTGCGCAGCGTCTCGACGAGCTCGGCGGTCATCTCCGGGCCCAGGTCGGCCTGCAGCAGGGTGGCCTCGACGTCCTCCCACGACTCCTCGTCGAGCTCGCCGCCGCCGAGCAGGCCGAGCAGACCCTGGCCGAACGCGGAGCGGGAACGGGAGAGGTTGCCGCGCAGCCGCTCGAGGCGGCCCTCCGCGGGGGCGATCTCCTCGGTGGGGGCGGGCGGCGCGGTGGCGGCCGGGACCGTGGGTGCGGTGGCCGTGGACGGCGCCGCCGGAGCTTCGGTCGGCGGGGCCTCGGTGGGCGGGGCCTCGGTGGGCGGGGCCTCGGTGGGCGGGGCCTCGGTGGGTGACGGAGCGACGGACGGGGCGGCAGCGGCCGGGGCCTCGGGGGCCGGGATCTCGGTGGCCGGACGCCCTGCAGGCGGGGCCTCGGGCGCAGGGGCCTCGGGCGCAGGGGCCTCGGGCGCAGGGGCCTCGGGCGCAGGGGCTTCGGGTGCCGGGGCCCGGGGGGCCGGCGCCGGGGCCTCGGGGGCCGCGGGTGCCGGCGCGGTGGGTGCGGCCGCCGAGGCGGCCGGGATGCCCCCGGGCGGGGTGGCGGTCTCCGGCGGGAGGACGGCGGGGATGCCCTCGGGCGGGGTGCGCGCCTCCGTCGCGGTGCCGCCCGTGGGGAGCCCGCGGGGCGGTGTGCGGACATCGTCCGCGGTTCCGGTGAGCTCGTCGCCGGGCGCGCGTTCGGGGGCCGCGGGCGCCTCGGGAGCCCCGGTCGGCGGCGCGGTGTCGGCGGGCCGCGCGATCGGGGTCGCGCCCGACGGCGCCGGCAGGTCCGCGGGCGGAGCCGCGGGCCCGGCGCCGTCGGTGGGTGCGGTGGGTGCGGTGCGAGCGGCCCGCTCGGTCGTGCCGGTCCCCGGCGCCCCCTCCTGCACCTCCTCGCGCGCGGTCGGCGCCGCCGGCGCAGCCGCCTCCCCGGGCGCGGTCGGCGCCGCCGGTGCGGTCGCCTCGTCCCCGGGCGCGGGGCGCTCCGGCGCCTCCTTCTCGGGTGCCCTCTCCGGCGCCGGCGCCGCGGACGCCGCGGCAGCCGCACCGGCGACCGCCGCCCCCCCGGCGGCCGCGGCGGTCCCACCCCGGCGGCCCGGCTCGGGCTCCTTCTCCCGCGCGGGGGGCACGAGGTCCGGCCCGGGCTCCGCGCGCGGCGGCAGCGTCGGCGTGCCGGTCCCCGCCCCGCTGCCGGCGGAGAAGTCGAAGCCTCCGCTGGCCCGGTAGGTGTTGCCCTGCCTGGGCTTCTCCTCGGGGGCCGGGGTCGCGAGCTCGTCCGGCTCGCGCAGGCTGATCCGGCGCCTGCGGCGGACCGTGAAGCCGGCGACCAGGGCGATCAGCACGACCACCGCGACCACGACCAGGATGATCCAGAGGGTCTGCGTCGTCACACCCCCAGCCTGTCACGCCCCACCGCCCCGCACCGGCGACGGCCCCGGGTCGACGCGAACCGCGGCGGCCGCCGCGGGGAGACGACTCCCGCGAAAGCTCAGGAGGCCGGGCGCAGCCGCTGCGAGATGACGGTGGTGATGCCGTCCCCCCGCATCGAGACGCCGTAGAGGGCGTCCGCGACCTCCATGGTCGGCTTCTGGTGCGTGATGACGATGAGCTGCGAGGTGGCGCGCAGCTCCTCCATCAGCGAGATGAGCCGGCGGAGGTTGGCGTCGTCGAGGGCGGCCTCGATCTCGTCGAGCACGTAGAAGGGCGAGGGCCGGGCCCGGAAGATCGCCACCAGCAGCGCCATCGCGGTCAGCGAGCGCTCGCCCCCGGAGAGCAGGGACAGCCGCTTGACCTTCTTGCCCGGCGGGCGCGCCTCCACCTCGATGCCGGTGGTCAGCATGTCCGACGGGTCGGTGAGCACCAGCCGTCCGTCGCCGCCCGGGAACAGGGTGGCGAACACCGTCTCGAACTCGCGCGCGACGTCCGTGTACGCCTGGGTGAAGACCTCGAGGATCTTGTCGTCGACCTCGCGGACCACGGTGAGCAGGTCACGGCGGGTGTTCTTGAGGTCCTCGAGCTGGGTGGACAGGAAGGTGTACCGCTCCTCGAGCGCGGCGAACTCCTCGAGTGCGAGCGGGTTGACCTTGCCCAGCAGGGCGAGGTCCTTCTCGGCGCGCTTGGCCCGGCGCTCCTGGGCGGCGCGGTCGTAGGGCATCGCCGGCGGGGCGACGACCTCCTCGCCCCGCTCCTTCGCCGCCTCGTACTCCGCGACCTCGGCCGGCGACGGCGGCACCCCGACCGACGGGCCGTACTCGGCGACCAGGTCGTCGACCGCGATGCCGTGGTCGGCCAGCGCCTTCTCGGTGAGCTGCTCCAGCCGCAGCCGGGACTGGGCGCGGGCCACCTCGTCCCGGTGCACGGCGTCGACCAGCTTGTCGAGCAGCGCGGACAGCCGCCCGGTGGCGGCCCGGGCCTCGGTCAGCGCGGCCTCCCGCTCGGCCCGGGCGGCGGCGACGTCGTCCCGCTCCGCGGCCGCGGCGCCCAGCGAGACCTCGATCCGCTCCAGTGCCCGCACCCCCGCCCCGACCACCAGGTCGGCGACCGCGGCGTTGCGCTCCCGCTCCCGCCGCGCGGCCGCGGCCCGGGCGCGGGCCTGCCGCTCCGACGACGCCTGCCGGCGCAGCGAGTCGGCCCTGCCGGCGATCGCCCGGGCCCGCTCCTCGGCGGTGCGCAGCGCGAGCCGGCACTCGACCTCCTCGGACCGGGCCTCGGCGAGCTTCTCCGCGGCGGTGTCGCGGACCTCGGTGTCCGGCTCGTCGTCGACCGGCTCGCCCTCGGCCACCGACAGCTGCTGCTCCGCGGCCTCGAGCGCGAGCAGCGACTCCGACCGCTTGGCCTCCACCGCGTCCCGCCGCTGGCGCAGCCGCTGCGCCTCCTGCTCGGCCGAGCGCACGACCTGCTCCAGCCGGCCGAGCTGGTTGCCCGCCGCGGCGCGCCGCTGCTCCGCGGCCCGGCGTTCGGCCGTCGCGGCCTCGAGGTCGGCCTTGCGCGCGGCCTCCTCCGCCCGCGCGCCGTCCAGGGCCGGGCGCAGCCGCGTGAGCTCGACGTCGGTCGCGTCCCGTGCGGCGACCGCCTCGTCGACGGCGGCCTGCACCTCCAGCGCGCTCGACCCACCGCCGGACCCGCCGCGCGCCCGGAACTCCTCGAGCACGTCGCCCTCGGTCGTGACGGCGACGAGCCCGGCCTCCGCCACGGTCCGCCCCGACTCGAGGTCGTCGACCAGCACGACGCGGTCCAGCAGCGAGGCGAGGGCGGGCGCCAGCCCCGCGGGGGCGCGCACCGCCTCCGTCGCCCACCGCCCGACCGGCGCCGCCCCGGCGTGGTCACGGCCGGGTCGGGCCTCGGAGAGACCGACGAGGCCCGCGCCCGTCGCGGTCCCCGTGCCGCCGGCAGCAGCCGCGCCGTCCCCGGCCGCGCCGACCAGCAGCGCCGCGGACCCGTGGTCCCCCGACCGCAGCTCCCGCAGCGCCTCGACCGCCGCGCCCGCGGTCTGCACCGCGACCCCCTCGGCCAGCTCCCCGAGCACGGCCGCGATCGCGGTCCGGGCCGCGGGCTCGACCTCCAGCAGCTCCGCGACGGCGCCCACGACCCCGTCCCGCTCCCCCGACAGCAGCGCCCCGCTGCCGTCCTTGCGGGCGAGACCCACCGACAGCGCGTCGACCCGGGCCCGCCAGTGCGCCCGCCGCTGCTCCAGCTCCCGCTCCTGCGCGACGAGCTCGCGGACCCGCGCGGCCGCGGACTCCTGGGCCTCCGCGGCGGCCTCCACCCGCGCGGCGGACTCGCCGGAGCCTGCCTCGTCGAGCACACCGAGCTCCTCGCGCGCGGCCTCGAGCTCCTCGGCCGCGGTGACGATGCGGGCCTCGGCCTCGCCGAGTGCCTCGGACAGCCGCTCGATCTCCTCGGCGGTGGCGGCCGCGCCGCTGCGCAGGGCCTCGGCCTTGCCCGCGAGGGTGGCGAGCCCGGCCCTGCGGTCGGCGATCGCCCGGACCGCCGCCATGTGCGCGCGCTCGGCGGCCTGCAGGGTGCGCTCGTGCTCGGCGCGCTCCTCCAGCACCTCGGCGAGCCGCTGCCGGGCCTCGACGACGGCCGCGACCAGCTCCTCCTCCTGCTCGGCGACGAGCTCGGCCTCGGCCTCCAGCTCGTCCGGGTCCCGGCCCGGGGTGCGCTCGGCCTCGGCGGAGGCCAGGTGCCGGGCACGCTCCTCGGCCAGCCGCACGGTGCCGCGCAACCGCTCGGCCAGCGAGGACAGCGCGTACCAGGTGTCCTGTGCGCGCTGCAACCGCGGCGCGTCCGCCGCCAGCGCCTCCTCCAGTTCGCCCTGCCGCGCGCGGGCCACGTCGAGCTGCTCGGCGATCTCGGCCCGTCGCCGGCGGGCCTGCTGTTCGTCGGCCTCCTCGCGGGCGAGCGCGTCCCGCAGGGTGACGATGTCGTCCGCCGCGAGCCGGATCCGCGCGTCCCGCAGCTCGGCCTGCACCTGCTGCGCCTTGCGCGCGATCTCGGCCTGTCGGCCCAACGGCTTGAGCTGGCGGCGCAGCTCCGAGGTGAGGTCGGTGAGCCGCGTCAGGTTGGCCTGCATCGCGTCGAGCTTGCGGAGCGCCTTCTCCTTGCGCTTGCGGTGCTTGAGGACGCCGGCGGCCTCCTCGACGTAGGCGCGCCGCTCCTCGGGCTTCGACCGCAGGATGGCGTCGAGCTGGCCCTGCCCGACCACCACGTGCATCTCGCGGCCGATGCCGGAGTCCGAGAGGAGCTCCTGGATGTCCAGCAGCCGGCAGGAGTTGCCGTTGATCTCGTACTCGCCGGCGCCGTCCCGGAACATCCGCCGGGTGATCGACACCTCGGAGTACTCGATCGGCAGGGCGCCGTCGGAGTTGTCGATGGTGAGCGTGACCTCCGCGCGCCCCAGCGGCTGCCGCCCGGACGTGCCGGCGAAGATCACGTCCTCCATCTTCCCGCCGCGCAGGGCCTTGGCCCCCTGCTCGCCGAGCACCCAGCTGATCGCGTCGACGACGTTGGACTTGCCCGAGCCGTTCGGCCCCACGACACAGGTGATCCCCGGTTCCAGGCGCAGCGTCGTGGCCGAGGCGAAGGACTTGAAGCCCTTCAGCGTCAGGCTCTTGAGGTGCACGGCGGCGGTCTCCGGGGTGTCTCGGGGTGAGCGGAGCGTACCGGCCGGCACCGACGGTCCCCGGCCCGTGGCGGGGCCGGGGCCGGGCCGCCCGTCAGGCCTCGACGAACCCGTCGAACCCGCCCTTCGGCTCGCCCCACTGCTCCACGACCTCCTCGACCCACCCGGGCGTCTCCCCGCCGCGCAGCAGGCCCAGCAGCCGCTCACACCGCCCCCGGTCACCCTCCGCGACCACGGCCACCCGCCCGTCGGCCAGGTTGCGGGCCTGCCCGACGAGCCCGAGCTCCAGCGCGCGAGAGCGCGTCCACCAGCGGAAACCCACGCCCTGCACGCGCCCCCGCACCCAGGCGGTGAGCCGAACGGTCGAATCGTCGTTGCTGCTCATCGCCCTGCTACGTTACCGGGCCGTGACCGGTCCGGTGCCCCGCATGCGGGCGCTCCCCCTCCTGGCCGGGCTCGCCCTCGGGGCGCTGCTCGCGGCCCTCGGCGTCACGGCGGTCGTGCCCGACGCCTGGTCCGTCGCGCTCGCCGGCGCCGCCACCGCCGAGCCCCGGGCGACGCGCACGGTCACGCCCACGGCCGGGCCCACCCCGAGGACCGCCCCGTCCCCCGGCCCGCCCGTCCCCGTCGCGGCGCCACCGGCGACGACCACGACGGCACCACCCACCACGACGTCCGCCCCACCCACCACCACGACCCGGCGGCCGGAGCCGACGACCACCCGGCCGGCGCCGACCACCGCCCCGCCCCCGGCCGCCTCCGGGCCCGTGGCCGAGGTCGTCGCGCTGACCAACCGGGCCCGGGCCGCGGCCGGCTGTGGCGCCCTCACGATCGACCCGCGGATCACCCGCGCCGCCCAGGCCCACAGCGACGACATGGCCATCCGGGGCTACTTCGACCACGACAGCCCCGACGGCCGCACTTTCGCCGACCGCATCGCCGCCGCCGGTCACCCCTCCCCCGGCGCCGAGAACATCGCACGGGGCCAGCGCACCGCGCAGAGCGTCGTCGAGGCCTGGCTGGACTCCCCCGGCCACCGTCGCAACATCGAGGACTGCTCGCTCGCCACCGTCGGTGTCGGGCTCGCCACCGACGGGTACTACTGGACGCAGGACTTCGGCCGCTGACCACGTACCCTCCGGTGGAAGTCGCGAGTGGGAGGTGTCCGGGGTGTCCGTCGTGGACAACGCGGTGTACGTCGACGGCCGGCGGGCCGAGGAACCCGCGTCCCTCGACCGGACCGTGGAGACCCTGCAGCGCTGCGAGGACGGCGCGAAGACCTTCTGCTGGATCGGGATGCTCCGGCCGGGCCCCGACGACATCAAGGAGATCGAGGACGAGTTCGGGCTGCACGAGCTCGCCGTCGAGGACACCCTGCACGGCCACCAGCGGCCCAAGCTGGAGCGTTACGGCCACACCGAGTTCGGTGTGCTCCGCCCGGCCCGCTACGTCGACGAGCAGGAGGAGGTCGAGCTCGGCGAGATCCACCTCTTCCTCGGCCCCGACTTCGTGATCACGGTGCGGCACGCCGAGGAGCCGGACCTCGCCGAGGTGCGCCAGCGGCTGGAGCAGGACCCGGACCTGATGGCGCACGGCCCGTTCGCGGTGTTCTACGCCGTGCTGGACAAGGTCGTCGACGACTACGGGCCGGTGCTCGACGGGTTGCAGGACGACGTCGACCAGATCGAGAGCCAGGTCTGGAACGCAGACCCCGCCGTCTCCCGGCGCATCTACCAGCTCACCCGCGAGGTCATCGAGTTCCAGCGGGCGGTCGACCCGCTCGCCGAGATCTTCGACGAGCTGCGCACCCGCTTCGGCAAGCAGAGCACCACCCCGGACCTCGAGCTGCGCCGGCTCATCCGCGACGTGCAGGATCACGCCACCCGGGTCCGCGAGCGCACGCAGGGCCTGCGCGATCTGCTCGCGAACATCCTGACGGTGAACTCCACGCTCGTCGCGCAGCGGCAGAACGACGAGATGACCCGGCTGACCGAGGCGGGGTACGTCCAGAACGAGCAGATGAAGAAGGTGTCGTCCTGGGCGGCGATCGCCTTCGCCCCGACGATCGTGGCCGGGGTGTACGGGATGAACTTCGCCCACATGCCGGAACTGGCCTGGCAGTACGGCTACCCCTTCGCCATCGGCCTGATGCTGGGGCTCGGCCTGCTCCTCTACGCCTATTTCAAGCGCCGCGGCTGGCTCTAGGTCGGTGACCACCGCGGCCGGAGACGATCTCCTCCAGGTCAGGGGCATTTTTCGGGTGCCCGCGAACGAAACGTCCGGGGCGTGTCCGCCGAGTAGTCAAGCAAGCGCGCGGAGGCGCCACGCGCCCAGGGCGGTGTCGTCGTCGGGGGGACCGATGTGGGACGAACTGTCGCTCGCGTGTGCCTGTCTGGAGTTCGCGGACACGCTGGGCAGCCGGTTCGACGAGAGCGAGTTCGCCGAGCGGCTCGCACGTCGCACCGGTGAGCTGACCGGGTGCGGATGCACCGCGGTGGCGCTCGCGCAGCAGCGCGAACTGCGGTTCGCCGGCGCGAGCGACCCCGCGGGGCGGATGCTGCACGCGGTGCAGGCCCGGTACGGCGAGGGGCCCACGTTGGCCTGTTACCGGTCGGGCCGGACGGTGCACGTGGGCGACCTGAGCGCGATGAGCTCGCGCTGGCCGGCGTTCGCCGCGGCCGTCGGCGGGGCGGGTTTCCGCGGGGTGCACGCCGTGCCGCTGCGCCGCCACGACGTCGGGGTGGGCACGGTGAGCCTGTTCCTGCGCGACGGCCGGGCGCCGACCCCCGGATCGGCGGCAGCCCTGGAGACGCTGGCGTCGGCGGCGGCGGTCGGGATCCTCCAGCAGCGGTCCCGCCGCCACCACGAGGTGCTCGCCCGGCAGCTCCAGGAGGCCCTCGACCGACGCATCGTCGTCGAGCAGGCGAAGGGGATCCTGGCCGAGCGACTGCGCGTCGACCCGCACGAGGCCTTCGAGCGGCTCCGGGCCCACGCCCGGCGCTACCGCCGCACCGTGCACGGCCTCGCGGCCACGATCGTCGACTCGCCGGCGGGCCCCGACGAGCACGGGCTCACCGCGCCGATCCCGGTCCCATGCGCAGTCTGCGGGTGACGACGGCGCGGGCGACCTCGCCGACCGTCGTGCCGTGCTCGGCGGCGTAGGCGCCCAGCCGCCGCCGCCCCTCGTCGACGTCCACCCCGAGCTGGACCGCGACCATCCCCGCCGCCTGCAGCACGACGGCCTGGTCCGCGTCCCGCACACCGGGAACCGGTGCCGCGGCCGCGTCGGCCCCGGCGCGGCGGTCCGTCCCGCCCTGGTCCACCCCGCCCTGGTCCACCCCGCCCTGGTCCACCCCGTCGAGCAACACCGCCCCGGCCGCGTCCGCGAAGGCGGCGGCCGTCGCGAGGGTCTTCGCCGCGAACGCACCCGGCGCGGCGCGGACCAGGGTCAGGGCGCCGACCACCACCCCCCCGAGCCGGACCGGGAGCGCGGCGAGCGCCCCGACGCCGGCCTGCGCCGCGACCTCGGCGAACACGGCGTCCGGCGCCTCCGCGACGTCGTCGACCACCACGGTGCCGCCCTCGATCGCGTCCACCGCCGGACCCCGCCCGTTGACCTGTTGCCACTCCTCGACGGCGCGGCTGCCGGGGTCCGTGGCGGCGACCAGCTGGCGCCCGCGCGGGCTGACCGCGACCAGGGCGACCCCGTCGACGGCCAGGTCCTCGGCGCAGGCGCGGCAGACGTCCTCGGGCGCGACCGCGGGCGAGCCGCGCCGCTCGGCGATGTCGACGATCCGGGCCCACACGGACGGAGGCCCGCCGCCCGCGGTCACGTCGCTCCGCCGCGCCGGGTGGGCGGGGCGCCGCGGGTGGTGGTCGGTTCGACCATGGGCCCTCCGTCGGCCGACGGGCTGCGGCACGCGACCGCGGGGATCGTGACCATCCCGTGATGACGGGCGTCAGTGAACCAGACCGGTTCGCTCCGCGCCGTCCGTTCGGTGGCGTGTCACCACGCAGGGTGACACGCTTTCGCCCGACCGGTTCGTCCCCGCACCGGCCGATGCTGCGTTGCCGGGCCCGACGGTCGCGGCGCGGGCGGGCGCCGGGCCGGCGAGGTCGGCGAGGTCGGCGTACGTCCCGAGGCCTGCGCGGGTGCCGTCGAGCAGCAGGACGCGGTCCGCGCGCGCGGCCGAGGACATCCGGTGGGCCACGACCAGCACCGTCCCGCCGCGCTCCCGGAACGCCCGCTCGGCGACCTGCTCGGCAGCGGGGTCGAGGTGGCAGCAGGCCTCGTCGAGGATGCAGAACCTGGCCCGCGACAGATGGGCCCTGGCCAGTGCGAGGAGCTGGCGCTGCCCGGCCGAGAGCTCCCCCGGGACGACCACCCCGTCGTAACCGCCGAGGCCCTCCACCAGTTCCTCGGCCCCCACCGCGCCGACACTGCGCCGCATGGCGGCCGGGTCGGTGAAGGGCGTGAGATAGCCGAGGTTCTCCGCCACGGTGCCCCGGAACAGGTAGGCCTGCTGGGGCACCAGCGTGATCGCCGCGTGCCGGACCCGGGGGTGCAGGGCGTCGAGCCGGGTGCCGCCCAGCCGCACCTCGCCGCGCGCGGGCTCCAGCAGCCCGGCGAGGAGCAGGGTGAGCGTGGACTTGCCGCCGCCGCTGGGCCCCACGACCGCCAGGTGCTCGCCGTCGGCGAGGTCCAGGTCCAGGTCGTCGACGACGGCGGCGGAGTGCGGACCGTAGGCGAAGGTCAGCCCGCGGGCCCGGACGTCGGCCCGCACGGGCGGGACACCGATCAGCCGCCGCGCGGGAGCATGCCGGCGCCGCGACCAGGCGGGCTCCGCGGACCGTGCGGGCGGGCGCGGCGTCGGCACGGTGTCCGGCTCCGGGCCTGCTCCGCCGCCGGACCCGCCGGTCGGAGCCCCGAGCTCCGCCAGTCGCCGCACGGTCACGGCCAGCTGCAGCGCCATGCTCCCCACGACGTGCACGAGCGACGAGAGCGCCGGGCCGAGCGACACGAGCAGGTAGCTCGTCGCCCCGACGAGCTCGCCGGCCGTCAGCAGCCCGTCGCCGACGAGCAGGGGCCCGGCCAGCAGCAGTGCCGCCAGCGGCACCTGGGCACCGAGCGCGACGACCAGGACCCGCAGCACGGAGGCGCGCCCGAGGGCGCGGGTGGCGGCGACCTGCTCGTCGATGCGCTCGTGCAGGACGTCCGCGGCGCGGTCCCCGGCCTGGCAGGCCAGCACGTCGCGCAGGCCGAAGAGGACGCCGGCCGCCTCGGTGGCGATGGCCTCCTCGGCCAGGACGGTGCGCCGTTGGCGGCGGGCCAGGGGCCGCAGCAGCCGGCCGTAGAGGAGCAGCGCCGCCACCAGCGGCGGCAGCACGAGGGCGAGCAGCACCGGGGAGAGCAGGGCGAGGCCGGCCACGCCCGCCACGATCCCGACGGCGGCCCCCCGGGCCGTGCGCAGCAGGGCCGCGCCGGTGAGCCGCACGCTCTCCACCTGCCCGGTCAGCCGGGCGACGGCGGCGGCGTCGCCGCCGTCGTGTCCCGGGCCGGTGCCGGTGACGGCGCGGTGGAGGGTCGCGGTCACGACGTGGCGAACGAGGTGGTCGCGCTGGGCCTCGGCGATGCGGGCCACCCGCGGCAGGATCTGCCGGGTGGCCAGGGCCCCGCACAGTGCCAGGACGAGGAGCCCGCCCAGCAGGGCCACCCCGAGTCGCGGCCGGTCGGCGAGGAAGCCGTCGTCGAGCGCGGTGGCCACCAGGCGTCCGGTCAGGACGGCCGGCACCGCCTCGCAGGCGCTGAACCCGATGAGTCCGACCCAGGCCCCGCGCGTGCCGTGCATCCCCCCGCGCAGCAGGGCGGCCGGGGTGGTCCGCCCGGGGACGGGCGCTGCCGCACCGCTCACGACGTCACCGGGACCATGGCGCCGGCGGACACGAACAGGGCCCGGTACTCCGGGTCCGTCCACAGCTCGGCGTGCGGGGCGTGGGCGCGGACCCGGCCCTCGTGCAGCCAGACGACCCGGTCCGCGGCCGCCGCGGTCGCCGCCTTCCGGGTGACGATCACTCGCGTGCGCCCCTGCAGCACCGTCGCCAGCGCCTGCTCGACCTCGGCCTCCGTGGCGCTGTCGAGGCTCGCGGTGGCGTCGTCGACGGCCGTGATGCGCGCGTCCTGGGCCACCGCCCGGGCCAGGCCGAGCCGCTGCAGTTCGCCACCGGAGAGCGGGGCGTCGACCGGCGGTGTGTCGTACCCGAGCGGGAGCATGTCCACGAACCGGTCGGCGCGGGCGGCACGAGCCGCAGCGGCGATCGTCCACTCGTCCGCGTCCGGGCGGCCGTACCCGATCGCCTCGGCGAGGGTGGCACCGGGCAGCGCGGGGCGTTCGAAGGCGTAGGCGACGGTACGCCGGAGGGTGGCCGCGTCGAGCTCGGTGATCGGGCGGCCGTCGACCAGCACGACCCCCTCGTCCGGGCGGTACAGCCCGCCGAGCAGCCCGACCAGCACGGTCTTGCCCGCGCCGGACGCGCCGACGACCGCGGTGCAGCCCCCCGGCACCAGCAACAGGTTCACGTCCTCCAGGACGGTGCGACCGCCGAGCCGGACGGTCACGCCGGACAGCCGGGCGCGACCGGGACCGCTCGCCGGGCCGGGCTGTCGCGGCCCGGGTGCCGGGGCCGCGGCGGGCCCGTCGACGATCGCGGCGAGCCGGGCCGCGGCGGCGCGGCACTGCGCGATCTCCAGGACGGTGTCCACCGCCCGTGCCCCGTTGAGGACGAGCTCGGCGTAGCCGACGGCGGCGACCGCGGCCCCGACGGTCAACCGCCCCTGTGCCACGCCGAGGCCGGCCACCGCCAGCACGACGATCCGCACCACCGGGGCGAGCAGGGCGAAGGACCAGCCGAGATCGCGTTGCTGCGCCCAGAATCGCGCGCCCGCCGCACGCAGGGCGGGGAGTGGGGCGAGCACCCGGGCGATCTCGGCCTCGACGGTGCCACTCGCGCGGATGGTCCGGCGCCCCGCGAGCGCGTCGGTGAGCCGGGCCACGACCGCGGCCTGGGTCTGCTGGTAGTCGGTGAAGGCGTCGACGGTCCGGCGGGCGAACCGGCGGGCGAGCAGGACGCCCACGGGCACCAGCGTCAGCACCGCCGCCGCGGTCCACACGTCGACGAGGGCGAGCGCGACGAGCGCGACCAGCGCGACCAGCAGCCCGGTCAGCACCCCGACGGTCATCGCCGGCACACGTCCGGCGGCCGCCGCGATCCCGGTGAGGCGGGCGGTCGCGTCACCGGCCGGGATGTCTGCGGACCCGGAGAAGCCACGGGCGAGCAGGCCCGCCACGCCCCGGCGGCGGAGCCACGCGGTGCTCTGGGCGACCCCCGTGGTCGTGGCCAGCGCACCGAGAGCGGCGGAGGCCACCCCGGTGGCCACGACCGCGAGCAGGAGCACCACGGCCGCGGACGGACCGGCGCCGGTCCGCGGTGCGAGCACGGAGTCGACGGCCGCGGCCAGGGCTGCGGGCGCGAGGAGGGAGCTCGCCGCGGCCAGGACGGCGGCCGCGGCCACGATCGCGGTGGTGGCGGAGGTGTGGCGGGCCGCGGCCCACAGCAGCCGGGAGGCGGCGGGCCCGGCGGGCTCGGTGGGCTCGGCGGGCTCGGTGGGCTCGGTGGGCTCGGTGGGCCCGGTGGGCTCGGTGGGCTCGGTGGGCTCCGTCGAGGATCGGCGCATGGGCGCTCCCGGAGTCGGACCGGACCGGTGCCCGGTCGGGGATGGCGGCGGACGGTGGCCGATCGCCGCGGGCGGGGCGATGGAATGCTGGAGGCGTATGCGAGGGCGGTGACGGCGCCCTCGCACACGCCTCGTTCAGCAACCGGCCGCGAGCGGCCGATGTGTCATCCCACGTCGTTGATGTTGGTGATGTTGCAGGTGACGTAGCAGTCGACCCGGTTGGTCTGGTAGACGACGTCCTCCCAGTCGAAGTCCAGGCCGGTGGCCTGCCCCTCGGACAGCTGCTGCAGGGCGTCGACGTTCGTCGTGTACATGTGCTTCATCCCTTTCTGGATGTCGTCCTCGCTCCGACGGCGAGGGTTCGCGTCACGCCTCGTTGATGTTCGTGACGTTGCAGGTGTAGTAGCAGGCGACGACGTTCACCTCGACGACGATGTCGTAGCCGAAGTCGCCACAGAGCGCGGTCGGCATGCTCTCCGGCAACGTCTCCAGTGCCACGATTTCCCGGGTCACCTCCATCCCTTCACCCCCTCTCACCGTCGGGACGGGTCTCGCCGCGGTCGCGGCAAGTTGTCGGGCCGGGGCCGGCGGCCAGGAAGGCCAGCACGGTCCGCGGCAGATCGGGAGCAGCCGCGTCCTCCAGCACGCCGTGCCCCGCGCCGGGGTATTCGAGGTAGCGCGGCGCGGCCCCGGCGGCGCGCAGGGCGTCGCGGACGGCGCGCGCCTGGGAGACGGGGACCACGTCGTCCGCGGTGCCGTGGGCGAGCAGGACGCGGGCGGTGACCCTCGGGGCGAAGCGCGTCACGTCGCGCTCCCCCGGCCCGTCCTCGACCGGCGCCAGTCCGTCGAGCCGGTCGATCATCGCCCGGACGGCGGGCCCGGCCTCCGGGTACAGCCGGCGCGCCGAGGCGAACGGGGCCGCCGCGACGACGTGCGACCACAGGCCGGGCTCGATCCCGGCGGCCAGCAGCGCGAGGAACGCCCCGTAGCTCGCCCCGAGCAGGCGCAGCGGTGCCCCGGTCGTGGCGGCCAGGTCGCGGGCGAGGGCGAGCAGGTCGGCCAGGTCCGGGCCGCCCCAGGCGCCCCGGCCGGTGCGCTCGTCGCGGGGCCCGGGGCCCGACCCGCCGCGCAGGTTCGGCGCGACGACCAGCAGCCCCGCCTCGGCGAGCTCGTGCAGCAACGGGTTGTAGGACAGCCGCCAGGCCCCGATCGGGCCGCCGTGCAGGGCGAGCAGCACCGCGTGCGCGGTGGCCCGGTCCCCGTGGACCACCGCCTCGATCGGCCCCGCCGGGCCGGGGAGGACGGTGTGTCCCACCGGTGCCAGGGGAACCCGCGGGCAGTCGTCCTCGCCACCGGGATGCAGGGCGAACCGGCCGCTCGTCGGCGGGGCCAGCTCGGCCAGCCCGGGCGGCGAGGCCGGTCCGGTGAACGGGAACCGGAGGGCGTCCTCGCCCCAGTGCGCCGAGCCGCCGATCACGCCGGGCGGCGCCGGGACGGGCACGAGCTCGTCGGCGCCCGGGTGATAGATCGCGAGGCGGGCCCGGCAGGGCTCGTCGAGCTGCAGGAGCACCCGCCGCCCCCGGGGATCCAGGGCGAGCGGCCACACCCGGCGCTCCTCCGTGCTGCGCAGCACGTCGGGGAAGGCGAGCGGACCGCGCCCGAGATCGGCGGCCCAGCCGAGCCGGTCCGCGCCCCGACCGACGACCAGCAGCCCGGTCGCCGGGGCGCACAGGAGCGGGCGCACCCCCTCGTCGGCCCGGTCCGACAACGGCCGCGTCGACCCGTCGAGCGTGTCGATCACCAACGGCCGCATCCGTCCCTCGGTCAGGCAGCCGACGGCCAGCGAGCGGCCCGCCGGGTCGAGCCAGGCGCTGCTCGGGACGAGGCCGAGCACCCGGCTCACCTCGACCGGACCGTCCGCACCGATTCGCCAGAGACGCGTGCTCCCGTCCCGCTCGGTGCTGAACGCCCACGCCGGTGGCCCGCCGGAGGATCCGGCAGCCGCGGTGCCCGGGCCGGCGACGAGCCGCAACCCCTGCGCGTCGACCACGGCGAGGAGCCGCGCCGTGCCGTCCGGGGCGATCAGCGTGAGGTGGTGTCGGGCGTCGATCGGGCGGGTGACCAGCAGGCTCCCGTCGTCGAGCGGGAGCGGCTGGGTCCAGCGGGTCTCGGGTTGCTCGGCGGGCACGGGGCGGGAGCGGGGCGGATCGAACGACCACGCCTCCACCCGGTACCGGCCTCCGCGGCCCACCAGGCACGCGCCGTGGCGGCCGGACGGGGAGAACCGGAAGCCGAGGCGGCCCGGGGGGCGGGCAGCGGGCGGCGCCGACGCGGCCGACGACAGGGCCGACGGGACCGACGGGGCCGACGGGACCGACGGGACCGGCCGGTCGACCACCTCGTCGACCATCCAGGCGCGGGCCCCGCCCCGCTCGAGCCGGAGCAGGAAGCGGAGCACGCCGGCGAGCCCGGTGCCGGCCTCGGCGACGACGTCCCGGCCCGTCTCGTCCGCGACGAGCAGCCGACCGTCGCGCCGACAGTGCCGCAGCGCCGCGGCCTCGGCGAGGTCCTCGGCCCACCGCCGCGGCCGAGGATCGTCGAGCATCGCGGCGGCGTCGAGCAGGAACTCACCGTTGCCGGCCAGGCCGTGACAGGCCGAGGGCAGCGACGCCCAGCGGGCCCGGTGCACGGCGACCGCGGCCGCCGCGGCCAGCTCGGCGTAGCGCTCCCGGCGTGAGATCCGCCAGGCCCGGAGCAGGAAGGTCCCGGCCCCCGACGACCCGTTGCACCAGTGCACCTGGCGCTCGGTCCCGCCCGGAGCCGCGGGCCACCAGGCGGCGCCGTCGTCGAGGACCGCCGCGTCGCACAGGGTGTCCGCCGCCGCCAGCGCGAGCTCCGAGATCCGGCCGTCGCCGGTCGCGGCGCCCGCCGCCAGCAGGAAGTAGCCGATACCCGCGACGCCGTGGGCGAAGCCGTAGTGCCGCACCCCGGCGAGCTCGGAGTCCAGCTCGGGCGGCACCGGCCAGAGCACCACGTCGTCGCTCCGCTCGGCGGCGGTCACCAGGTCGTCGGCGCAGCGGCGGGCCCGGTTCAGCAGGGCGTCGGCCCCGGTGACCGACCACAGGTGCAGGGCGGTCAGCCCGGCGCCCGCCAGCCCGTGGGCCACGTCGGGGTTGACCGGGCGGGCCGTCGGGACCCCGGCCGCCATCCGGACGCCGGCGGCGGCCAGGTCCGGGTCACCGAGGGCGGCACCCGCGTCGTGCAGCGCCCACGCGGTGCCGGAGCGGCCGAAGTACAGCCCCGGGAGCCGTCGGGGTTCCGCGGCCGCGCGCCGGTGCAGCCAGGCGGCGACGGTCGCGACCGCGTCCCGGAGCCCTTCGGGCCGCCCGCCCGCGGCACCGGGGCCGGCGAGCGCGGCGGTGAGCGTGTCCAGGACCCCCGCGGCGCCGTGCTGCACCGCGGCCGGGTCGAAGGCCGCGCCGCGGCCGGCCGGCCACAGCCGGTCGGTCCGGTCCGGGGTCATCGTCGTGAGCAGGTGGGCGAGCCCGTCGCGCACGAGCCGGCCGCGGTCGGGGGCGGGCCGGGGACGGCGGGGAGTTGTCGGGGCCGCGTCCGGCCGGAGCAGGTACCGGACCGTCGCGAGCGGGACGCGGTCGCGGGGGTCGTCGGCCAGCAGGCCGGCGATCGCGGGGCGCAGCGCGCGGGCCGCCTCGTGGTCGCGGGCGACGGCGTCGAGCCACGCCAGCAGCCGCGGCGACCGCGGCGAGGCACCGTGCGGGCGATCGGCGGGCAGCACCGGGTCGCTGCCGGTGGCCAGCAGGAAGAACAGGCAGCCCAGCGCGAAGCGGTCCTCGGCGAAGGTGGCGGCCGGGTCGGGGCCGGGCCCGTCGTGCTCGGGCGCGCGGTAGCCGGGCGTGCCACCGCGCCGGGCCGGCGTCCCGACGGGCGCGGCCAGCTCGAGGTCGACGACGGCGGGCAGGCCCCCGGAGTCGACCAGGACGTTCGTGGGGCTGAGGTCGCGCAGCACGACACCGCGCCCGTGCACCTGCGCCAGCAGCTCGGCCAAGCGCCGGGCCACCGCCACCGCCTCGCCGGCCGGCACCCCGCGGCCGGGCCGGCACCGCGCGGCCGTCCAGGCCGCCAGCGGGGCCCGCTCGAGGTGCTCCTCGACCAGGAACTCGTCGCCGTCCTGCGCGAAGGTGGCGAGCAGCCGGGGCACGAGCCCGGTCGGCTCCAGCCGGCGCAGCATGTCGGCCTCCTGGCGGATCGCATCGCGGGCGTCCCGGCCGGACCCGTCGGCCTCGGCGTGCGCCCGGCCCTGCTTGACCACGACGGTCCCCCCGTGCGTGGTGTCGTCGGCGAGGTAGACCCCACCCTTGGTGGAGTGCCGCAGGGCGGCACGCACGGCGAAGCGGTCGCCGAGCAGGACCGCCCGCGGGGCGGCCGGCGCCTCCTCCGACACGCCGTCCCGCGACAGCGGGCAGCTCACCCAGGCGGGCGGGGTGTAGCGGGGCTCGCGCGGGTCCGCCACCGCGACGCCCTCCGGCGTCAGCAGCACCCCGCGGTACAGACCGTCGACGGTCAGCTGCGCGGGACTGTCGAAGGCGCCGTAGCGGTAGTGCACCAGGCCGCCCGGGCGATACGCACGGTCGGAGAGGATGCGCGGTCCGGTCAGGCCGCGGGTCGCGGCGTCGAGCTCGGCCGCCAGCGCGACGAACTCGTCGTCGTCGCAGGGGTAGACGGTGACGACCTTCCCGGCCTGCGCCCGGTCGCACTCGCGGCTGCCGAGCGCACGCACCGCGGCGAGGTCCGGGGCGAACTTGAAGGCGACCCGGTGCGCGGCCAGGCAGGGGACGATCCCGGTCAGCACGGCGCGGGCCGTGCGCGGCGTGGCCGAGAGGTGCAGCTTCCAGCCGGCGTCCCGCGGGCGGCGACCGGTGGGCGTGGCGGTGCACCAGGTGGCGCCGCGGTGCAGGGTCCAGCCCGCCTCACCGAGGTCACCGGTCGCGTCCGCCAGCAGCGCCTCGACCAGCGCGGTCAGGTCCGCGGGATCGGCGCCGCTGCGCCGGGGGTCCGGGGCCCCGGTCCGCGCCATGCCCAACGCCGGGCAGTCGGGGGCCCCGGGCACCGTCACGCGGCCGCCGGGCTCCCCCGGCGCACCGGGACGCCCGTCCGACGACGCTCGCCACGAACCGCGCACACCCATGACGTCGCCCCCCTCACGCACGGCCGAGAACTGATCGGTCCGCCGGAGTCAGGGGCGGTCGGGAACCTCCGTCGTCGGCCGCGGGGCGGCCGGATCAGGAGACGGCGACGACGTTAACTCGCCCCCGCGGGGACCCGCCATACGTAGAACAACGCATTGCGCACGGCCACCTACCCGGGGTCGGCGGCACGACGGGGCGGCCCCTCCCGCGACCGCCACGGAGCCGCTACTCTCCGCGCGGACGCCGCTGCCGCGGTGCCGCCGGCCCTGCCCCCGCCGCGCGTGCGCACTGCCCGGGTCTCGCGCCCGCCTCCCGATCCGGCCCGACGGTCCGGCCCTGCCCCGGTCCGTCGACCGCGGTCCGGCGGCCGCGACCCGCGACCCCGCGAACGGAGGGCCTCCATGGACCCGCTCTCGTCCCCGCGCGCCCGTCGGGCGCCGGTCGTGCTGCTCGCCCCGGCGCTGGCGCTCGCGCTCGCGCTCGCCACGGGGTGCACGGCACCCGCGCCCACGACCGCGTCCCCCGCTCCGACGACCCGGGCCGCGCCGACCGCACCGGGCGCCGTCGCCCCGCCGGCCGAGGAGGACGCGCTCGCGGACTGCGCTCGCGGGTCCTGCGAGATCCGGGTGGACGGGCCCGCGACGATCCCGATCGCGGCGGACACGGGGGTGTCGGAGCTCCGGGTGCTGGCCGTCGACGCCGACGGGATCGAGCTCGTCGCGGTCGTGCCCGGCGGGCAGGTCAGCACCAGGTGCTCCGGACCCTGCGCCGGCATGCGCACGTCGGCCTCCGGCGGCGAGTCCTCGGTGCGGCTCACCGCCGGCGCCGGCGCCGTGATCGGTGTCAACGGTGTGTCGGTCGACGTGCGCTCGGCGGTGCCCGGCGCGGCCGACCTCCGGCTCACGCCGCGGTGAGCGCTACCGGTAGCAGTAGGAGTCCGACGAGGCGTCCCCGCCCTGCAGCCGGACCTGGTGCACGCGCAGGCCGCGGAACTCGTCGCCGTGCGGGAAGAAGCGTGGGTCGAGGGTCATCCCGCCGTCCGGCCCGACGTCGGCCTTCGCCATCCACGCCCCCACGCCGTCGGGGTAGAACTGGTCGTCCCAGGCGCCGTAGAGCGAGTTGGTGAAGTACACCCGGCGCCCGTCCCGGCTGACCTCGACCATCTGCGGCGCCCCGGCCAGCGGCAGCTCGGGCGCGGCGGGGTGCGGGTTCCGCCCGACGATGCCGCCGAGCCGGACCGAGCCCACCTCGCGCGGGTGGGCGGGGTCGCCGACGTCGTACTGCTTCAGCTCCCCGGTGCCCCAGCAGGAGACGTAGAGGTACCGGTCGTCGACGGAGAGGTCGATGTCGGTGATCAGCGGCGGCACCGCGGAGAAGGGCTGCAGGGCCGGCGGGAGCGCGTCCGGGTCGGCCGGCTCGGCCGGGATGGAGACGACCTTCTCGACCCGCCACTCGTCCCCGTCGAGGAACCACCGCCAGATCGAACCGGACAGGTCCTCGGTCGAGATCACGACGCCCACGAAGCCCCAGGTCGCCTCGGGATCGTGGGACGGCCGGACCTCGAGCGCCATCTGGTGCTGCGCGCCGAGGTCGAGCCGCTGCAGGTGGCGTCCCTCCTGCAGGTCCCAGACGTGGATGGCGTGCCCGTACTCGCCGCCGAGGAGCAGCTCGGGCACCAGCCCGTCCTCGATCATCGACGGATGGCCCCACTCGCTCGAGATCAGGACGTTGCGGTTCAGGTGCCACCACGCGTCGTAGGCCAGCCGCTGCGGGCCGCGGTCGGTCTCCCATGCCCGGACCACGTCGAAGGTCGAGTGGTCGAGCAGCGCGATCCCGCCGGGACCGTCGGGGTCGTCCAGCGGGCCGCCGATGCAGGTGAGGAACACCCCGTCGGGCCCGCAGTGCAGCGTGTGCGGCCGCGAGTACCCGGCGGCCTCGGACAGCTCCTTCGCCGCGACCGTGCGGACCACCCGCGGGGTCCGCGGGTCCGGCACCGTGTCGAGGACGTGGATGTTCGACGACCGCAGCCCGGGGACCAGCAGGAACCGCCGCGCCAGGCCGTTCGTGTCGTGCCCGGCGTGGGCGAGGGCCGAGGAGCAGGCGTTCCAGCCGAAGTGGTGCAGCTCGTCGCCCGTGCCGGGCATGTCGGTCCAGCCGACGACCCGGCCGTAGCTCGCCGCCTCCGGGTCGACGTCGACGACCGCCATCGCGTCCGGCCGCGAGGCGGACCTGTCGAACGCCACGACGTAGGCCAGGCCCTCGGGCGCAGCGGCGGCGGCCTCGGCGGCGGAGCGGTAGAACGTCGGGTCGGTGACTGGCTGACTCATGGCGGGGCCTCCTCGTCGCCCGGGAAGTCGTCCACCCTTCGCCCGGCGTGCGGCCCGGTCAAGGGCCGAACGGCGGCCGGGATGGAGCGGTGCGGGCCGCTCGGCGAGGGGCCCGCGGCCGCGGCTGGCAGCGCGGGCAGGTGAAGGAGCTGCGGTTCATGAACGCCTCGCGGCGGATCGGCGAGCCGCAGCGGCGGCAGGGCTCGTCCGTACGGCCGTAGACGTTCAGGGACCGCTCGAAGTAGCCCGAGGCGCCGTTCACGTTGACGTACAGCGCGTCGAACGACGTACCGCCCTGCTCGAGGGCATCCGCCATCACCTCGGCGGCCGCCCCGAGCACGGTGACCCCCTGCGCACGGGTCAGCTTCTCCGTGGGCCGGGCGCCGTGCAGCCGTGCGCGCCACAGCGCCTCGTCGGCATAGATGTTGCCGATCCCGGACACGATCGTCTGGTCGAGCAGCGCGCGCTTGAGCTCGGTGCGGCGCCGGCGCACGGCCGCCACCGCGGCGTCGAGCGAGAAGAGGGGGTCCATCGGGTCGCGCCCGATATGGGCGACGGGTTCGGGCAGCAGGCCACCACCCGTGCCCTCGGCGAGCGGGTGCACCGACAGGCCGCCGAAGGTCCGCTGGTCGACGAACCGCAGCTCGGGGCCCTCGTCGTCGAACCGCAGCCGGATCCGCAGGTGCTTCTCGTCCGGACGGTCCGGGGCGGCGACGAGCATCTGACCGCTCATCCCGAGGTGGGCGAGGATCGCGTCGTCGCCCGGGCCCGCGGTGTCGAGCTCGAGCCAGAGGTACTTCCCGCGGCGCCGGGCGGCGGTGATCGCGCGGCCCTTCAGCCGGGCCGCGAAGTCCTCGCCGCCGGCCGCGTGGCGCCGCACCGCGCGCGGGTGCCCGACGGTGACCTCGGCGATGGTGCGGTCGAGGACGTGGTCGGCGAGGCCGCGCCGGACCACCTCGACCTCGGGCAGCTCCGGCACGTCAGCTCCGGGCCGTCAGCACGACACGGTCACCGCTGGGCCTGGGGCGACTTCTGGGTCTCGTCCGTGATGGTGCGCCAGGCGAGCGCGGCGGCCTTCTGCTCGGCCTCCTTCTTGGTGCGCCCGTCCCCGGACCCCAGCTCGCGCCCCCCGACGACCGCGGTGGCCGTGAAGGTCTTGAGGTGGTCGGGACCTTCCTCGGCGATCCGGTACTCGGGCACGCCGAGCCCCTCGGCGGCGGTGAGCTCCTGGAGGCTGGTCTTCCAGTCCAGGCCCGCGCCGAGCAGCGGCGCGCCCTGCAGCAGGTCGCCGAACAGGCGGTGCACGAGCGACCGGGCCGTCTCCAGCCCGTGCTCGAGGTAGACCGCACCGATCAGGGCCTCGGTGGCGTCGGCCAGGATGCTCGCCTTCTCCCGGCCGCCGGTGAGCTCCTCACCGCGGCCGAGGGAGACGTAGGCGCCCAGTCCGTGCTCGGAGAGCCCCGTCGCCACGCCGGCGAGCGCGTGCATGTTGACCACGCTCGCCCGCAGCTTGGCCAGCTGCCCCTCGGCCAGCTCCGGGTGGTCCCGGTACAGCCGCTCGGTGACGATGATGCCGAGCACCGAGTCGCCCAGGAACTCCAGCCGCTCGTTCGTCGGCAGACCGCCGTGCTCGTAGGCGTACGAGCGGTGCGTGAGGGCGAGCGTGAGCAACTCGTCGCCAACCTCGACGCCGAGTGCCTCCAGCAGAGGGGTGCGGTCCTCGCGCGGCCCCGTGACGCTCTTGTCGCCCACCGCCGGATCAGGCCGGACGGACGACCTGACGACCGTCGTACTGCCCGCAGACCGGGCAGGCGACGTGCGGCGGCTTCAGCTCGCCACAGGCGCGGTTGTTGCAGGCGACGAGGGACGGCGCGGTGGCCTTCCACTGCGCCCGACGAGAGCGCGTGTTGGACCGCGACATCCGGCGCTTGGGTACGGCCACGGCAGTTCTCCTACGGTTGTGCTCGAGAGGTCTTGCGACGTCGAAACTTCGGCTTCGTCAGGTCAGGCGCTCACGCAGAGCGGCCCACCGGGGATCCAGTGTCTCATGCCGGTGGTCGGGCGCGAGATCGGCCCGCCTCTCCCCGCACTCGGGGCACAGACCCGGGCAGTCCTCGCTGCACAGGGGGGCCAGCGGCAGGTCGAGCGCGATCGCGTCCCGGACGGTCTGCTCGAGGTCCACGTGCTCGTCCGCGATCCGCGGGATCTCGTCCGCGTCCGTGGTCTCCTCGGTGACGGAGTCCGGGTAGGCGAACAGCTCCTCGATGCGCGCCTCGACGTCCTCGCTCAGCTCGTCCAGGCACCGCGAGCACTCCCCCGCGAGGTGCGCCGAGGCGGTCCCGGAGACGTAGACGCCCTCGCTGACCGACTCCAGCCGCAGGTCCAGCGCGACGTCGCTGCCCGGGGGCACGGCGAGCACCCCCACGAGGCCGATCGCGGCGTCGGGATCGCCCACGCCCGGAGCGGCGATCGTCCGGGTCGCGGTACGCATGACGCCGGGACGTCGGCCCAGCTCGCGGGTGGAGAAGAGCCAGGGGTGGGTCTCGGGGCGGGGCTGGGGGGCGCGGTTCGTGCTCATGACTCGGGCGAGGATACGCGCAGTTCGCCACCCCCCGTCGAGCCCGAGTCCCGCGGGTGCCGGCCCTCGGTGCGGGGCGTCAGTGGGGGGCGCGGGCCGGGAAGGCCTCGGCGACGGCGGCGGCGAGCTCGAGGAACGCCTCCCGGGTGGCCTGCCGCAGCCGCCCCTGCTCGATCCGGCCGCCCGTCGCCAGGTGCGGGTCGTGCGGGACCTCCACCACGGCGCGGCAGCGGCCGGTGAAGTGCGCGCGCAGCGCCGCGGTGTCGATCTCGCGGCCCGCCCGACCGACCAGGACCACGACCGCGTCGGCGACGAGCGGCTCCCGGCCGTGCGCCACGAGCCAGTCGAGGGTCTTGCTGGCCCGACCGGCCCCGTCGACCGTCGGCGAACCGACGACGACGAGCGAGTCGGCGACGTCGAGCGTCCCGGCCATCGCCGAGTGGACCATGCCGGTACCCGAATCGGTGATCACGACGCTGAAGAACCGGGCGAGCACCTCGTCCGCCCGCAGGTAGTCGTCGCGGCTGAAGGCCTCGCCGGCCGCCGGGTCCTGCTCGGAGGCGAGGACCTGCAGCCGCCCGGCCAGGCTCGTGTAGCGCGAGACGGCGGTCCACGAGTCGATGGCGCCGAGGTCGTCGAGCAGGTCACGGACGGTGCGGTCGCTGTGCCCGGTCAGCCGGTCGGCGAGCGTCCCCGCGTCGGGATTGGCGTCGAGCGCGAGGATCCGGTCGCCGCGGTGCTCGGCGAGGGCCAGACCGAGGCAGGCCGTGACGGTCGTCTTCCCCACCCCGCCCTTCAGTGAGGTCACGGCCACCCGGTGCGTCCCGGCGAGATGGCTGCGCACCCGGGCCAGCCGGTCCTGCGCGGCCAGTTGCGCAGGGCTGGGACCCGGATCGACACGGCCGAGCGTGGCGGCGTGCAGGACCCTGCGCCACCCGCGGTCCGGCACGGGGCCGCGGGCCCGCACCAGCGAGTCGGGGTCGAAGGCACGCAGGTGCGCGGGACCGGCCCCGTGGCGGGCGTGCGGCCCGTCGGCTGCGGCGGCGGAACGGGCGGCGCCGGCCGTCGGGTGGTCGAGGTGCTGGCCGTCGGTGGGGTGGCCGTCGGTGGGGCTCGCGGGGGGATGGCCGTCGGTGGAGTGCGCGGTGGGGTCGGTGACGGCGCCGTCGGTGGGGTGGACGGTGGGATCGGTGAACCAGGGCCCCGCCTCGCCGCCCTGCCGCTGCGGGTAGGCCATGCGCGGCGGCTCGCGCCCCGTGTCCTGCGCCGTGCCGACGGTTCCGTCCGCCGTCCTGTCCGCCACCGTCGTCTCCCTCTCGCCGGGTCCGGTCGGCTCGCCGTGCAGGCGGTGGCCGTACCGCTCCCACCAGGTCGCCGGGTCCGGCTCGTCGTGGCGGGCCATGCGCGCAGAGTAGTCCGTCCGGCACAGCGTGTTGAGACGATTGACCGGATAGTGATCGACTGCGCGGCCCGCCCACGATCGCCGGCTCGGTGCGGCAACGGCCGCCGACGCCGCCTTCCGTGCACGGAGCAGGTGATCACACCCTCCGACCGCCCACTCGACAACCGTGATCGTCAACTCCGTGCAGCGGTGGTCGTCGGCCCCGCCACCAGCGCACGGGATCAGCGATCAGACACGAGCCCAACGCCCAAGATCGTCGATCCAGTGCAGTGATCGCCGTCGGCGTCGCCATCAGTGCACGCGCTCAACGATCACGACACCGCGAGCAGCGCCTCCACCTCCCGGGCGATCCGGTCCGGCTCGTGCAGCACCGTCCACGAGGCGAACCGCACCACCCGCCAGCCCGTGCGGGCGAGGAACGCCTCTCGCTCCAGGTCCCGCCGCGCCTGCTCGGCCGCGCGGTGGTGCGCGCCGTCGTGCTCGACACCGAGGAGCGCCTCCGGGTAGGCGAGGTCCAGCCGGTGCGGCCCGACCTGGTGCTGGACCCGCGGACGCGGGAGCCCGGCCACGTGCAGCGCCACCCGGATCCGCGACTCCATCGGCGACTCCGCCCGCGGGTCGGCGAGTCCGAGGACCTCGGCCAGGCCCGCGCCGCCGTGCATGCCGAGGTGCCGCCGCCACAGTGAGCGGATCCGGTCGACCTCGAGCCGCCAGACATGGGCCACCGCGTCCACACCGGTGACCCGTTCGACGAGGTTCGGAGCCCACCTGGCCAGGTCGAAAGCAGTACGGAGCGGCGTCGTGACCGCCACCCCCGCCCGCTGCGTGATCTCGTCGCCCCGCAGCCTGGTCCGCCGGAGCCGGACGCCCGACGGCGGCCTGGTCGTCCCGGCACGGACGATCAGGTCGACGGGTGCGTCCCGGGGCCCGCACGAGGCGCCGAGCAGCTCGGCGGCGGCCCAGCCGGACACGACGGCGCCCTCCCCCGCCCACACGGCGGCCGCCCGGGCTCGCACGGCGAGGTCGACGGGCAGGTCGGCGGGCACGTAGACGTCGGGCAGGAGTCTGCGGAAGCGCGGCCCGCGCAAAGCTCCGCGGGTGAGCGAGCCCGTGGCCGTCGCCGTGGAGCCGCGGAAGGGGAGGGAGAGGTCCATGCACGCTCGGACGGAAGCGCGATCACCCCGGTTCCGCGCCGCCGGAACTCGGCACAACCCACCGCACCCTGCCCTTCCGGGCCCGCCTCGGCCCTGAGCGGCACTCGGTCACCGCGGGCCGTGCGCCTCGACCGGCGCCGCGTCGCCCTCACGGCATCAGGGCGTCCGTGGCTTGGGCTGGTCGGAGGCCCGCGGGGCGCCCGGCCGGGTTCCCGCTGCGCTCGCGTGTCGGCACCCGGCCGGCTCACCCGCCTGGGAACGGGGAACGCCCGACCGCGCGCTCACGACGCCGCCGGCCCCGTGCGGAGAGGGGTCGGACTCACCCGCGCAGCCGAGTGACGACGGACCGCACATGCCGCTCAGCACCAGCAATGCCGTGCACCCGGGGCCGCGAGGGCAACCCTCGTTGCCCCCTCACTACGATCACGACCGCTCCCGATCGGCGGGATCGTGCGCGCAGAGCACCCGGCCCACCGAGCCGGGGACATCCCGACCACGCGCCGGAAGATCACCGGTCAAGTGCGTTCCGGGCAGCAGGCCCACCCCCACCGCACGCCATTCACCGACCATGATCGCCATCGGCCCCGTGATCAGCGACGGCGTGCGCTCAGGGCAGCCGGGACGACCCACCTTGCACGCCGATGACGATCACGATGGGACCCGTCGCTCGGCTCCAGCAATGCTCGTGCACTCAGGGCGCCCCACACCACCCTCGGCGCACACGACCGACGATCATCGTCGAGGAGCGCCCACGAGCGGGGGACACACCCACCGACCCGCAAACCCGGCGCTCCCGCGGATCACCCGGAGGGAATCAGTCGATCAGGTCCATTCCCGTCCCGGTGCGCCCGTGCAGGGCGGCGGCCGGCGTGCCGTTGGGGGAGCCGCCCTTCCACAGCTGGCTGCGGCCCCGGCTGACCGTGCGCAGTGCCTTCGTGAGGGTGTCCTCGAACTCGGCGAGCTTGGCGTCGACGTAGCCGTCGCACTCGCGGCGCAGCCGGTCGGCCTCGCCGTCGGCGGTGTCGACGATCCGGGCCGCCTCGGTCTGTGCCGCCCGCACGACCTCGGTGCCCGACACCAACCGCGCCTGCTCGGCCTGCCCGTCGGCGACGTACCGGTCGTGCGTGGCCCGGCCCGCCTCCGCGAGCCGGTCCGCGTCGTGCCGGGCCCGCTCGGTGAGCTCCTCGTACTCCTGCCGGCCGTCGGCGATCATCGTGTCGGCCTCGTGCCGGGCCTCGGCGAGGGTGCGCTCGGCCTCCTCGCGGGCTTCGGCCACCAGCCGTTCGGCCTCCCCGCGGGCCTCGGCGAGCATCTCCTCGGCCTCGGTCGACGCCGCGGACCGGGTCTCCTCGGCCTCCCGCTCGGCCTCGCCGACGATCTCGTCGCGACGGTCCAGGACGTCCTGCGCGTCGTCGAGCTCGCCCGGGACCGCCTCTCGGAGGTCGTCGAGCAGGTCGAGGACGTCGCCACGCGGGACCACGCAGTTGGCGGTCATGGGGACACCGCGCGCCTCCTCCACCACCGTGACCAGTGCGTCGAGCGACTCGAAGACCCTGTACACGGTCGCGATCCTCCCACCGCGCCGGCCGGGATCCCCGTATTGGCGACACCCAGGGCGTGTCAAGTTCCGTCCGGGTGATCACCGCATGGCCCGCCCGGTGCCCGGGTAGGAGGATCAGTTCCGCTCGGCGATCCGGTCGAGGAGCTGGCGGTGGACCGACGGCGGCAGCAGGTGCGCGACGTCGCCGCCGTAGGTCGCGACCTCCTTGACCAGCGAGCTGGACAGGAAGCTGAACTCGGGGTTGGTCGACATGAACAGCGTGTCGACACCGGAGAGCCGCTGGTTCATCTGCGCCATCTGAAGCTCGTAGTCGAAGTCGGTGACGGCGCGCAGACCCTTGACGATCGCCCTGATGTCGTGCTCGCGGCAGTAGTCGACGAGCAGGCCGTGGAAGGAGTCGGCGCGGACGTTCGGGAGGTCGACGGTGACCTCCTCCAGCATCGCGATGCGCTCCTCGACCGAGAACAGGCCCTGCTTCTTCTTGTTGATCAGCACCGCGACGACGACCTCGTCGAACAGGCCCGCGGCCCGGGAGATGACGTCGAGGTGACCGAGCGTCACGGGGTCGAACGAGCCCGGGCAGACCGCGCGCCTCACTGCTGCGCCTCAGCTGGCATGGGCGGACCGTAACAGCCGCCGACGTGGATCACGGTGTCCCCGTAACGACGCTCACGCACCGCCGCGAACCCCTCCGGCCACGGGAATCCGCCCGCCGACCGGGCCCGCTCCACGACCACCACCGCCTCGGCCGCGATCCACCCGGTCCGACGCCCGGTGTGCAGCCACCGCGCGATCGCCTCGTCCGGCTCGGCGTACGGCGGGTCGACGAACACGACGTCGTGGACGCGCGGCGCCGCGGCCGCCAGCACCGTCCCGGCGGGCCCGTACCGCACGTCCCCGCCCAGCCCGACGATCGCGACGTTCTTCTTCAGCACCGCCACCGCCCGCCGGTCCAGCTCGACGAACGTCGCGTGCACTGCCCCGCGGGACAACGCTTCCAGCCCGAGCGCCCCGGTGCCCGCGCAGAGGTCGAGCACCGCGGTCCCGGCGAGACCCGGGTCGTGGTCGAGCGAGGAGAACAGCGCCTCGCGCACGCGGTCCGAGGTGGGCCGGGTGCCCACCCCGGGGACCGCGAGCCGCCGCCCGCCGGCGCGTCCCCCGATGATCCGCGTCATGCCACCCCATTCCCCCGATCACTGCACGAACGGCACTCTCGTGCAGTCCTAGCGCACAGAAGTGCCGTTCGTGCGGTCGGGGCCGGTGACGACCTCGTGAGTGGCGATCATCGCCACTCACAGGGGTTACTCGATCTCCAACAGCAGGTCGCCGCCCTCCACCTGCTGGACCCGGCCGATGGCGAGGCGGGAGACGGTGCCGTCGCGCTGGGCGGAGATGCTGGCCTCCATCTTCATGGCCTCGATGGTGGCGACGGTCTGGCCGGCGGAGATCGGGTCGCCCTCGCCGACCTGCAGGGTGACGACGCCGCCGAACGGCGCGGCCACGTGACGGTCGTTGCCCCGTTCGGCCTTCTCCGCGACCTTGACGTCCGTCTGGATGGACCGGTCCCGCACCGACACCGGCCGCAGCTGCCCGTTGAGCGTGGTCAGCACGGTCCGGTAGCCGCGCTCGTCGGGTTCGGAGATGGCCTCCAGCTCGATGAGCAGCGTGACGCCCTGCTCGAGGGTGACCGTGTGCTCGACGTCCGGTTCGAGGCCGTAGAAGAAGTCCTTCGACGACAGCACGCTGGTGTCGCCGTAGTGCTCCCGGTGGGTGTCGAGCTCCTTGCTCGGGGCGGGGAACAGCAGCCGGTTCAACGTCCGGCGGGGCTCGTCGCGCAGCCCGCGGCGGTCCTCGATGCTCAGCTCCGCGTGCTCGACCTCCGGCGAACGGCCCTCCAGCGCGCGGGTCCGGAAGGGCTCGGGCCAGCCGCCGGGCGGGTCGCCCAGCTCACCGCGCAGGAACCCGATCACCGAGTCCGGGACGTCGAACTTGCCCGGGTCGGACTCGAAGTCCTCCGCCGTGACCCCGGCACCGACCAGGTGCAAGGCCAGGTCTCCCACCACCTTGGACGACGGCGTGACCTTGACCAGCCGGCCCAGCATCCGGTCCGCGGCGGCGTAGCAGTCCTCGATCAGCTCGAACCGGTCCCCCAGCCCGAGCGCGATCGCCTGCTGGCGCAGGTTGGACAGCTGCCCGCCGGGGATCTCGTGGTGGTACACCCGCCCGGTGGGCGAGGCGAGGCCGGACTCGAACGGCCCGTAGACCTTGCGCACCGCCTCCCAGTACGGCTCCAGGTCCGAGACGGCCTGCAGCGACAGCCCGGAGGCGCGCTCGGTGTGGTCGGTCGCCGCGACCAGCGCCGACAGCGAGGGCTGCGAGGTCGTGCCGGCCATCGAGGCGACCGCGCCGTCGACGGCGTCCACCCCGGCGTCGATCGCCGTGATCAAGGTGGCCAGCTGCCCGCCCGCGGTGTCGTGGGTGTGCAGGTGCACGGGCAGGTCGAACCGGCTGCGCAGCGCCTGGACGAGGGTGCGGGCCGCGGGCGGCCGCAGCAGCCCGGCCATGTCCTTGATCGCCAGCACGTGCGCGCCGGCCTCGACGATCTGCTCGGCGAGACGCAGGTAGTAGTCGAGGGTGTAGAGCTTCTCGCCCGGGTCGGACAGGTCCGCGGTGTAGCAGAGCGCCACCTCCGCGACCGCGGTCCCGGTCGCGCGGACCGCGTCGATGGCCGGCCGCATCTGCGAGACGTCGTTGAGCGCGTCGAAGATCCGGAAGATGTCCATGCCCGTCGTCGCGGCCTCGGCGACGAACGCGTCCGTCACCTCGGTCGGGTACGGCGTGTAGCCGACGGTGTTGCGCCCGCGCAGCAGCATCTGCGTGCAGATGGTCGGCACCGCCTCCTTCAGCGCCGCCAGCCGCTCCCACGGGTCCTCGGCCAGGAACCGCAGCGCGACGTCGTAGGTCGCCCCGCCCCAGCACTCCAGGCTGAACAGCTCCGGCACCAGCCGCGCCACGTGCGGGGCCACCGCGAGCAGGTCCCGCGTGCGGATCCGGGTGGCCAGCAGAGACTGGTGCGCGTCCCGGAAGGTGGTGTCGGTGACGGCGACGGCCGTCCGGTCCCGCAGCTGCCGGGCGAAGCCCTCCGGGCCGAGCTCGCGCAGCAGCTGGGCGGACCCGGCGGGCGGCTCGGCGTTCAGGTCGACCGGCGGCAGCTTGTCGACGGGCTCGACGACCTCGGTGCGCGGACCGTTCGGCCTGTTCACCGTGACGTCGGCCAGGTAGGCCAGCATCCGCGAGCCGCGGTCGGCCGAGGGGCGGGCCCTGAGCAGCTCCGGCCGGTCCTCGATGAAGCTCGTGGTGATCCGCCCGGCGGCGAAGTCCGGGTCGTCGAGCACCGCGGCGAGGAAGGGCAGGTTGGTGGAGACGCCACGGATGCGGAACTCCGCGATCGCCCGGCGGGCGCGGCGCACGGCGTTGGCGAAGTCGTGGCCGTGGCAGGTCAGCTTGACCAGCATCGAGTCGAAGTGCGCCGACACCTCGGCGCCGGTGTGCACCGTGCCGCCGTCGAGCCGCACGCCCGGGCCACCCGGCGAGCGGTAGGCACTGATCACGCCGGTGTCCGGGCGGAACCCGTTGGCGGGGTCCTCCGTGGTGACCCGGCACTGCAGCGCCGCCCCGGAGAGGGTGACCTCGTCCTGGGTCAGGTGCAGCTCCCGCAGCGTCATGCCCGAGGCGATGCGCAGCTGGGCGATGACCAGGTCCCGGTCCGTGACCTGTTCGGTCACCGTGTGCTCGACCTGGATGCGTGGGTTCATCTCGATGAACACGTGGTTGCCGCGCTCGTCGACCAGGAACTCGACCGTGCCCGCGTTGCGGTAGCCGATGTGCCGGGCGAAGTTCACCGCGTCCTGGCAGATGCGCTCGCGCAGCTCCGGGTCCAGGTTCGGCGCCGGCGCGATCTCCACGACCTTCTGGTGACGCCGTTGCATCGAGCAGTCCCGCTCGAACAGGTGCACGACGTCGCCCTCGCCGTCGGCCAGGATCTGCACCTCGATGTGGCGGGGGTTCACGACCGCCTGCTCCAGGAACACGGTGCCGTCGCCGAAGGCCGACTCGGCCTCGCGGGAGGCGGCCTCGACGGCATCGCGCAGCTCGGACGGGTTCTGCACCCGCCGCATGCCGCGACCGCCGCCACCGGCCACGGCCTTGACGAAGATCGGGAACCCGACGGCGTCGGCCGCGGCGAGCAGGGTCTCCACGTCGTCCGAGGGCTCCGACGACTCGAGCACCGGCACCCCGGCCTCGCGCGCGGCCGCGACCGCGCGGGACTTGTTGCCGGTCAGGTGCAGGACCTCCGAAGGCGGCCCGACGAAGGTGATGCCGGCCTCGTGGCAGGCGGCGGCCAGGTCGGGGTTCTCGGACAGGAAGCCGTAGCCGGGGTAGACGGCGTCGGCCCCCGCCTTCGTCGCCGCACTGATGATCTCCTCGACCGACAGGTAGGCGCGGACGGGGTGGCCGCGCTCGCCGATCAGGTACGACTCGTCGGCCTTCGCCCGGTGCAGCGAGTTGCGGTCCTCGTGGGGGAACACCGCGACCGTCGAGATCCCCAGCTCGAACGCGGCCCGGAACGCCCGGATCGCGATCTCCCCGCGGTTGGCCACCAGCACTTTCGAGAACATCCGGCTCCCTGGTCCGTCGGACGTGACATGCGTCCGCGCCGCGGTGGCGGCGGGGACGGGGAATCGTGGCACGCGGCCGGGACGGCCGTCGACCGCAGAACCACCAGATGGGACGGGGTGCCGGGGTCGTCGGCGGTCCCGTCCGCAGCGGACGGTCTGAGACGGTGCTGAGACCACCGGCCTGCGCGAATGCGGCCGACCGGGGCATTCCTCCGCAGGGTCGATGCACGTCACCACCCGTTCGGGTACCAAGGAGACATGACTCGGCGTCCGCATCACCCGGGCGGTTTCGGCGGGCCCGGCGGCTACGGCCGTGGGCACGGTCCCCGCTGGGAGAATCCTGGTGAGCGGGCGGCCCGGCGGGTGCGCCGCGCGGGATCGACTCCGCCGCACCGCCACCATGGTCCGTACCGGCCCGGGATGGCCGTGCCGTCGCCCTGGATCGCACTGCCGCTGATCATCGTGCTCATCGGGCTGGTCGGCAGCGCCGCGGCCGCGACCGCATTCGCCGTGGTCTCCTTCTCCCCGCTGTTCCTGCTCGCCGTCGTGGCGATCACGGCGCACCGGGCCGGACGGCGCCGCCCGATCCCGCCGCCGCCGGTCACCGCGCCTCGCCCGCAGGCGCCACCGGCGCCGCCGTGGGCGCAGGCCCGCGCGCGGTTCGACCGCCTGCGCGAGGAGTACACGGGCTTCGAGTGCGACCCGATGGCCGTGCTTCGGCTGCCGGCCCTCGCCGACGTCTCGGTCCCCAGCACCGGGCGGTTCGTGGAGGCGTTCGCCGAGGCCCAGGCACTGGACACGGACACCCGGCCCGCCGATCGCCACCACGCGGAGATGTTCGTCGCCGCCGTCGACCGGGCGGTGCGGGCGTGGGAGGCCGCGCGCGATGCCGCCGAGCGGATCCGGCACTCCTCGCTGTCGGCCTCGGAGCGTGCGTCGGTGGAGCGGGCGATCAAGCTGCTGACCACCGCGCGGGACTCGGACAACGACGCCGAACGCCTCGCGGCCTACGCGATGGCCCGCTCGGAGCTCGGCCGGCTGGAGAAGGCGGGTGTGGTGCACCTGCCCCGTGCCGCCGTCGCGGCGCTGGAGAACGAGGGCAGGGGCCAGCTCAGCGCGTAGCCGCGCGACTCGCGGAAGCCCACAGCGCGACTCGCGGAAGCCCACAGCGCGACTCGCGGGAACCCACAGCGCGACTCGCGGAAGCCCACAGCGCGACTCGCGGAAGCCCACAGCGCGACTCGCCGGAGCCCACGGCGCGACTCGCGGGGCTCTCCTGGGACTACACCTTGTCGAGGTAGGCGGCGGACTCCTCGTCCCCCACCGTCTCGGCGACGAGAGCGCGGAGGCCGGGGTGGCGCGCCAGGCCGGGGTCGGAGGCGACGAGCCGGGCGGCGGAGAGCCGGGCCGCCGAGATCACCTTCTCGTGGCGCAGCAGCGACAGCAGCTTCAGCCCCGAGCGCCGCCCGGACTGCGACGAGCCGAGGACGTCCCCCTCCCGGCGCAGCTCCAGGTCCAGCCGGGCGAGCTCGAACCCGTCCGTGGTGGAGGCGACGGCGTCGAGCCGCTCCCGGGCCGTGGTGCCGCTCGGCATGTCCGTGACGAGCAGGCACACCCCGGGCGCCGACCCGCGGCCCACCCGGCCGCGGAGCTGGTGCAGCTGGGAGAGCCCGAACCGGTCCGCGTCCATGATGATCATGCCGGTGGCGTTCGGGACGTCGACGCCCACCTCGATCACCGTGGTGGCCAGGAGCACGTCGAGCTCGCCGGCGTCGAAGGCCCGCATCACCGCGTCCTTCTCCTCGGCGGGCAGCTTGCCGTGCAGGATCCCGATCCGCAGCCCCGCCAGCGGCCCCTGCTCCAGCTTCGGCCCGATGTCGAGCACCGCCAGCGGCGGGCGGCGCTCGCCGTCCGCGCCGTCGGCACCCGCGTCGTCCGGGTCCTCGGCGTCCTCCGGATCCCGGCCCTTCTTCTTGGTCGCGTACTCCCCGCCCACCCGCGGGAACACGACGTAGCACTGGTGGCCCTCCGCGACCTCCTCGCGGATGCGCGCCCAGACCCGCTCCAGCCAGGACGGCTTCTCCCCCGCCGGCACCACGGTGGTCCTGATCGGCGACCGGCCCTTGGGCAGCTCGGTGAGCGCCGAGACCTCCAGGTCGCCGTAGACGGTCATCGCGACGGTCCGCGGGATCGGGGTGGCCGTCATGACCAGCAGGTGCGGGGTGCGCTCGCCCCGGCCGCGCAGCGCGTCCCGCTGCTCGACGCCGAACCGGTGCTGCTCGTCGACCACCACCAGGCCGAGCTCGGCGAAGCCCACCGTGTCCTCGATGATGGCGTGCGTCCCGACCACGATCCCCGCGGCCCCGGACTGGATGTCCAGCAGGGCCTGCCGCCGCTCCGCCGTGGACATCGAGCCGGTGAGCAGCGTGATCCTCGTGGCCCGCTCCGCCGAGCCGAGCTCGCCCCCCGTGCCGAGCGGCCCGAGCATCGCCCGCAGCGACCGCGCGTGCTGGGTGGCCAGCACCTCCGTGGGCGCGAGCATCGCGGCCTGCCGCCCGTTGTCGACGACCTGCAGCATCGCCCGCAGCGCGACGACGGTCTTGCCTGCGCCGACGTCGCCCTGCACGAGCCGGTTCATCGGCAGCGGGCGGCCGAGGTCCGCGGCGATCTCCTCGCCGACCGATTTCTGCCCGGCGGTGAGCGGGAAGGGCAGGTTCGCGTCGAACCCCTCGAGCAGCCCGCCCGCCCTGCGCGGCGAGGGCGCCGCGGGCCGGTGCATCGCCCGCTCGCGCTGCAGCGACAGCGCGAGCTGGACGCCGAACGCCTCGTCCCACACCAGCCGGCCCTTCGCCGCACGCTGGTCCGCCTCGGACCGCGGCACGTGGATCTTGCGCAGCGCGGCGCCGAGCGGCATCAGCTCGTGTTCCTGCCGCAGGTCCTCGGGCAGCGGGTCCGTCGGGTCGTCGAGCAGCGCGAGCACCTGGCGGACGCTGCGGGCGACGGCCTGCGACCTGACGCCCTTGGTGGCCGGGTAGATGGAGATGTACGGCCGGTCCTCGGAGTCCTCCTCCAGCTCCTCGAACTCGGGGTGGGTGAGCTGGAGCGTGGTGGTCCGGCCGCTGCGGAACACCGACACGACCCCGGAGAACATGAGCGTGCGCCCCACCTGGACGAACCCCTGCACCCGCTGCGCGTGGAAGAACGTGCAGGACAGGGTGGCGCCCTTGGCGTCCCGGATCGTGCAGTTCATCAGCTTGCCGCGCCGGGTGCGCATGTCCCGGACGGTCGCCGACTCGACGGTCGCGATCACCGTGACGTACTCGCCCACCTCGAGACCGGCGATGTCGGTGAGCTTGCCGCGCTCGACGTACCGGCGCGGGTAGTGCCGCACCAGGTCACCGACGGTGTACAGCTCGAGCTTGCCGCCCAGCGCCTTCGCCGACGCCTTGCCGACCACGTCGATCAGCGCCGTGTCCATGTCGATCCTCGGGGGGTCGGTCCTCGGGAGGGCCACTACTCCACCCCCAACACCAGCGGGAAGTCCACCTGCCCGCCGCGGTAGACGACCACGTCGACCTCCGGGTGGGTGCGGCGGAGGTCCTCGGCCAGCCCGCTGCCCAGTTCCTCGGGCGCGTCCGCCCCCAGCAGCGCGGTGACGAGCTCACCACCCGGAGTCAGCATGCGGTGAGCCAACCACAGGGCACCGACAGTCAGGTCGGGTGCGATCAGCACGACCTCGCCCTCGCTCATCCCCAGCACCTCGCCCGGGGCGCACCGGCCCACCCAGGTCAGCGCCTCCGCCTCGGCCACCACGAGCCCGCCGGTGCGGGTGCCGGCCGCCGCCTCGGCCATCGCGACGACGTCGTCGGCGGCGTTGCGGGACAGGTCGTGCACGGCGAGGGCGGCCAGGCCCTGCGGCACCGAGGTCGTGGGCACGACGACCACCTCGCGGCCCTCGTCCCGGGCCGCACCGGCGACCCGGGCGGCGAGGTCGAGCAGACCGACGTCGCAGGTCATGAGGGCGACGTGCGCGGCGCCGGTGGCCTCGACGGCGGCCGCCAGTTCCCGCCCCGACACCGTGTGCCCGGGCCGGGCCTCCAGCACGTCCGCCCCGGCCCCGCGGGCGAGCTCGGCCACCCCGGCCCCCGACGCGACCATCAGCACCGCACGCCGCCGGCGGAAGGCGGGCCGCGCGGGCTCGGGCGGGCGGTCGTCGAACCGCATGACGGTGATGCGGTGGGGCCGGCCCGCCTCGATCCCGGCCTCGAGCGCCGCGCCGACGTCCGTGCAGTGCACGTGCACGTTCCACGTCCCGGCCCCGTCGCCGACGACGACCACGGAGTCCCCGAGCGACGCCAGCCGGGCGCGCAGGCTCGTCACCGCGTCGTCCGTGGTCCGGTCGAGCAGGTACATGACCTCGCTGTCGTACTGCTCCGAGCCGGACTCGCGGGCGGCGGTGAGCGCCGCCCGGTCCCGGACGACCACCCGCGAGCGTTCGGGGACGCGCCCCGCGCCGGCCTCCACCAGCGCGTCGAGCACCACGGCGATGCCGAGACCGCCCGCGTCGACCACCCCGGCCCGGCTCAGCTCCGGGAGCTGGCCGGTGGTCCGGGCGACGGCCGCGTGGGCCGCGTCGGCGATCGCGACCGGCTCCCCGCCCAGCTCCGCGGCCGCCTCGGCCGCCGCGGCGATCACCGTGAGCATCGTGCCCTCGCGCGGCTCGGCGACGGCGGCGGTGGCCAGTTCGGCGGCCCGGCGCAGCGCGCCCGCCAGGTCCTCGCCCACGGCGAGCGCCTCGGCGAGCCCCCGCAGCAGCTGGGAGAGGATGGTCCCCGAGTTGCCGCGGGCGCCCCGGAGCGCGCCCTTGGCGAGCGCCGCGGCGACCTCGGCCGGGTCCTCCGCACGCTCGTCGAGGGCGTCGGCACCGGCCCGCAGGGTGAGGACCATGTTGGTGCCGGTGTCCGCGTCGGCCACCGGGAAGACGTTGATCCCGTCGAGCTCGCCGCGGTGCCGCTCGAGCCCCGCCACGGCGGCGGCGGCCCAGCGCCGGAGCAGGGCGGCGTCGAGCGTCGGGGGCACGCCCCCACCCTAGTGCGGCGACCAGCGACGAGGCGGATCCCGGCAGCCCGGTCGGGCCGCGGGTGGGGGCCGGTGCGTGCGCCGGGGAGAGGGTGGTTACCCTGGACGACACGTGCCCGGGGAGACCCGGGCCCCGCATCGTTGTCTGTCTACCCCGAGGAGTGTCCGACGTGGCTGCCGTCTGCGACGTCTGCGGCAAGGGTCCGGGCTTCGGCATGTCCGTCTCGCACTCGCACCGCCGTACCCACCGCCGCTGGAACCCGAACATCCAGACCGTGCGCACCAAGGTCGACGGTGGCAACCGTCGTCGCCTGAGCGTGTGCACCTCCTGCCTCAAGGCCGGGAAGGTCGCGCGCGCCTGACGCGAGCGGGACGAGGAGCGGGGCGGTCTCCCAGCCGGGAGGCCGCCCCGTCGTCGTCATGAGCTCGTCGTCATGAGCTCGTCGTCATGAGCTCGTCGTCATGAGCTCGTCGTCATGAGCTCGTCGTCATGAGCTCGTCGTCATGAGCTCGTCGTGACGGGGTTGCCGTACCGAGCCGTGTCGCACGCTCCTGTGACGGACGTCGTACGCGAACGGGTCACGGCAGGCGCCAGTCCACGGGTTCCCCACCGATCTCCTCCAGCAGGTCGTTGGCCCGGCTGAAGGGCCGCGAGCCGAAGAAGCCACGGTCCGCCGACATCGGGCTCGGGTGCGCCGACTCGATGATCGGGACGTCGACGAGCAGCGGCGCCAGGGTGCGCGCGTCCCGCCCCCACAGGACCGCCACCAGCGGTTCCGCGTCGCGCTCGACGAGCGCCCGGATCGCCTGCTCGGTCACGGCCTCCCAGCCCTTGTCGCGGTGCGAGCCGGGCGAGCCCGGCTCCACCGTGAGGCACCTGTTGAGCAGCAGCACGCCCTGCTTCGTCCAGGGCGTGAGATCCCCCGACGAGGGCAGCGGCAGCCCCAGGTCCTCCTGGTACTCCTTGAAGATGTTGACCAGCGAGCGCGGCAGCGGGCGGACGTCGGCGGCCACCGAGAAGGACAGCCCGACGGCGTGCCCCGGCGTCGGGTAGGGGTCCTGCCCCACGATCAGGACGCGGACCTCGTCGAAGGGCTGCTGGAAGGCCCGCAGCACGTTCGCGCCCGCGGGCAGGTACTTCCGGCCCGCCGCGAGCTCCGCGCGCAGGAACTCGCCCATCTGCGCCACGACCGGCCCCACGGGCTCCAGCGCCCGGGCCCAGCCCTCCTCGACGACCTCGGCCAACGGTTTGCCGGGCATCAGACGTCCAGCCGGCGCAGCTCGGCGCGGAAGCGCTCGCCCCGCTGCACGTACGAGTCGACGGCATACCGGAACCGGTCCTCCGGCACCTCGTAGCCCTCGCGGACCCGGGCCGGGACACCGAGCGCCATCCGCCGCGGCGGGACCACGGCGTTCGGCGAGACGACGGCACCGGCGGCGACGATCGCGCCCTCGCCGATCGTCGAGCCGTTGAGCACCACCGACCCCGACGAGATCAGCACCTTGTCGGCGATCTCGGCGGCCTCGATGTGCACGTTGTGCCCGACCGTGCAGTCCTCGCCGATCAGGGTGGGCGTACGCGCGGTGGTGTGGATGATCGAGCCGTCCTGGATGCTGGTGCGCGCTCCGACCACGATGTAGCCGTCGTCGCCGCGGAGGACGGCGGTCGGCCACACCGACGCCTGCGCCCCCAGCGTCACGTTGCCGATCACGACCGCGTCCGGGTGGACGTAGGCCTCGGGATGGATGTCGGGTTCGACGTCACCGAGCGCATAGACAGCCACGGCCCGGAGCCTACTTTCGCCCGTCGCGGGCCTCGTCGGCCCCGTCCCCTCCGCCCCGTTCCCCGTCCCGTCCCCCGCCGTCCCGTCCCCCACCGGCCCGTCCCCCACCGGCCCGTCCCCCACCGGCGCGCCGCCCGCGGCCCTCCCGCTCCACCCGCGCGGCCAGCTCGTCGACGAGCAGCGCGTCGTGGTCGAAGGTGCCGCTGCGGTACGCCGAGCGGGCGACGATGTGGCTGATCACCGCGGCGGTGACGATCTGGAACAGCACCACCAGCACGAGCATCGCCCCGCTGCCGAACTCCAGCCGGACGGCGGTGCCGAAGAGGATCAGCACCAGTCCGAGGGTCTGCGGCTTGGCCGCTGCCTGTGCGCGGGAGGGCAGGTCCGGCAGCCGGACCAGCCCGAGCGCGCCGAGCAGGCACGACGACGCGCCGGCCAGCATCAGCACGGCGCTGGCGACGTCCCGGGTGACGATCAGCACGACCGGCCCCCGGGCGTGCGGGGCGGTCGGCGGCTCACCGGTGCCGCTCCCAGCGCTCGACGAGCCGGGCCGCGGTCGCGGACCCGACGAAGGACACGAGGGCGACGGCGGCGAGCAGCGGGATGAACGTCGGGTCCCGGAAGAACGCGATGGAGACGGCGGTGGCCGCGACGATCAGGACCAGGAACACGTCGAGCGCGATGATCCGGTCCAGGGTCGCCGGCCCGCGCAGCAGCCTGAAGACGGTGAGCGCTCCGGCGACGCTCAACATCATGAGCACGGCGACGATCACGGCGGTCATCGGTTCCCCCTCTCCGCGCAGGCGCGTTGTTCGGCCTCGCTACCCAGCGCCTGGACGACGCGCCGCTGCACCGTCAGCATCTGCCGCCGGACACCGTCGGCGTCGCCGGGTCCGTGCAGGCCCAGGGCGTAGACGTACCACCGGGCCCCGGGCCGGTCGACCTGGAGCACGACGGTGCCGGGCGAGAGGGTCACCGCCGCCACGAGGACCGCGATCTCCCGGTCCGACCGGGCGTGCAGCGGCGCTTCGACGATCCCGCCCTGCGCCGCGGGTCCGTACCGCAGCGTCTGCCGGGACACCGCGATGCTGGAGACCACCACGTCGCGGACCACGAACCCGGCCAGCCGGGCGAGCGCCACCGGCCGGAGCGGCAGCGCCGGCAGCAGCGGCATCGGGAACAGCACCGTGACCGCCGACGCGACCACCAGCCCGCCGAACACGACCTTCGCCGAGACGCCGCCCCACAGCAGCAGCCACACCACGAGCAGCCAGGCCACCTGCGGCAGCCGCCGCACGGCCGATGCCACGCCCGCCCTGCCCGTCGTCCCCGACCCGTTCGTCACGACCCCTCCCCCAGCACCGCGACCGTGTAGGGCGTCCGCTCGACCAGGTCCGCCCCGGCCTGCCCGGTCAGCGTCGTGAGCGGCCCGGCCGCGGCGGCGATCGCCAGGCTGACCACGACCAGCCCGGCCGTCGCGGCGTACATCCGGCGCGACGTCCGCGCCGTGCCGACCACGAGCTCGTCCGAGGGATCGGGGTCGGGCAGCGCCTCCCGCGGCTCGCCCCAGAACACCCGCACCCAGATCCGCGTCATCGCGTAGAGCGTGAGCAGGCTCGCCAGGACCACCACGCCCGCGACCACGGCCGTTCCGGTCCCGGCCGCCACGCCGGCCTGCAGCAACGTCAGCTTGGCGACGAAGCCGGCCGTCGGTGGCAGGCCGGCCAGGGTGAGCGCCGGTATCGCGAACAGCACCGCCAGGAACGGCGCCGTCCGGGCCAGCCCGCCCATCTGGTCGATCGCGACCGTCCCCGTCCGGCGCGTGATCAGACCGCTGACCAGGAACAACGTGGCCTGCACGGTGATGTGGTGGACGATGTAGACCACCGTGCCCGCCAGGCCCGCCGCGGTGAAGACCGCGAGCCCGAAGAGCATGAAGCCGATGTGGCTGACCAGCAGGAACGACAAGAGCCGGTTGAGGTCGTTCTGGGCGAGCGCCCCGAGCGCGCCGACCACCATCGTCAGGGCGGCCAGCACCAACAGCAGGACCGTCTGCCCGTCCGGGAACACCAGGGTCTGG
Source organism: Pseudonocardia oceanicola (assembly GCF_047200735.1). Lineage (NCBI taxonomy): Bacteria > Bacillati > Actinomycetota > Actinomycetes > Pseudonocardiales > Pseudonocardiaceae > Pseudonocardia > Pseudonocardia oceanicola. Next base: position 112,016 of record NZ_JBJZON010000022.1, read on the forward strand.
GTCCGCAGCAGGACGTAGATGCCGACCTTGCTGAGCAGGCCCGCGAACAGCGCGGTGACCGGGGCCGGGGCGTTGGGGTAACTGTCGGGCAGCCAGAAGTGCAGCGGCACGATCGCGGCCTTGATCCCGAACGTCACGATCGTCAGCATCGCCAGCAGCGTCTGCAACCCGGGCGGCAGCTGGGCGACGCGGCCCGCGAGGTCGGCGAGGTTCACGGTGCCGGTCGCCGCGTAGACGAGTGCGACCGTGGTCAGGAACAGCAGCGACGAGGTGAGGCTGGTGATGACGTAGGTCATGCCGGACCGGATGCGGTTCGCGCTGGTGCGGCGCGTGATCAGGACGTAGGAGGCCGACAGCATGATCTCGAACGCGACGAACAGGTTGAACAGGTCGCCGCTGAGGTAGGCGAGCGACACGCCGGTCGAGAGCACCAGGAAGATCGGGTGGAACGTGGTGCTCGCCGTCCGGCGGCCGTAGTCGGCGATCCGCTGGTCGATCGCGTAGAGCAGGACGGCCAGGGTGACCACGGTCGAGATCAGCAGCAGCAGGCTGGAGAGCCGGTCGGCGACGAGCACGATCCCGACGGGGGCGGACCACCCGCCGATCCGGGCGACGATCGGGCCGTCGCGGTCCGCGGCCACCAGCAACGCCGCCGCCACCCCGACGACCGCCGTCAGCACGACGACCCCGACCGCGCGCTGCAGCTGCGGGGACCGCGCCACGACGATCGCCAGCGCGGCGCCCAGCAGCGGCAACAGCACGGGCAGGGTGACGAGTGTGTTCACCGGCCGTTCCCCTGCTCGTCGGCCGGGTCGGCGCCGCCCAGCCCCTCGTCCCGCCGGCCGGCCTCGTCGCGCCCGCCGGCCGGGTCGTCGCGGCGGGCCGACCCCTCGGCCGGGTCCGGACCGACCTCCCCCGGGTCGCCGGTACCCGGTTCGCCCGTGTCCGCCTCCATCGAGCCCCTCGGCTCCCGGCGCGTGGCGATGCGCCGGTCCTCCGGGTCGTCCTGCACCTCGTCGTGGCCCGCCAGCACCCAGGAGCGGTAGGCGAGGGCCAGCAGGAAGGTCGTCAGCGCGAAGGTGATCACGATCGCGGTCAGGGCGAGGGCCTGCGGCAGCGGGTCGGCGAAGGCCGCAGGCGGCGCACCACCGAGCACGGGCGCCCGGCCCGGCGGCCCTCCGGCGAGCTGGAGCAGCAGGTTCGTGCCGTGCCCGAGGACGATGATCCCGATGAGGATCCGCATGAGCGAGCGCTGCAGCAGCAGGAAGAAGCCCACCGAGTAGAGCACGGCGACGACGATCGCCATGGTCAGGTTGATGGTGATCACCGGGGGTCCTCCCGCGCGTCGCGTTCGATCCCGGTGCCCAGCGACCGCAGCAGCTCGAGCACGACACCGACGATCAGCACGTACACCCCGACGTCGAGCGCCAGGCTGCTGACCAGGTCCACCTCCCCCACCACCGGCACGTGCAGGACCACGTGCGCGCTGGTCAGCGGGGCCGCGCCGAACGCGATCGGGACCAGCGCGGTGACCAGTGCGAGGAGCAGACCGCTCCCGACCACCAGCGGCGGGCGCACGCGCACGCGGGCCCCGATCCCGGCGCCCTCGGTCGCTCCACCCGCGATGTAGCGCAGGACGAACGCCAGCCCGGCGACCAGGCCGCCCGAGAAGCCGCCGCCGGGGCCGTAGTGCCCGACGAACAACAGGTAGCCGGAGAACACCAGCACCGTGGGGAACAGGAACCGGGCCGCCGCTTCCAGCAGCAGGGTCCGGTTCGCCCGCACCGGGCAGCTCCCCGGCAACATCCACTCGTTCTTCGGCTCGTCCCAGTCCTCGAACGGGACCTGCTCCTTCTCCGGTGCGCTCATCCCAGGAGCTCCTTCTCGTGCTCGGGGGTCCCGGAGCCGCTGCCGCGCGGGCGGCGGTCGTACCGGGTGGCGAGGGCCAGGCTGGCGGTGCCCGCGATCGCGACCATCAGCACCGTGATCTCGCCGACGGTGTCGAGCGCCCGGAAGTCGACGAGGATGGCGGCCACGACGTTCTCGGCCCCGGTCTCCGGGGCCAGCGCGACGTACTGGGCGCTCACCGCCGACGGCTGCTGCCGCACCCCGCTCAGCACGACGCCCGCCGCCGCGACGAAGATGCCGACGAGTGCGGCGAGGGCACCCTTGCGCACCTGGACGGCCCGCCTCGGGGACACCTCCGGCCGGGCGTCGAAGTGGGCCGGCAGTCTGCGCAGCACCAGGACGAACACGACCAGGGTCAACGTCTCGACGAGGAACTGGGCCAGCGCCAGGTCGGGACCGCCGTCGACCACGAACAACCCGCCGATCCCGTAGCCGATCGCCCCGAGCAGCAGCACGGCGGTGAAGCGACGGCGGGCGCGCGGGAGCACGAGCGCGGCGACGACCACGCCGAGCCCTAGCGGGATCTGCATCAGGGCGTCGACGAGCCGTTGGTCCTCGGGCAGCACGCCGCCGAGCAGCAACGCGACGCCCGGGAGCAGGAGCACGGTGGCCAGCAGGACGCCGAGGTAGACCGGCAGCGAGCCGGCCTGGACCCGCCCGGTGAACCGGACCGCGAACCGCTCCGTCCCGGCGACGACCAGCTCGTAGCTGCGCTCGGCGGTGATCGGGAACCGCAGCGCACGGTGGACCGTGGCCGCCCGGGCCCGCCACCGGTGGAGCAGGTACCCGAGGCCGAGGGCCACCGCGGAGAACAGCAGCGGCACCGAGAACCCGTGCCAGAGGGCGAGGTGGTACCCGGCCTCCTCCGCGTCGGCGGCGGGGTACGCGGCGGCGTAGCGCTGCGCCAGGGCGTCCGTCAACGGGGGCGCGCAGCCGAGCACGAGGCCCGCACCGGCCGCGATCCAGGCCGGGACGGTGAGCCCGGCCGGAGGGGCCACCGCCCCGACCGCATCGACACCCGGTTTGGTCGCGAACGCCCCCCAGAGGAACCGGGCGCTGTAGGCCACGGTGAGGACCGAGCCCACGAGCAGGCCGACGCCGATCAGCCAGCCGCGTGGCCCGCCCGGGTGCAGCACGCCCTCGAACGCGGCCTCCTTGCCCAGGAACCCGAGCAGGAAGGGCACGCCGGCCATGGACGCCGCCGCGAGCGCCGACACGGCGGCCAGCCCCGGGCGCGCACGCCCGAGACCCGAGAGCTCTCCGGCCTCGCGGGTTCCGGCGGTCTCGTCGATCGCCCCGACCACCATGAACAGCGGAGCCTTGAACAGCCCGTGCGCGAGCAGCATCGTCAGCGCGGCGATCTCGGCGATCCGGTCGCCGGTGCCGAAGAGCACCATCAGGAACCCGAGCTGGCTGATCGTGCCGAAGGCCAGCAGGCGCTTGAGGTCGGTCTCCTGCATCGCGCGCCACCCGCCGAGCAGCATCGTGACGAGCCCGAAGGCGACGACGGGCACCCACCACTGCGGGCGGTCGGCGAAGCCCGGCGAGAGCCGCGCGACCACGACCACGCCGGCCTTCACCATCGCCGCGGCGTGCAGGTAGGCGCTCACCGGGGTGGGCGCGACCATCGCGGCGGGCAACCACGGGTGGAACGGGACCTGCGCGGACTTGGTGAGCGCCCCGACCAGGATCAACGCGAGCGCGGCCGTGACCGCCCCGCCCGTGGGGGGTGCGGCCACGATCTCGGAGATCACGAAGGTGCCCGCCGCCTGCCCGAGCAGGACGACGCCGAGCAGCATCGCGAGCCCGCCGAACACCGTCATCAACAGCGCCTGCACCGCCGCGCGCCGGTTCGCCCGGTGCAGCCCACCCTGCCCGACCAGCAGGAACGACGCGACCGAGGTGAGCTCCCAGAAGACGTAGAGCGTGAGCAGGTCGTCGGCGAGGACGAGGCCGAGCATCACCCCGGCGAAGGCCAGCAGCAGCGCGGCGGAGCGCGACGCCTCCTCGCCGTCGTCGGCGAAGTACCACGCGCTGTACGCCAGGACGAGCGCGCCGATGCCGCCGACCAGCACGATCATCACGATGCCCAGCGCGTCGAGCCGGACGGTGTACCCCAGGTCCAGCGCGGGAGCCCAGGCGAGGCTCTCGCTCACCCCCGGGCCGAGCGCCGGACCGAGCCGGGTCAGCGCCCACCCGAGCGTGGCGGCAGGCAGCAGGGCCGCGATCCCGAACGCCGCCCGCCGGTTCCACCGAGCGACCCACGGGAGCAGCCCGGCCACCACGAGGTGGGCGAGGACCAGCGCGAGCAACGACACCTCCTGGCTACGTCGACACCTGTTCCCCACCACGGCGAGACGAATCCTGTGGCGGTGGACGGGCACACCGCCCGGTCCGAGCGCCCGGAACCCGCTCGGTTCGCCGGGACCTGCCGGGGCTCCCCCGGATCCTATGGGGGTCACCGTCCGGTTCGCCCGTTGTGCGGCGCGGCCCGGCCGCCGGCGATGGACTCGCCGCGCCCCTCCGACGGGGGCGGCTCAGATCAGACGGGCACCCAGACGGGAACTCAGACGGCGACTCAGACGGGGACCGGGCGCGCGGTGCGCCGTCCGGCCACGACGAGAACCGCGAGGCACACCGCCGCGAGGGCCGCCACGACGACCAGCAGGAGCGGATAGGGCACGGGGACCGCGAGCGGGGCAAGGACCACCGGGAGCAGGAAGCCGACGTAGGTCAGCGAGTAGTACACCGCGGTGAGGCCGGCGAGGTGCTCGGGCGCGGCGATCCGCTGGACCTCGAGCAGGCCGCTGACCAGCGAGATGCCGTAGCCCGCGCCGAGGGTCGCGGAGGCCGCGAACGCCACCACGAGCGAGCCGGTCAGTGCGGTCAGGGCGGCCACCAGGATCCCGACGACGATCAGGACCAGGCCGAGCGGGGCCCCGGCGAGCGGGGCGCGCGCGTCGAGCCGGCGCGCGGCGGACTGGATCGCGACGCCGGCCGAGAGGGTCACGGCCGTGAGCCCGGTGGCGAAGATCAGCCCGAACCCGGCCGTCCGCTCCGGTCCGAGGGCCGCCGGCTGCACGGCGAAGGACAGCGCCGGCGCCCCGAACACCCACGGCGCCAGCGGCAGCACCAGCCCGCGGAACCGCGGGTGCGCCACCGCCGGCACCGCCAGGTCGGAGAGGAGCGAGCGCCGGGGCCGCGGTCCGGGCAGGGCCTCGGGCGCCCGGGTCTCCGGGGCCCGCGCGACCAGGGCGATCACCGGCAGGGTGAGTGCGACGTGCACGAGGTAGGGCAGCTCCATCGGCAGCGGGGCCCATTGGGCCAGCACGCCGCCGACCGCCGGGCCCACGCCGAACCCCGCGGACAGCGCGAGCGCGGCGCGGCGGGCGCCGGAGCCCGCATCGGCCACCGGGTCGAACGGGGCCTGCGAGAGCTCCTTCACCCACGTCGTCCCCACGGCCATCGCCACCCCCGTGACCAGGCCGAACAGGAAGCGGCCGGTGAACAGCAACGCCTCGGAGAAGGCCCCGGCGGCGAGCACCGAGCTCGCCGGGACCGACGCGACCAGCGCCGGCAGCAGGACCCGGCGGCGGCCGAGCCGGTCCGACAGCGGGCCCCCGACGAGCAGTCCGGGCGCGAGCCCGGCCACGTACACGCCGAAGAACGCCGCGACGACGGTCGCGGAGTAGTGCCCCTGCTCCCGGTACATGACCATGAGCGGGCTGAACTGGTTCGCGCCGTAGCCGATGACGAACAGCACCGCCGCGACGCGCGTCCACGCCCTCATCCGTCCTCCCACCTGGGGCACCAACCCGTCGGCGCCGGGCTGCGTTCCCCGGGGAGACGCAGGCCTCATGCCCGCTGCTTGGCCTTCTGCCGCCAGGTGGTGAGCACCCGCTCGGTGTAGCCGTTGGGCTCGGTGCGCCCGGTGAACACGAGCTCGAGGGCGGCCTGGAAGCTCTCGCTGCCCTCGAGGTCCTTGGCCATCGGCGGGTAGCCGGGCTCGTTCGCGTTCTGTTCGTCGACCAGGGCGGCCATGCGGGCGAAGGTGTCCCGGACCGTCTTCTCCTCGACGACCCCGTGGTGCAGCCAGTTCGCGAGGAGCTGGCTGGAGATGCGCAGGGTCGCCCGGTCCTCCATCAGCCCGACGCCCTCGAGGTCCGGCACCGTGGAGCAGCCGATGCCCAGCCCGACCCAGCGGACGACGTAGCCGAGGATCGACTGGGCGTTCGTCTCCAGCTCGTGGGTCTTCTGCTCCTCGGTGAGCTCCTCGGTGAGCATCGGCAGCACCAGCAGCTTCTCGCGGTCGGTCACGGCCCGCTTCGCGATGTCCTCCTGGACGGCGTGCACGTCCGTGCGCAGGTAGTGCAGCGCGTGCAGCGTCGCGGCGGTCGGCGAGGGCACCCAGGCGCAGTTGGCGCCCTGCTCCGGCTGCGCGCCCTTCTGCTCGAGCATCGCGGCCATGGCGGCGGGCTTGGCCCACATGCCCTTGCCGATCTGCGCGCGGTGCGCGAACCCGGAGGCGAGCGCCACGTCGACGTTGCGGTCCTCGTAGGCGCCCAGCCAGGTCGAGGACTTCATGTCGCCCTTGGGCACCACGGGCCCGGCCGCGAAGCAGGTGTGGATCTCGTCGCCGGTGCGGTCGAGGAAGCCGGTGTTGACGAAGATGACCCGGTCGGCGGCGGCCGCGATGCAGCTCGCGAGGTTGACGCTGGTGCGCTTCTCCTCGTCCATGATGCCGATCTTGAGCGTGCGCGCGGGCAGGCCGAGGGCCTCCTCGACGGCGGCGAACAGCTCGACGGTCAGCGCCACCTCGTCCGGCCCGTGCTGCTTGGGCTTGACGATGTACATGGAGCCGGCCCGCGAGTTGGCGAACCGGCCCTTCCCCTGCAGGTCGTACTGCGCGGCGGTGGCCGTGACCAGCGCGTCGAGCACGCCCTCGGCGATCTGCTCGCCCTCGGCGGTGCGCACGGCGTTCGTGGTCATGTGGTGCCCGACGTTGCGGACGAGCAGCAGCGAGCGCCCGTGCAGGGTCAGCGGCGCGCCGTCGGGTCCGGTGTACTCGCGGTCGCCGTGCACCCGCCGGGTGACGGTCTGCCCGCCCTTGTCGAACTCCGCCACCAGGTCGCCGGTCATCAGGCCGAGCCAGGTGCGGTACGCCAGCGCCTTGTCCTCGCCGTCGACCGTGGCGACCGAGTCCTCCAGGTCGACGATCGTGGTGACGGCGGACTCCAGCACGACGTCGGCGACGTCGGCGTGGTGCTGCCGGCCCACCCGGTGGGTCGGGTCGACGGTGAGCTCGACGTGCAGGCCGTTGCGCTGCAGCAGGACCGCGGCGCGGCCCTCGCCGTCCGGCGTGCGGAAGCCGGCGAACTGCGCGGCGTCGGCCAGCCCCGTCTCGCCGCCGTCGGTGAAGGCGACGAAGCCCTGCTCGGAGCCGGAGTAGGCGGTGACGTCCGCGTGCGAACCCCGGGCCAGCGGGAACAGCTCGTCGAGCAGCTCGTCCGCGGCCGCGATGACCTGGGCGCCGCGCTGCTCGTCGTACCCCTTGGCCAGCTCGTGGTCGAGCGGCAGCGCGTCCGTGCCGTAGAAGGCGTCGTACAGCGAGCCCCAGCGGGCGTTGGCCGCGTTCAGCGCGTACCGCGGCACGGTGGCGGGGACGACCAGCTGCGGGCCGGGGACCTCGGCGATCTCGGCGTCGACCGCCCCGACGGAGATCGCGGCCGGCTCGTCGTTCGGCAGGAGATGACCGAGCTCCGTGAGCAGGTTCACGTACGCCTCCGGGTCGCCGGGGCCGTGGGCCTCGTGCCACGCGTCGATCCGGGCCTGGATCTCGTCCCGGCGGGCGAGCAGCTCGGCGATCCGCGGGGCGAAGCGTCCCTGCAGGTCCGCCAGTGCGCCCCAGAACGCCTCGGGGGTCAGGTCCAGGCCCGACAGCAGCTCGCCCTCGACGAACCGCCGGAGCTCGGGGTCGACCTGAAGTCCTGCGGTGCCGGCCATGGCGGCGTCCTCTCTCCTCGACTCTGCTCCCGCGTTTTTCTACCAGACGGAGTGGCTTTTCCGCATTACGGAATGTATGGTGCCGTGGTGACCGACGGCACCGGCCTGTCCAGCGCCGACGTACCCCGTGCGGGCGGCGTCCAGTCGCTGACCCGCGCGTTCGGCCTGCTCGAGACGCTGGCGGAGGCCGGCGGGGAGGCGGGGCTCTCCGAGCTCGCCGAGCGGACCGGGCTCGCCCCGGCGACGATCCACCGGCTGGTGCGCACCCTCGTCGGCCTCGGCTACCTGCGACAGCTGCCGTCGCGGCGCTACACGCTGGGCCCCAAGCTCGTCGGCCTGGGCGAGACGGCGGCGCGCCAGTTCGGCCGCTGGGCCACGCCCGTCCTCGCCGACCTCGTCGCCGAGATCGGCGAGACGGCGAACCTCGCGGTGCTCGACGGCGACCGCGCCGTCTACGTCGCGCAGGTCCCGTCGCCGCACCGGATGCGGATGTTCACCGAGATCGGGCGGCGGGTGCCGGTGCACTGCACGGGGGTCGGCAAGGCGCTGCTGTCCGCGCTCCCGCCCGCCGAGGCGGACGCCGTCGTCGCCCGGACCGGGCTGCACCGCGTCACGCCGACCACGATCACCGACCCGGAGGTGCTCGCCCGGGAGCTGACGGTGGCCCGCGAGCGCGGCTACGTGCTCGACGAGGGCGAGCAGGAGACCGGCGTGCGTTGCGTCGCCGCACCGGTGACGGGACCGCACGGGTCGGCCGCCGTCTCCGTCTCCGGCCCGCTCTCCCGGATGGACGACACCACCGTCGCGCGGATCGCGCCATTGGTCGTCGCCGCCGGTCGCCGGCTGGGGTCCCTGCTTGCCACGGCCTGACCCTCCGGCAGGTCGCCCCGCACTCGGGGCGGCCGCACCGCTCCGCCGGACCTACGCTCTCGACGTTCCCACCACGAGCCGTGACAAGGAGGTCGGATGGCCCTCGATCCCGTGGCCCGCGCCGCGATCGTGGCGGCCCTGGGCCCCGACAGCGACGACTGCGTCATCGACGACCCCGTGCAGACCCGCGCCTACGAGTGCGACGGGCTGACCGGGTACCGGGTCCGTCCCGAGATCGTGCTCGTCCCGCGCGACGCCGAGGGGGTGGCGCGGGCGGTGAAGGCCTGCCACCGCAACACGGTCCCGTTCGTCGCCCGCGGTGCCGGCACCGGGCTCTCCGGCGGGGCGCTGCCGGTGGCCGACGGCGTGGTGATCTCGCTGGCCCGGCTCAAGCGCGTGCTGGAGGTCGACCCGGAGAACCGGCGCGCGGTCGTCGAGCCCGGGGTGACGAACCTGGAGATCACCGCCGCGGTCGCGGAGCACGGCCTCTACTACGCACCCGACCCCTCCTCGCAGCAGGTGTGCACGATCGGCGGCAACGTCGCGGAGAACTCCGGCGGGGCCCACTGCCTCAAGTACGGGTTCACCACCAACCACGTGCTGTCGACGGAGGTCGTGCTGCCGGACGGCGAGGTGGTCACCCTCGGCGGCGACACCGCCGAGCAGCAGGGCCCGGACCTGCGCGGGGTGTTCCTCGGCTCCGAGGGCACCCTCGGCATCGCCACGAAGATCACCGTGCGGTTGCTGCGCACGCCGGAGACGGTGCGCACGCTGCTGGCCGACTTCCCGTCGGTCGCCGAGGCGGGCGAGGTGGTGTCGGACATCGTCGCCGCGGGGATCGTCCCCGCGGCCGTCGAGATGATGGACACGCTGGCGATCGAGGCGGCCGAGGAGGCCGTGCACGCCGGGTACACGGTGGGGGTCCCGGCAGCGCTGGTCGTCGAGCTCGACGGCCCGATCGAGCAGTGCGACGCCGAGTTCGCCCAGGTCAAGGAGATCTGCGACGCCCACGGCTGCACCCGGCTGCACATCGCGGGCTCGCCGCAGGAGCGGGCGGCGATCTGGCGCGGGCGCAAGGCGGCCTTCGCCGCGGTCGGCCGGATCTCGCCGGACTACTTCGTGCAGGACGGCGTGGTCCCGCGGACCCGGCTCGCCGAGGTGCTGGGCCGCATCGCCGACATGGGCGACGAGGCCGGGCTGCGGGTGGCCAACGTCTTCCACGCCGGCGACGGCAACCTCCACCCGCTGGTCCTCTACAGCGCGGCGGCGGGCGAGACCGAGCGCGCCGAGGAGCTGTCCGGCGCGATCGCCGAGCTCTGTGTGGAGCTGGGCGGGTCGCTGTCCGGCGAGCACGGCATCGGGACGGACAAGGCGTGCTCGATGCCGACGATGTACGGCGAGGAGGACCTCGCGGTGATGCAGCGCCTGCGGGCGGCCTTCGACCCCGAGGGGATCTGCAACCCGGGCAAGGTCCTGCCCACGCCGCGGCTGTGCGGCGAGCGGCCCGGGAAGTACCGGCCGCACCCGCTGGAGGAGTCGGGGGTGATCGAGCGGCTATGAGCGAGCGGGAAGGCACCGTGCCGGCGGTGAGGCCGGCGTCGTTGAAGGAGGCCCGCGCCGCGGTCCTCGACACGGCCGGCCGGATCTCCGTCGCCGGGGCCGGCACGGCCGCGGACTGGGCGGGCCGGCTGGGGCCCGTCGACGCCGTGCTCGACACCACCGGGCTGAGCGGCGTGATCACGCACAACCCGGGCGACATGACGGTCTCGGTGCACGCCGGGACGCCGCTGCGGGCGCTGCAGGAGGAGCTGGCGGGGCACGGTCAGCACGTGGCGTTCGACGCCGCGCGGGTGGCCGACGGGGCAACGGTCGGCGGGCTGGTGGCCACCGCCGACGCCGGGCCCTCCGCGCTGGTGTACGGCACGCTGCGGGATCTCGTCATCGGCGCCACCACGCTGCTCGCCGACGGCGCGGTGGTCCGCTCGGGCGGGCACGTCATCAAGAACGTGGCCGGGTTCGACCTGGCCAAACTGCTCCACGGCTCCTACGGCACGCTGGGCGTGCTGGTCGAGGTCGTGCTGCGGCTGCACCCGACGCCGCGTGCGATCGGCACCGTCGTCGTGGACTGCGACCTGGCCGATGCCGCACGGCTGGCCCGCGAGGTGCTGGCCTCGCAGCTCGAGCCGACGGCCCTGGAGTGGCTGGGGCGGGGCCGGCTCCTGGTCCGCATCGACTCCACCGAGGAGGCCCTGCCGGCCCGGCTGGAGCGGCTCGCCCGACTGCTCGGCGACGGCGCCGCCGTCGCCGAGGCGGAGGTCTGGGCCGAGCACGCCGCGCTCACCCGGGGCGTGCCGGGCTCCGGAGGCAGGGACGGCACGGCCGTGCTGCGGATCGGCACCCTGCCCTCGCTGCTCCCGGGCGTCCTGGAGGCCCTGCCCACCTCGACCGTCACCGCCGGGCTGGGCACCGGGGTGGCGACGGTGTCGGTGCCGGCGGGGGCCGTCGCCGAGGCGCACGCCACCGTGCACGCCGCCGGCGGGACCAGCGTGCTGCGGTCCCGCCCCGCCGACTCCGACGCCCCCGCCTGGGGGCCGCCGCCCTCCGCCCTGGCCGTGCTCGAGGCCGTCAAACAGCGGTTCGACCCGGACGGCCGGTTCGGCCCGGGCCGCTTCGATCCGTGGGAGATCTCGTGACCACACCCGCCGGCTCCGCCGAGACCAACCTGCCGCAGACCGGCCCGAGCGCCTTCGACGCGCACCACCCGCCCTCGCGGGAGCTGCTCGACGACTGCGTGCACTGCGGCTTCTGCCTGCCCACCTGCCCCACCTACCAGCTGTGGGGCGAGGAGATGGACTCCCCGCGCGGGCGCATCTACCTCATGGACCTCGCCGAGAAGGGCGAGATCGGGCTGGCGGGGCCGCTGCACCAGCACATCGACGCGTGCCTGGGCTGCATGGCGTGCATGACGGCCTGCCCGTCCGGGGTGCAGTACGACAAGCTGCTCGAGTCGGTACGCCCGCAGCTGGAGCGGAACGTGCCGCGGGCCCCGTCCGACCGGCTCTTCCGCGAGGCGATCTTCGCGCTGTTCCCGTACAGGCGGCGGCTGCGCGCGGCCGCCCTGCCGGGGGCGCTGTACCAGAAGCTCGCCGCGGTGCCCGCGGTCCGGAGGCTCGCCGCGAAGCTCCCGGGCCGGCTGGCCGCTGGGCCGATGGCGCGGCTCGCCGCGCTGGAGTCGCTGCTCCCCCCGGTCACGGTGCGGGAGGCGTTCGGGACCCTGCCGGTGCACACCTCCGCCGTCGGGGAGCGGCGCGGTCGGGTGGCGCTGCTGTCCGGCTGCGTGCAGGACGTGTTCTTCCACCGGGTCAACGAGGCCACCGTGCGCGTGCTCTCGGCCGAGGGGCTCGACGTCCTGGTCCCGCGCGACCAGCAGTGCTGTGGGGCGCTCGAGCTGCACGCCGGGCGCGAGGACCCGGCGCTGGCCCGGGCGAAGCGCACCATCGAGCGCTTCGAGCGGCTCGACGTCGACCACGTCGTGACCAACGTGGCGGGCTGCGGGTCCTCGATGAAGGACTACGCCCACCTGCTCGCCGACGACCCGGAGTGGGCGGTGCGGGCGAAGGAGTTCAGCGCGCGGGTCCGGGACGTGCACGAGGTGCTCGCCGAGCTGGGGCCGCGCGCCCCGCGCTCGCCGGTGCCCGCCCGGGTCGCCTATCACGACGCCTGCCACCTCGGGCACGCCCAGGGCGTGCGCGAGCAGCCGCGGGAGGTGCTGCGGAGCATCCCCGAGCTGGAGCTGCTCGACATCCCGGAGGCGGCGCTGTGCTGCGGCTCCGCCGGCATCTACAACATGATCATGCCCGAGGCGGCGGACGAGCTGGGCAGGCGCAAGGCGGACAACGTCCGGTCGGTCGAGCCCGCGGTCGTCGTGACGGCGAACCCGGGGTGCCTGCTGCAGATCGGCAAGCACCTGAAGGACGGCACCGGCGAGCTGCCGCTGCTGCACCCGGTCCAGCTGCTCGACGCGAGCATCCGCAACGCG
>NZ_JBJZON010000023.1:0-119631 GCF_047200735.1 Pseudonocardia oceanicola
TCACACCCCAGGAGCAGAATCCAGCCCAACACACCGGCCAGCACCGGTGTCGATCAAGCCCGCAGCTCAAGACGAAAGATCCGGGCTAGGCCGGTGGACCGGTGGGATCGACGGTCGTGTCCGCCGGCGCGCCGGAGGTGCCGAGGAGGTCCTGCCAGACCGGGTGGTCGACGGTGGTCGGGACCGCCTCCGCCGACGCGTCCGACGGTCCACTCCGCACGCTCCGTGTCCGGTCGGAGGGTCCACTCCGCACGCTCCGTGTCCGATCGGAGGGTCCACTCCGCACGCTCCGTGTCGGGTCGGCGGGTCCACTCCGCACGCTCCGTGTCCGGTCACCGGCGAGGACCTCGACCGCCCGTGCGGCGTCGGACGTCGGTTCGGAGGCGCGGTCCACGGTACGGGCGAGCACCGGCCAGGACTCGCCACCGAGGACCCCGTTGGGCTCCTCGGCCGCGGTGAGCCGCTGGAACTCGGTCACGGCGGCGACGGTGGCGGGGGTGTACCGGCCGTCGACGTTCGTGCGGACGCCGGCGTCGCGCAGCAGGTACTGCGCGGCCAGGACGACCTCGCCCGCGTCCCCCGCACGCAGCAGCGGCCAGCTCGCCTTGTGCACGTCCGCCTCCTCGACGCGCCGGCCGAGCACCTCGGCCACCTCGCCGCGCAGCCGCGGGAGCATGCCGTAGAGCCGGTCGCCGGGGCAGATCGTGTTCTTGAAGTCCCGGTGCCCGTACAGCTCGGTGGGCGCGATGCCGTACTGCGCGCAGATGTGGGCGCACGTGGCCCGCAGGGCGTCCCACAGCGCCCCCGGCGGGTCCTGGTCGATGTAGGTGCCCTCGTTCTCGATCCCGACCGCCACGACGTTCTGGCCCGTGCAGTGCGCGCCCTCGACCTGGCGCTGCCCGATCCGCAGCACCTCCAGCGAGCGGTGTCGGCCCTCGAGCACGAAGCCGCCGCGGCTGATCGTGAAGTGCTGCCCGGTGTCGAGCCAGCCGCGGGTGTCCATGTGGAAGTTCTGGATGGCGCGGGCGACGCGGTCCGCGGCGGCGCGGCTGTGGTCGCCGACGTTGGCCGACGCCGTGTGGTGCACGAGGATCTTCACCGGCCGCTGGTTCCAGATGGGCACGATCGCGCTGTTCGGCCGCGCACCCCAGCCGGCGCAGTCGACGATGGCCGGTGTGGCCACGCCGTTCGTCAGACCACCACCGGCCGGCCGCTCACCCGCCCACGCGAGGTCCGGCGCGGTGGCCAGCACCCCCGCCGTCACTCCACCCAGGACGAAGCCGCGCCGGGTCAGCCCGGCGCGCACCTCCGGTCCCGTCACCGACTGCCGACGACCCATCGCATCCCCCAGCCCGTCCGGATGACCCGCACGAACACACGAGCCACATCCGCCCCGACCGAACCTTGGGCCACGCACGCTCCGTACACAAGTGGTCGCCCCGAAGGTGTGACCGCCGCTCCCGCCTCGAGCGACGGTTGCCGAAGTTACCCGCCGGTAATAAGCTGGGCCGGAGTTACCCGTCGGTAGGAAGGAGCACCGCGATGGGCCACTACAAGAGCAACGTGCGCGATCTCGAGTTCAACCTGTTCGAGGTGTTCCGCGTCCAGGAGCAGCTCGGCGCGGGCGCGTTCGCGGGTGTCGACACCGACACCGCCAAGGGCATCCTGCGCGAGCTGAACACGCTGGCCACGGGCCCGCTGGCCGAGTCCTTCGCCGACGCGGACCGCAACCCGCCGGTCTTCGACCCGAAGACCCACGCCGCGACGCTGCCGCAGTCCTTCAAGGACTCCTACCGGGCCCTGTGGGACGGCGAGTGGTACCGGCTGTCCCTGCCCGTCGAGCTGGGCGGCTTCGGCGTGCCCCCGTCCGTGCAGTGGGCCGCCTCGGAGCTGATCCTCGGCGCCAACCCGGCGCTGTACATGTACATGGCCGGCCCGAGCTTCGCCTCGGTGGTGCACGCCAACGGTACCGACGTGCAGCGGCGCTGGGCCGAGATCATGATCGACAAGGGGTGGGGCGCCACCATGGTGCTCACCGAGCCCGACGCGGGGTCCGACGTGGGCGCGGGCCGCACCAGGGCCGTGCTGCAGGAGGACGGCTCCTGGCACCTCGACGGCGTGAAGCGGTTCATCACGTCCGGCGACCAGGACATGACCGAGAACATCATGCACCTGGTGCTGGCCCGGCCCGAGGCGCCCGGGCTCGACCCGAGGCCCGGCACCAAGGGCCTGTCGCTGTTCCTGGTCCCCAAGTTCCACTTCGACCCGGAGACCGGTGAGCTGGGCGAGCGCAACGGCGCCTTCGTCACGAACGTCGAGCACAAGATGGGCCTCAAGGTCTCCACGACGTGCGAGCTCACGTTCGGCCAGCACGGCGTCCCGGCGAAGGGCTGGCTGCTCGGCGAGGTGCACGACGGCATCGCGCAGATGTTCCAGGTCATCGAGTACGCCCGGATGATGGTCGGCACGAAGGCCATCGCGACCCTGTCGACCGGTTACCTCAACGCGCTCGAGTACGCCAAGGAGCGCGTCCAGGGCCCGGACCTCACCCGGCAGACCGACAAGACCGCCCCGCGGGTCACCATCACCCACCACCCGGACGTCCGCCGCTCGCTGATGACGCAGAAGGCGTACGCCGAGGGCCTGCGGGCGCTCTACCTCTACACCGCCACCTTCCAGGACCGGATCCGCCAGGGCGGCGAGGTCGAGCCGGCCGAGAAGGTCAACGACCTGCTGCTGCCGATCGTCAAGGGCGTCGGCTCGGAGCGGGCGTCGGAGCAGCTGCTGCAGTCCCTGCAGACCCTCGGCGGGTCGGGCTTCCTGCAGGACTACCCGCTCGAGCAGTACATCCGGGACTCGAAGATCGACTCGCTGTACGAGGGCACCACCGCGATCCAGTCGCTCGACCTCCTCTTCCGCAAGATCGTCAAGGACGACGGCGCCGCGCTGATGCACGTCGCCGGCGAGATCCAGGCGTTCCTCGAGAACGAGACCGGCAACGGCCGGCTCAAGGAGGAGCGGGCGCTGCTCGCGACGGCGCTGGCCGACGTCCAGGGCATGCTCGGTTCGCTGACCGGCTACCTCGTCGCCTCGCAGCAGGACGTGCAGAACCTGTACAAGGTCGGCCAGCACACGGTCCGCTTCCTGATGGCCGTCGGCGACCTGCTCGTCGGGTGGCTGCTGCTGCGCCAGGCCGACGTCGCGCTGAACGCGCTGGCCGGTGCGGTCGCGGCCCGGGACACGGCCTTCTACGAGGGGAAGATCGGCGTCGCCCGGTTCTTCGCGAAGACCGTCCTGCCGACGCTGACCGCCCAGAAGGCGATCATCGAGGCCGCCGACAACTCCCTGATGGAGCTGGACGAGGCCGCGTTCTGACCACCTGTGAGCGGCGACGGCCGCTACGCCTTCGGCGCCGCGCAGCGGTAGCGGCCGTTGCCGCTCACAGGCAACTGCTACTGGGCGATGTAGGACTCCAGCTGCTGGCGCTCCCGCTCCAGGGAGTCGATCCGGGCCTTCACCAGGTCGCCGATCGAGACGATGCCGCGCAGCTCGCCCTCGACGACGACCGGCAGGTGCCGCACGCGGCGATTGGTCATGACCTGCGCGAGGTCGCTGACGCCGTCCTCGGGCGTGCAGGTGGCGACCACCGTCGTCATGATCTCGGAGACGGCGGAGTCGAGCAGGGCGGCGCCCCGCTCGTGCAGCTCCCGGACGACGTCGCGTTCGGACACCATTCCGGCGAGCCGGCCGCCGGCCACGACCGGCAGGGCGCCGTAGTTCCCCTCGGCCAGGCGGGCGAGCAGCACCGCGACCGTGGCCTCGGGCTCGATCGTCGCGACCGTGTGCCCCTTGCTCCGCAGGACGTCCGCGATGCGCATCCGTGTCCCCGATCCTCGACGACGTGGTCGAGGAGGAGGGTACGAACCGTGACGCGCCTCACGCGAGGGCTGAACGGCCGCTCGCCCCGATCGTCCGATCCCGGATCAGCCGCAGACCACGATCGGTGACGGGTTGTACTTCACCGTGCGCGTCTTCCGGGTGACCTCGCCGGTCTGCAGGTTGCGCATGACCCGCGTGTCGGTGGCGGTGAAGCCCGGTGCCCCCTTCGAGGCGACGCACGGCTGGCCCGGCGGGAGCGTGATCGTCTGCGGCTCGGTCGGGTGGGTCCGTGGCCCGGTCTCCGAGGTGACCTCGTAGCGCTTCGTGCCGAACATCGTCACGGTGAGGCTCGACGGGGTCCAGGCGGTCTGGATGAGTACACCGGTCGGGCCGTCGTTGCGGAACTTCAGGTCGATGATGTCGTCGAACACCGTCGCCTCACGGGCCACCGGGTAGCGGCTGATGTAGAAGCTGTGCTCCTTGTGCTCCACGTCGACCATGCCCGCGAAGTACGCGGCGTTGTACAGCGTGGTCGCGACCTGCGACACGCCGCCGCCGATACCGCGGGCGGAATGGCCGTTCTCGATGATCCCGGCCTCGACGTAGCCGTTCGCCGCGTTGCGCGGGTTGGTCAGGGCGTTGAGGCTGAAGGTCTCCCCGGGCTCGACGATCGTGCCGTTGACCTGCTGCGCCGCCCGCTTGATGTTCAGCCCCGAGTCGGCCGCGAAGCCGCCGGTGGTGAAGGAGCTGATCTGGCCGGTGATGCCGAGCGACGACAGCTTCTCGGTGGTCAGCTCGGCCTTCTGGTCGGCGTACACCGCGGCGATGCTGCGCTCGTCCGACCCGGTCAGCACGGCGACGAGGTTCTCGAACGTCTCGTCGTAGTCGATCCCGCGGCCGTCCTGCGAGGGGACGACGACCGGTGTCCCGGAGGAGAAGTCCAGGCTGGCGTCCCGGGCGGGTGTCTCGGTCGCGGCGAGCTGCGGCGACGCGACCTCCTCGAGCGCGTCGTCGTTGATCTCGGGGACGAGCGTGGGGTCGGCGGCGGCGTCGGCGCGGAAGGAGAGCGCCGCCGCGATGTCTGCCGGCTGCAGGACGGCGTTCGCGCCCTCGCCCGTGATGGTCAGGGGCGCGGAGACCGCCGGGGTCGCGATCTTCTCGATGGCCTCCTGGACGTCCTCGTTCGTGGTGACGGTCGGCTGCGGGATCAACGGCAGCGCGACCGGGGCGCCCGACGCCCAGTCGCGCTCCAGCACCCCGACGGCGGCGGGCAGGTCGAGGGTCTGCCCCGGGACCGGCGGGACGGCCACCGGGGTGCTGCCCTCGAACCGGACGGTGCCCTCGACCGGGGCCTGGTCGACCACGGGCTTGAGCTGCTCCAACGCGGTGGTGACCGACCGCTCGTCGGCCTTGTTCCGCACGCCGACCTCGCGCTCGGTGAAGAACGACGCGATCCGGGTGATCGGGTTGAGCGACTGCTCGCCCGCCTCGTCGATGGTGGCCTGGTAGTCCACCTCGAGGCCGGCCGCCTTCGGGTCGATCTGGCTCTGCACCGGTCCGGCGGTGACCTGGACCGGGAGCGACGAGCGGGGCTCGATCGCGTCCTGCAGGCGCTGGCGGGCGTCGGCCTTGGAGAGCCCGCCGAGCTCCAGCCCGGCGACGGTCACGCCGCGCGGCACGTTGCCCGCGGTGACGACGAGATCGGCGACGTACAGCAGGCCGAGCAGCGCCACCACGCCGGCGACGATCAGCAGGGGCTTCTTCCGCCGGCGGCCGCCGCTGCCGGTGGCGGCCGGCTGCTCCCCGGTCGGCGGGCCGCCCCCGGTGCGGGCGGACGGGACCGCGCCACCGGCGGGCATGCGGAACTGTTCGGTCGGCGGGTCGACCGGCCCGGAGGGGGCGCCGAGCCGCTGGGTGGGCTGCTCCGGCCCCGCGTCCGTCCCCGCTCCGGCGGCGGTGCGCGGGAGGACCTGGGTGTCCTCGGTGCCCCAGTCGGTCACGGCGGGGTGGATCGCGGTGGTCCGATCGTCCGTGGCGCTGCCGGCGGCGGCGGTCGGCGGGGCCGGCATCGTTGCCGGGCCCGAGGTGCGCGCGGCGGCGGCGAGGACGCCGGCCTCGCTCGGCCGAAGCTCGCCCACCGGGGTGGGGTGGGTCCGACCGTCGACCGGTCCGGCCCCGGGAGTGGCGGCGCGCGCCTCGGAGGAGCCGAGGGCCGCGTCGGCGGCCGACGCCTGGGCGTCCGACGACGGGGTCGCCGAGCCCGGGGACGCGGGCGATGCCGAGGGCACGGTGGCTGCCGGGGAGACGGGGGATCCCGGGGGCGCGACCGGAGCGGTGCCGTTGGCGGGCGCATCGCTTGCCGCCGCACCGGCCGCCGCGCCGGTGGACCCGGCTGCCGCGGCGGCGGCCGAGGTCGTCGCGGGAACGGAGGTCGCCGGGGACGGGCTCGCGGCCGAGTTCGGAGGCGCCGCCGGACTCGCGCTCGTGGCCGGACTCGCGGTCGCCGCCGGGGTCGGGGCCGCCACCGGGGTCGCGGTCGTCGCGGAGGTGTCCGAGATGTCCGGGGTGTCCGGGGTGTCCGGCGTGTCCGGGGTGTCCGTGGCCGGGGAGGCCTCGGGGGTACGACCTGCGGCCGGGGC
This sequence comes from Pseudonocardia oceanicola, assembly GCF_047200735.1. Classification (NCBI taxonomy): domain Bacteria; kingdom Bacillati; phylum Actinomycetota; class Actinomycetes; order Pseudonocardiales; family Pseudonocardiaceae; genus Pseudonocardia; species Pseudonocardia oceanicola. The sequence goes on from NZ_JBJZON010000023.1 coordinate 6,519, forward strand.
CTGCGACGCGGGGCCCGCACCCACCCCGGCCTGCTCGCCGGAAGGCGTACCCGGCGCCTCGGCGCCGGCCGCGGCACCGGAGGCGGGGGCCCCGTTCCCGGCGGAACCGCTGCCGGGCGCACCGTCGCGCGCGGCGGCGCGGCCGGCGTTGGTCGGGTCCGGCGGGGGAGTGCCGTGCGCGCCCGCCCCGTTCGACCCGACGGCGCCGTCCGTGCCGCCGTTCGTGCCGGCCCGGTCGTCACCCTCCACCCGCCGCCGCGGGCTGGGCCGCGGGACCGGGGAGAACAGCGCGTCGCCGCGCGGGCTGTCCGTGCGCGAGCCGCCGGCGTCCGACCGGGCACCCTCCGTCGCCGGACCGGTGCCGTTCCCCCCGCCGCCGGCCGTGCGCTGCTCGTCCACCTCGCCGGGCGAGGGCTGCCGCTCGGGCATCACGCAGTGTTCCTTCCCCACCGATGTCCGCCGCCCCGCGTGCCCCGGGACGATGTCGTGCTCGCGCCGCCGACCGGCTAGAGGTACAGGCCGGTCCCGTGCTCGGTGCGCTCCGTCGCGACCGCGTGCAGGTCCCGCTCGCGCATCACGACGTAGGACGAGCCCTGGACCTCCACCTCGTACTGGTCCTCCGGAGCGAAGAGGACCCGGTCGCCCACCTTGACACTGCGCGCGTGCTGGCCGATCCCGTAGACCTCACCCCAGACCAGGCGCTTCGCCACCTGGGCCGTGGCCGGGATGACGATCCCCGAGGAGCTCCGCCGCTCGCCGGCCGACTCCACGATCTTGATCATGACGCGGTCGTGCAGCATCTGGATCTCGAACTTCGGTTCCGGCACCGGGGTGATGCTACGGGCAGCGCGGACACCGTCACCCGGCGGTGTCGACCCCGGCGGTGTGACCCAGTAGCGCAGCGGGCTCCGGAGCCCCCGCCACGCCCACCACGAGGAAGCCCCGCGGAGCTGCCAGGTCGGGGGTCCGACAGCGCCACGGGGCTACCCCAGGATTCGTCCGGTCCCGTCGACGCGTTACGTCCGGGCGCACGGGAGGCGCGGTTCACCCGATCGGACTACCCAGGGGTCAAGTGGAGGCGAGGAGGTACCGGCCGAAGTGCGGCACGGTGAAGGCGATCTGGCCGCGCTGGGCCGAGAAGACCAGGCCCTTCTTCAGCAGGCTGTCCCGGGCGGGCGACAACGACGACGGTTTGCGCTCCAGGTGCTGCGCGATCGCCGAGGTGACGACGGGCTCGTCCGTCCCCTCCGCCAGCTCGGCCATCGCCCGCAGGTACTCCCGCTCCGCCGGCGTCGCCCGCTCGTACCGCGACCCGAAGAACCCGACGGCCAGCTCCGCCTCCGCCTCCGGCGCGGCCAGCGCGACGTCCGCGGCGCGGATCGGGCTGGTCGGCGCGGCGTCCCAGGAGGCCTTGCCGTAGGCCTGCACGAAGTAGGGGTAGCCGCCGGAGCGCTCGTAGAGCTGGTCGAGGGCGTCGGTGTCGAAGGCCGCGTCCTCGCGCTCGGCCGGCGCGATGAGGGCGAAATCGGCGTCCGTGCGGTCCAGTTTGTCGATCCGGGCGTACGTGAACAGCCGCTCCGAGTAGGACTTCGAGGCCGACAGCACGGCCGGCAGGTGGGGCAGGCCGGCACCGACCACCACGAGCGGCATCCGGGACTGCGAGAGCTCGTGACAGGCGGCGCAGAGGGCCGAGACGTCGTCCGGTCGCAGGTCCTGCATCTCGTCGATGAGGATCGCGATCCCGGTGGCGACCTCGCTCGCCAGCTCCGCGACCTCGGTGAACAGTTCCACCAGGTCGATCTCGATGTCGCCCGAGTCGGCCCGTCCGTTGCGCACCGGCACGTCGATGCCGGGCTGCCACCGGTCCCGCATGCGCGCGCCGTCGGGCGAGGCCCGCAGGGCGAAGGCCTTGAGCACGCCGAGCACCTCGTCGACGCGTTCCTGCCGCGGGTGCTGCACGGCCAGGTCCCGGATCGCCCGGTGCAGGGCGGCCGACAGCGGACGCCGCAGGTCCGCGTCGGGCCGGGCCTCGATCTTCCCCGAGCCCCAGCCGGCCCGGACGGCCATCGACCGCAGCTCGCCGAGCAGCACCGTCTTGCCGACCCCCCGCAGCCCGGTGAGCACCAGGCTGCGCTCCGGGCGGCCGCGCGCGACCCGCTCCAGCACGATCTCGAACGCGTCGACCTCGCGGTCCCGGCCCGCCAGCTCGGGGGGCCGCTGACCTGCGCCGGGAGCGAACGGGTTGCGCACCGGATCCATGCATCGCACGGTATCCGCGCGTCTCGCGCCGACCCTAGATTTCGCTATCCGCCGCGATGGCGTGTCGCCGATCGGTGCATCTGCAGCTTTCTAGCTCCGTGGCTAGACGGCCGTATACCGGGCTCGACGGGGCCGCGTCCGCGACGCAGTACCGCCCGAACGTCCCGAACCCATCGGGTCGTCTCCGGTCGTCTCGCCCTTTCCCGATACTCCGCCATACGCCCGGATGCATCCGGATCTGGGACGCTCGGGGCGTGACCGAGAGCGCAGCGGAGATCGTGACCGAGGGCAGTGGCTGGGTCGAGCACACGGCCGACCGCGCCGAGCTGTCCGTGGTGTTCGACGCACGGGGGCGCAGCCGCTCCGCCGCCGTCGAGGAGCTCGGGCGGCGGGTCGTCGCCGCCGAGAAGGCCCTCGGCCTGTCCGGGCTGACGGTGTGCGGCCGTCGGGTGTCGGTGCACACCGAGTACAAGGGGTCCAAGCCCGCCGGGTGCCGGGCGAGCGAGGCGATCCAGGTGCGCGTCGACGATCCGGGCGTGCTCGAGGAGGCGCTGTCGCTGCTGGTGGGCGCGGAGCCGGCGGCGCTGACCGGACCGTCGTGGTCCCTGGCGGACCCGGGGGCGGTGCGGGAGGAGGCGCAGCGCCGCGCGGTGGCGGACGCGCGCCGCCGGGCCGAGGGCTACGCCGCCGCGCTGGGCGGCAGCCTCGGCAGGCTGGTGCGACTCAGCGAGGCCCCGGAGCAGGGCGCGGCGCCGATGCTGGCGATGCGGGCGCGGGCCGAAGGCAGCCCGGACGTCTCCGAGCTCGGCCTGGAACCGGAACCGGTGCGGGTCACCGCGCGCTGCACCACGACCTGGACCTTGATCGGCTGGTGATCGGGACGTCTCTCGTCCGAATATGCGCTCCAACGGGTGAATCGAGGCGTCCGGGTAGCGCAGCTCCGGCTCGGGCCCGACACTCGGACGGAGTAGTCACTCGGTTCGTGACGGGAGGACATCGTGGGCTCTCGAGGGGGACGGCACCGGCTGACGCGACGCACCCGCCAGGAACTGCGGATGCGCCCCGGGCGAGGACACCGGGCCGGGCTGCGGGCGACCGCCCGCGCCATGCTCACCGCGGCCGTCGGCCTGCTGCTCACCGGCAGCGGCGCGGCGGTGATGCACAACCACGGCGGCCCGGTGACGGTCGCCTTCCTGACCTCCGACGCCGAGTAGCGCCGCAGGCCCGGGCGGACGGGCTCGAACCGGCGGCTCCCGAACCCGGACTCGTCGGCGCTCGTCCTCGCCGCTCGGGGCGTGCTCAGCGCTCGTCGACGACGGTGCCCTCGATGACCAGGGGGCCCGCCGGGCGGCGCGGCGGCTCGCGGCGGGCGTCCGGGTGCGCGTCGGCCTGCACGTCGACGACCTCGGCGTCGATCACCTGACCCTCCCCGCGGATCCGGGCGGTCCGCAGGTCGGGGTGCCGGCGCTCGGTGGAGGCGACCAGCCGGCGCCGCACCAGCGCCCGGGTGGGCGGAAGCACCAGCAGCAGGCCCAGCACGTCCGTGACCAGGCCGGGCACGAAGAGCAGCAGGCCCCCGACGGCGACGAGCATCCCGTCCGTGGTCTCCGAGGTGGCGACACGGCGGTTCCGGGCCGCCTCGGCCAGGGCCTGCGCGGCCCGCACCCCCTCCCGGCGGGCGAGCCACAGACCCAGCACGGAGCCCGCGAGCAGCACCAGCAGCGTGGGCAGGGCGCCGATCCACGAGCCCAGCGCGACCAGGGCCACGATCTCGACCACCAGGTACAGCAGCACGAACGGCATACCCGTCCAACGAACGGGACGGCGGATTTGCTCCCGTCCCACCGACCCGGATGAGCGAGCAGCGCTCTCGTCCACGACCGGGAACCGACAGCGCCGCCCGCTCCCCGGGCTACCAGAGCAGTGCGGTGGCGGGGTCCTCGAGCAGGGCGCCCACGTCGGCCAGGAACCGGGAGCCCTGCTCGCCGTCGACCAGCCGGTGGTCGAAGGAGAGCGCCAGCTGGCACACCGTCCGGACCGTGAGCTCGCCGTCCACGACCCACGGGGCCGGCCTGATGGACCCGACGGCCAGGATCGCCGCCTCCCCCGGGTTGAGGATCGGCGTCCCGGTGTCGACGCCGAAGACGCCGACGTTGGTGATCGTGATCGTGCCCCCGGCCAGGTCCGCCGGCGCCGTCCGTCCGGCACGGGCGGTCTCCGTGAGCTCCCCGAGCGCCACCGCGAGGCCGTGCAGGTCGAGCCGGTCGGCGTCGCGGATCTTCGGCACGAGCAGCCCGCGCGGGGTCGCGGCGGCGATCCCGAGCTGGACGTGGTCGTAGTAGACGATCTCCCCCGCGGGCTCGTCCCAGCTCGCGTTGACCGCCGGGGTGCGGCGCGCGGCCAGGCACACCGCCTTGGCGACGAACGCGAGCGGCGTGAGCTTGACGTCGGCGAACGCCCGCGTCGCCCGCAGCCGCTCCCGCAGCGCCATCGTCTCGGTGACGTCGACGGACAGGAACTCGGTGACGTGCGGGGCGGTGAACGCGGACTGCACCACGGCCGCCGCGGTCGCCTTGCGCACGCCGCGGATGGGCTCGCGGCGCACGCCCTCCCCGGAGGCCGGCGGGCCCGCGGCGACGGCCGCGGCCACCGGCTCGGCCTGGTCGGGGGCGGTGTGATCGGCGGCGGCGTGCCGCGGGGCGGTGCGGGTACCGGGGGTGGTCGCCGCCCCGGCGGGCCCGGCCGCCTGCGCCGAGGCCGCCGCGCGGACGTCCTCCCGCGTGATGACCCCGCCCGACCCCGACCCCGCGAGCGCCCGCAGGTCGACGCCGAGGTCCTTGGCCAGCTTGCGGACCGGCGGCTTCGCCAGCGGGACGAGCGAGCGCCGCACGTCGGGAGCGGGTCCGGACGTGCTCGCGCCGGGCTGCTCGACGGGCTCGGGGCGGTCGTCGAGCTCCGGGGCGCTGCGCGCCGCCGCGGCGGGGCCGACCTGCGCCGCCGCCTCCTCGCCGGCCACGACCGGGGCGACCCCCGGGTCGGCGACCGCGGCCGCGGCGCCGGGCATCCCCTTGCGCGGGCGGCGCCGCGCGGCACCCTGCCGCGGCCCGTAGCCGACGAGCGTGGCGATGCGGCCGTCGGCACCGGCCTCCCCGATGAGCGCGCCCTTGCCCTCCTCCGCGGCGGGCCCCGCCGCACCGGCGTCGGTCTCGATCGCGATGACCGGCTCGCCGACCTGCACCGTCGCGCCGGGCTCGGCCAGCAGTTCGCCGACCGTCCCCGCGAACGGCGAGGGCAGTTCCACCACCGCCTTGGCCGTCTCGATCTCGACCAGGACCTGGTTGACCGCGACCCGGTCGCCGGGGCCGACCTGCCAGGCCACGATCTCGGCCTCGGTCAGCCCCTCCCCGACGTCGGGCATCCGGAAGACCTCGCGCACGCTCACCACCCCAGGGCGCGGTCGACGCCGTCGAGCACGCGGTCGAGATCGGGCAGGTAGTCGTCCTCGCACTTCGAGGGCGGGTAGGGCGTGTCGAACCCGGTCACCCGCAGCACCGGCGCCTCCAGCGAGTGGAAGCACTCCTCCTGCACCCGGGCGGCGACCTCCGAGGTCACCGACGCCTCGGACGGCGCCTCCGACACCACCACGAGCCGCCCGGTGCGGCGGACCGAGGCGAACACCGGTCCGAGGTCGAGCGGCGACAGCGAGCGCAGGTCGATCACCTCCAGGTCGGTGCCCTCCGTCTCGGCGGCCGTGGCCGCCTCCAGGCACGTCTTCACCATCGGGCCGTAGCAGGCGACGGTCACGTCCGCGCCGGACCGGACGACCCGCGAGGAGAACAGCGGGGCAGGCTCGGTCCCGGACACCTCGCCCTTCTCCCAGTACCGCCGCTTGGGCTCGAAGAAGATCACCGGGTCGTCGCTGGCGATGGCCTGGCGGATCATCCAGTGGGCGTCGTCCGGGTTCGAGCAGGCGACCACCTTGAGCCCCGCGACGTGCGCGAACAGGGACTCGGGCGACTCGCTGTGGTGCTCGACGGCGCCGATCCCGCCGCCGAACGGGATCCGCACGACGACCGGCATCGGGACCTTGCCCTGCGACCGGTACCGCACCTTGGCCAGCTGGGAGACGATCTGGTCGAAGCCGGGGAAGACGAAGCCGTCGAACTGGATCTCGCAGACCGGGCGGAAGCCGCGGATCGCGAGGCCCACCGCGGTGCCGATGATCCCGCTCTCGGACAGCGGGGTGTCGAGCACCCGCTGCTCGCCGAAGTCCTTGGCGAGCCCGTCCGTGACCCGGAAGACGCCGCCGAGCTTGCCGACGTCCTCGCCCATCACCAGGACCTTCGGGTCCCGTTCCATCGCCGCGCGGAGCCCGGAGTTGAGCGCCTTGGCGAGGGTCATCGTCGTCATCGGGCCACCTCCTCCTCGAACGACGCGAGGTACTCGAGGTAGCCCGCCCTCTCCTCCTCCAGCCGCGGCGAGAGCTCGGCGTAGACCTCGGAGAAGATCCGCTCCGGCGGCGGGTCCGGCATGTCCAGGCAGAAGGCGCGGAAGCGGGCGGCGAGCTCGTCCGACTCGGCCTGCACCTCGTCGAAGAACCCCTGCTCCACGCCGTGCTCACGCACCAGGTTCACGCGCACCCGCTCGATCGGGTCCTTCAGCTTCCACAGCTCGAGCTCGTCGGCCAACCGGTAGCGCGAGGGATCGTCCGACGTCGTGTGCGCGTCCATGCGGTAGGTGAACGCCTCGATCAGCACGGGCCCGTTGCCGCTGCGGCACTCCTCCAGGGCCCAGCGGGTGACGGCGAGGCAGGCGAGGACGTCGTTGCCGTCGACCCGGACGCCCGGGAAGCCGTAGCCGCGGGCCCGCTGGAACAGCGGCACCCGGGTCTGGCGCTCGAGCGGCACCGAGATCGCCCACTGGTTGTTCTGGCAGTAGAAGACGACGGGGGCGTCGTAGGCGGCGGCCCACACGAACCCCTCGTGGACGTCGCCCTGGCTGGTCGCGCCGTCGCCGAAGAAGCACATCGTGGCCTCGTTGCCCGACCCGGCGTCGGGCCCCTCGCCGACGGGGTTCCCGACGCGGCCCTCGAACTTCTGCCCCATGGCGTAGCCGGTGGCGTTGAGGCACTGGTTGCCGATCACGATGGTGTACAGGTGGAACCGGGCCGCGATCGGGTCCCACGAGCCCTGGTCGGTGCCGCGGAAGATGCCCAGCAGGTCCGTCGGGTCGATCCCGCGGCACCACGCCACGCCGTGCTCGCGGTAGCTGGGGAAGATCATGTCGCGCGGCGTGGCGGCGCGGCCCGCGCCGATCTGCGCGGCCTCCTGGCCGAGCAGCGGCACCCAGATGCCCAGCTGCCCCTGGCGCTGCAGGGCGTTGCCCTCGCGGTCGATGCGCCGGACCAGGACCATGTCCCGGTAGTAGCCCTCGAGCTCCGCGCGCCCGACGTCGGCGGCCCAGGAGCCGAAGCGCTCGTCGGAGACCCGCTGGCCCTCCGGGGTGAGCAGCTGGACGAGCTCGGGGCCGCCCTCGTCGGTGCCCTTCAGCCCGGACAGGACGTGCTCGCGGGTCGGTGCGGATCGGGGATCGGTCGGGACCCAGCTCTGTGGACGGGACACGCGTTCCTCCTCGTGCTCCACGACACGCGGGGCCGTGCTGTTCACACCGTCCCGCGGGCCGGCGGACGGCCGGCGGCGGACCACTCGGGTGTGTGGCCCGCCCCACGCCGGACGTCCTCGCTGAGCCGATACTGGCACGGCTCGCGCCGGCGGGGGGACCGCGAGAACCCACGAGATCGGCTCCGGTGGCGTGGCGTGCGGCCACGGCTTCGTTCGGCGTCCGATCCTCGGGCCCCGGAGGAGCGGACCCGCCCGAGTGCACCCGCGGGGGGCGGTGCGGGCGGCCGGGAACGACGGCGGCCCGGCCACCCCGAGGGATGACCGGGCCGCGCCGGCTCGCCGGCCGTCAGGCGCCGCGGTAGGGCGCGGTGGGCGGGTCGCTCCGACCCTGCTGGCCGTGAGCCTGCTGGCCGTGGGCCTGCTGCCCGGATGCCTGCTGACCCGGGCCCTGGTGCCCGGCGGGCTGGCCGGGGTGGCCGTAGCCCTGCCGCCGGTCCTGGATCCCCGCCACGCCCTTGGCCTTCTGCGCGACGCCCTGGATCTGCCCGGAGTACTTGCCCTTCGTCTGCTTGTCGACGAACTGGGCGGCCTGGTCGACGAACCTCCCGGCCTGGTCCGGGTTCTTCCGCGCGTAGCGGCGCGCCGCCTCGGCGGCACCCGCCAGCGCGCCCAGCTTCCTGATCAAGCCCGCCATGCGGCTCCTCCCGTCCTGTCCGGTGTGTCCCACACCGTCCGTCTCGCGTCGTCAACGCCCGGTGATCCGTCCGGGTTCCCGGGCCGCTCCCGGCCTGTTCCCCCGATGTGTGGCCGCCAACCATGTGTCCGTCGGGTAACGGACGATCGTCATGGGATGTCCTGCGGGCGGCCAGGTGGCAGCATCCCGACGATCGCGCCACCCCCGCGCGGACCGGAAGCAGGAGGTGCCGGCGTGTCCGCCCGAACTCGAACCATCCCGGCCGCCCTGGCCGCCGCGGCGCTGGCCGCCGTGCTCGCCGCGTGCGGCTCCGGCGGTGACGGCTCCGGCGGGGGCGCCGGTGGAGGCGCCGGGGCGACCTCCGCCGCGGCGATCCCGGCCCCCGCGAAGGACGACGCGCTCGCGGCCAAGGTCCCGTCGTCGGTCTCCGCCGACGGCACGCTCGTCTACGGCACGGACGCCTCCTACCCGCCGAACGAGTTCACCGACACCGACGGCACCACCGTCATCGGCATGGACGTGGACCTCGGCACGGCGATCGCGCAGAAGCTCGGTCTGCAGGCCGAGTTCCGGAACAGCCAGTTCTCCGGGATCATCCCCGGGATCGACGGCGCGCGGTACGAGGCGGGCATGTCGTCCTTCTCGATCACACCGGAGCGCACGGCCACGGTCGACATGATCAGCTACTTCACCGCCGGCACCAGCCTGGCCGTCAAGGCGGGCAACCCGGACGGACTGGGTCCGGACGACCTCTGCGGCAAGGCGATCGGTGTGCAGGCCGGCACGACGCAGGCGGAGGAGGTCGTCACCCGCAACCAGGAGTGCACCTCGCAGGGCCGGCCGCCGATCCAGGTCACCGAGCTGCAGCAGCAGACGGACGTCACGCTCGCGCTGACGTCGTCGCGCATCGTGGGCATGCTCGCCGACTCCCCGGTCGCCGCCTACGCCGTGACCACCACCAACGGCGCGGTCGAGGTCGTCGGCGAGCCGTACGACACCGCGCCCTACGGCGTCGTGATCAAGAAGGGCCAGGACGACTTCGCCCAGGCCGTCCAGGGCGCGATCCAGTCCCTCATGGACGACGGCACCTACCAGGCGATCCTCGACAAGTGGAACGTCGGGAACGGGGCGATCCCGACCTCGCAGATCAACGCCTGAGGAATGCCCGAGCGACCCGAACCCGTGAACGCCGTCCCGGTCCGGCACCCGGGACGGTGGGTCGCCGTCGCCGTCCTGGCGGTGCTGGCCGCGATGCTGGTCCACACCGTCGTGACCAACAACGGCTTCGGCTGGCCGGTCGTCGGCGAGTACGTGTTCTCGCCGCCGGTGCTCAACGGGCTCACGAACACGCTGGTGCTCACGGTGCTGTCCATGGCGATCGGCATCGTCGGCGGCATCCTGCTGGCCGTGATGCGGCTGTCGCCGAACTGGATCCTCAGCTCGGTGGCGGCGCTCTACATCTGGGTGTTCCGCGGCACCCCGCTGATCGCCCAGCTGCTGTTCTGGAACTTCCTGTCGGCGTTGTACCCGCGGCTGTCGCTCGGGATCCCGTTCGGGCCGGAGTTCGTCTCCTTCGACACCAACCAGCTGATCAACCAGTTCGCGGCCTGTCTGTTGGGCCTCGGGCTGAACGAGGCCGCCTACATGGCGGAGATCGTGCGCGGCGGCATCGCCTCGGTGGAGCACGGGCAGACCGAGGCCGCCGGCGCGCTGGGCAGGTCCCGGGCCCAGACGCTGCGCCGCATCGTGCTGCCCCAGGCGATGCGGGTGATCATCCCGCCCACCGGCAACGAGACGATCTCCATGCTCAAGACCTCGTCGCTCGTCGTGGTCATCGGCTACTTCGAGCTCCTCACCTCCGTGCAACGGATCTACTCGGTCAACTTCCAGACGATCCCGCTGCTCATCGTGGCGGCGCTCTGGTACCTGGCGCTGACCTCGATCCTGTCCGTGGGTCAGGGCTTCGTCGAACGGCGCTACGGGCGCGGGCTGCAGACCGGGCCGCCGGGCCCGTCGCTGCTGGGCTTCCTGCGCCGCCGGCCGTCGGGGGAGGTCGCCGCATGACCCCCATGGTCGAGGCCCTCGGCATCCACAAGCGGTTCGGGGCGACCCACGTGCTGCGCGGGGTCGACCTCGTCGTGCAGCCCGGCGAGGTGGCGTGCGTGATCGGGCCGTCGGGCTCGGGCAAGTCCACCCTGCTGCGCTGCGTCAACCACCTGGAGCGCATCGACTCCGGGCGGCTGCGGGTCGACGGGCACCTCGTCGGTTACCGGGAGCGCAACGGCCGGCTCCACGAGATGCGCGAGTCCGAGGTCGCGCTCCAGCGGCGCGACATCGGCATGGTGTTCCAGCGGTTCAACCTCTTCCCGCACAAGACCGCGATCGAGAACGTCATGGAGGCGCCGGTCGTCGTGCGCCGCCAGGACAAGGCGGCCGCGCGGACGCGGGCCGTCGAGCTGCTCGACCGGGTGGGCCTGGCGGACCGGCGCGACAGCTACCCCGCCCAGCTCTCCGGCGGGCAGCAGCAGCGCGTCGCCATCGCGCGGGCGCTGGCCATGTCGCCGCGGCTCATGCTGTTCGACGAGCCGACCTCGGCGCTGGACCCCGAACTCGTCGGCGAGGTGCTCGACGTCATGCGCGGGCTCGCCCAGGAGGGCATGACGATGGTCGTGGTCACCCACGAGATGGGGTTCGCCCGCGAGGTCGGCGACTCGCTGGTGTTCATGGACGAGGGCCTCGTCGTGGAGCAGGGGGCGCCGCGGGACGTGCTCACGAGCCCGCGGCACGAGCGGACGCAGGCCTTCCTGTCGAAGGTGCTGTGAGAAGGGTCGATTCCTCCGGGGCCGCCGGCGGTGGCAGCCACGGGGTCTCCGACGGACGTCCGGGTCGGTCCCCTCGTCCGCGCCAGGCGTCGCGAAAGCGGGCGAAGAACCCGAACCGGGCGCTCACCTCGCGGGATGACACGATCGTGGGGTGCGCACCCGAGGACTGACCCGGCTCGTCGCGGCCGTACTGGCGGCCGGGGCGGTCCTCGTGGGCGGCGTCGGCTGTGCGAGCGGCCCCCCGCCCCCCGTCGGCCACGTGCAGCAGCCCCTGCCGGAGGTGACGGCCGACCCCGCACTCGTGGCGATGCTGCCGCCCGAGCTGGTCGGCGGGACGTTGCGGGTCGCGGTTCCCGGGGTGGCCCGGCCGGCGACCGGGCCCGAGGAGGAGCTCGGCTCCGCGCTGGCCGCCCGGCTCGGTCTCCGGGCGCTGACCGACGGGGTCTCGGCGACGGCGCTCCCGCGGGCGCTCGTGGGGGCGCGGCACGACGTCGGGATCCTCCCGGTCCCGGTCCACGTGGCCCCGCTGGGCGGCAGCGTGCTGCCCTGGTTGGCGGCCCGCACCGCGATCGTCACCCCGGTCGGCAACCCCGACCGCGTGGAGTCGACCACGCTCTGCGGGCATCGCATCGGCGTCGTCGCCGGGTCGGCGCAGCACGCCGCCGTGGTCGAGGAGAACCTCCACTGCGCCGACAACCGGCGGCCGGAGATCGAGATCGTGCCCGTCGGCGGCGCGGAGGACGCCACCCGCCGGCTGCTCGCCGACCAGCTCGGCGCCTTCGTGGCCGACGCTCCGGCCGCCGGGCACGCCGTCGTCCTCGGGCAGGGGAAGCTGGCCGTGCCGAGCCCCCCGTACGGCGAGGGGACCGCCGGGATGATCGTCGAGAACCGGGCCGTCCCGGCGGTCCGCGCGGCCCTGCGGTCGCTGATCGCCGACGGCACCTACGCCGCCGTCCTCGACCGCTGGTGGCTGGGGGACCTCGCGATCGACGGCTCGGCCCTCCGGTCCTGACGGTCCCGGCGGGCGTCGTGACGCAGACGTGACCGACTCGTGCTTGCTCTCGTTGCCGTCCCTGCCCTCGCCGAGGCACGGCGTCGTCATTTCTGACGAACGCCCTCCACCGCCGTTGCACGCGAGCCGTGAGCGTCGATCAACGGTTCGTGATCCGTTGTCGCGTCGCTCTCCCCGTCCTCGCCGCCGCCCTGCTCGCCGTCGCGGGATGCGGCTCGTCGTCCACCACCCCGGTGTCCTTCGCCGCCGCACCGACGACGAGGCTCCCGGCGAGCACGACCACGAGCGCACCGCCGACGACCACCACGCCGCCGACGACCACGACCGCACCCCGGACGACCACCGTCGAGCCCGTGGCGCTCCCGACCGCGAGGCGCACCACCGCCACCCACCCGCCGGCTCCGCGGACGACCGTCGGGCGCGCCGCCGCCCCGACGACCCGGGCGACGGTCCGGACCACCACCCCGGCCGCTCGCGCCGCCTCGGGCTGCGACCCGAACTACTCCGGCTGCGTGCCCGTCGACTCCGACGTGGACTGCGCGGGCGGCAGCGGCGACGGACCCTCGTACGTCCGTGGGCCGGTCCGGGTGACCGGGAGCGACGTCTACGGGCTCGACTCCGACGACGACGGCGTCGCCTGCGAGTGAGGCCGGTCAGCGGGGCCGGCGGCCCATCAGGAAGAACTCCGGGTTGGGTCGCAGGGCGGTCAGGTGCGCCATGCGGTTCGAGAGCGCGAAGAGGGCGGTGATGGCACCGACGTCCCAGATCTCGTCGTCCGTGAGTCCGGCGGCCCGGGCGTCGTCGAGTTCGGCCTCGGTGAGCGCGGCGGAGTCCGTGGCGATGAGCAGGGCGAGGTCCACGATGGCCCGCTCGCGCCGGCTCAGCTCGACGGCGTAGGGGTTGGTGGCGACGGCGTCCGCGATCTCGGGGTCCTTCGCCCGGATCCGCAGGATCGCCCCGTGCGCCACGACGCAGTACGTGCAGTGGTTGGCACCCGATGTCGCCACCACGACCAGCTCGCGTTCCGCCTTGCTCAGCCCGTCGTCGGAGTCCATGAGCGCGTCGTGGTAGTCGAGGAAGGCGCGCAGCTCACGAGGTCGCCTCGCCAGGGCCCGGAAGACGTTGGGCACGAACCCCGACTTCTCGGCGATCGCGCCGATCCGTTCCCGCAGGTCCTCGGGCATGTCCTCCAGCTCGACGTGCCCGAAGCGGCTGATCGCGTGATCTCCCATGGCCGCGACCGTACCCGGCCGTGGCTCCACGACGCCCGCCCGCGCGCTCCCGCCCCGCAGCTGTAGCGGCGCGCCGAAGGTGAGTGCGCGGGGCTCGCCGGGCCGCGAGGAGGTCACCGGCGGAGAACATCGCCGGAGTGCACCTTCCCCGCCGGCCGCGCGAACGTCATCATCTGCGGGCATGGGGGTGCCCGAGGAGATCCGTACCCGGCTGTCCGACTGGTGCGCGGACGTCCTGTCCGCCGAGGAGCGTGCGCACCGCCGGATCGCCTACACCACGGTGGGCGACCACGTCACGATCCTCGACCGCCGCCCGCCCACGTTCCCCGAGCTGGGCGCGGTGTGGTCCTCCACCCCGCTGGCCCAGCTGCGCCACGAGCGCGAGACCGGGCGCTGGGTGCTCTACATCCCCACCACCTCGGGCGAGCGGTGGGAGCGCCAGGAACCCTCGGCCGACGACCCCTTCGTCCTGCTCGACCGCATCCGCTCGGCGCTGCGCGCGGCGGGCTGAGGGACCGGGGACCGCGGACGGTGGGCCCCCGCCCCTCCGCGCCGGCCGCGCGAGCGCGGGGTGGTCAGGCCCCCGCCTGCTCCCGCCTCGGCGCCTGGGGGCGACGGGCCGTGGGCAGCCGGACCACCCGACCACCGGGGTCCGGGGGGCGGGGCGGGGCGACGACGGGGGCCGCGGCCCGGTGCAGCGCCCCCAGCACGGTCGCCCCGGCGTCGGCGGGACCCGCCCCGGTCCCCGCGACCGCGAGGAGCCGGGGGGCCGCGGCGGCCACCAGCAGCCGCTCGACGGAGAGCTCCGCGGCGTCGAGGACCACCACGGCGTCGAGCACGTCGTCGGCCGGCAGCCGGGACAGCAGCGCCTCCAGCGGCACGCTCCACACGAAACCGTGCCCCTCGGCGTACGCCCCCGCCGCCTCCGGGTCCTCGGCACGCAGCCGGGCCAGCAGCTCGTCGCAGCGGGCCCGGTCTTCGGCGGCCCGTCGCGCCGGCTCGAGGGCGGCGAGGGCGGCCTCGTAGGCCTCGGCGTCCCGCGCCCGCAGGGCGTCGACGGCGGCGCGGTGCCCGGGGGCGCACTCCGCCGCGTCGGCTCCGGCCAGCTCGTCCGCGATCGCGTCGAGCCGGACGGCCGCCCCGGGCGCGGTGCCGTGCTCGGCCACGTCGAGGATCCCGGCGGCGACCCGTTCGGCGGCGGCGAGGTCCGGCACGGCGATCGGCGAGGTGGGGTGCAGGAACAGCACGTCGTGGCGCAGCTGCCGGACCGCCCGCGCCGCCTCGTCGAGCAGGTCGAGCCCGGCGACGAGCGCGCGCAGGTCACCGACCGAGTCCGGGGTCGGGACGCCCAGCGTGCGGCAGTCCGAGTCGACGGCGGTGAGCCGGGTGGCGAGCTCGAGGTGCAGGACGGCCGCCTGCACCGACCGGGCGTCGGCCGGGACCTGGCCGCCCACCCGGATCCGGTCGAGGACCGGCTGCACCTCGCGCTGCACCCCGGTGCGGAAGCGCCGCCGGGTGCGTCCGCCGGAGTCGAGGTACTCGCGGTAGTCGGCGAGCAGCTCCGAGGCGTGCGGGGGCAGCGGGGCCGCGAGGGTGACGAGCGGCAGCTCGCGGGACCGGTCGGCGATCCCGAGGGCGGCCGCCGCGGCCGCGCGCACCGCGTCGAACACGGGCCGGTGCCGGGAGTGCACGAGGTCGGCGAGCAGCGGCCGGGCCCAGGCACCCCCGTGCAGGTCCGCGTGCGCGTCGAGGGCCTCGAGCGCGGTGCGCACCGCGCCCGCGACCCGGGTGACCGCGGTGAGGCGCGGCTCGTCGAGCGTGGTGAGCACGTCGCGGAGCAGATCCGGCCCGCCGGTGGGCGTCCGGCCGGATCCGGCCGAGCGGGCGCACAGCGCCCGGATCTCGTCGACGGGCGGGAACGCGGGCGGCGGCGGGATCTCCCGCGCGGCGGGTTCCCGCCGGCCGGGGCCGGTGGTGGCGAGGAGCAGCCGGAGCTCGCGCTGCTCGGGCCCGGTGAGGGCGGGCAACCGGTCCACCGTGGGTGCCACGGAGTCGAGCCGCGCCAGGTCCGCCGCGGTGACGGCGACGCGCAGCCCCGCCCGGGCGAGGTTCGCGACGGCGGCGGCGATCTCCTCGGGCCGGTGCCCCTCGAGGACCAGGAAGGACTCGCTCTGCACGGCCGTGAGGACATCCGTGAGCGGGGCGCGCTGCTCGTCGGGCGCGGAGCGCTGGCGAGGGATCAGCGAGACGGGGGACCCCGGGGCGACCGCAGCGGTGGGCGCACCGCCGTCCGGCCGGTCGTCGGCCTCCGCGAGGGCCTCCGCGAGCCGGCGCAGGCCGGCGGGCGCGGCGCCGGCCGTCGTCCGGAGGCGGATCTGTTCGGCCGCGGCGAGGGTGGCGGCGTCGGCCGGGGGCGGGGCCGCAGCGGCCCCGACCGTTCCGGAACCCGGCTCGTCGGCCGCCCGCTCGGCCAGCCGCTCCACGAGGTCGCCCAGCCCGCCGGCCTCGCGCGCGCGGCCCGGATCGGCGCCGTCGGCACCCTCCTCCACGCGCTCCTCCTCCGGCTGGCCGTTCCGCCCGGTGCCCGTCGTGGGCAGGTGCCGGACGACGCGTCCGCTCCCCGCCATCGCTCACCTCCCGTCACCACCGCCGTACCCGATGGTCACCGGGGGTATCGCTCTGGCGGCCACGATGTTCCACCCCGGTGCGGCGTCCTGCAACACGTACGGGACCATCCGGTCACTCCGTGCACTCGTTCGGCCGCACGACCGCGTATGAGGGCGCCCGAACGGCCGTCGGACCGGCGCCGGGCAGCCCACGAACGGGCAGTCAGTGGGTCAGGACGTCCGCGACCGGGCGGAGCCGCTTCGAGCCCTCGTCGACGTGGTAGTCGACCCCCCGCGTGGCGTCGGGGCCGTTGCCGACCTTCAGCGCGTGCAGCACCGCCGAGCCGACGACCGCCACCAGCAGGTTGAGGACCAGGGCCACGAAGCCCACGTAGATCTGCACCGACGAGCCGGCGAACGGGTGCCAGCCGACGAGCGTCAGCTTGTCGAGGGTGAGTGCCGAGCCGCCGAAGTGCGCCTTGCCTGCCGCGGGGTTCGGGATGAGGGACAGCAGGTACATCCCGTAGGCCATGCCGACGAGCCAGCCCGCCACCAGCGCCCAGCGGTGCAGCCAGCGGGTGTAGAGCGCGATCGCGACCGCAGGCAGCGTCTGCAGAATGATCACGCCACCGATGAGCTGCAGGTCGATCGAGAACTGCGGGTCGACGAAGAGCACGAACGCCACCGCCCCGAACTTGACGACGAGCGAGGCCAGCTTGGCCTGCCGCGCCTCCTGTGCGGGCGTGGCGGAGCGGTGCAGGTACTCCTTGTAGATGTTGCGCGTCCACAGGTTGGCCGCGGCGATGGACATGATCGCCGCGGGCACCAGCGCCCCGATGCCGATCGCCGCGAAGGCGACGCCCGCGAACCAGCTCGGGAACTGGCCGTCGAACAGCACGGGGACGATGGTGTTGGTGTCGGCGCGCCCGGTCGCGTTGTTGGTGATCGGTTTCACGCCCGCGGCGATCGCGACGTAGCCGAGCAGGGCCAGCAGCCCGAGCAGCAGCGAGTAGGCCGGCAACGCCACCATGTTCCGCTTGAGCACGTCCCGCCCGCGCGAGGCGAGCACGCCGGTGAGCGAGTGCGGGTAGAGGAACAGCGCGAGCGCCGAACCGAGGGCCAGGGTGATGTACTGCAGCTGGTTGGTGCCGGTCAGCAGGATCGAGCCCTGCGGACGCCCGGTCGCCGGGCTCGGCTGGGCCAGCTTGTCCGACGCCGCCCCGAAGATCGCCGACCAGCCGCCGAACTTCGCGGGCAGGTAGATCACGGCGACCAGGATGACCAGGTAGATCAGGATGTCCTTGACGAACGCGATCAGCGCCGGCGCCCGCAGCCCGGACTGGTAGGTGTAGACCGCCAGGATCACGAAGGCGATCAGCAGTGGCAGGTGCCCGGCGAACCCGGTGCCGTTGAGGCCCATGGTCCGCAGCACGGCCTCGAGGCCCACGAGCTGCAGCGCGATGTAGGGCATCGTCGCGACGATGCCGGTCAGCGCGACGAGGAAGGCCAGCAGGGAGCTGCCGTAGCGGCCGCGCACGAAGTCCGCCGGCGTCACGTAGCCGTGCACCCGGGAGACCGACCACAGTCGCAGGACCGGCAGGAAGACGAGCGGGTACAGCACCACGGTGTACGGCAGCGCGTAGAAGCCGAGCGCGCCCGCGCCGAACATCAGTGCCGGCACCGCGACGAAGGTGTAGGCCGTGTAGAGATCGCCGCCGACGAGGAACCAGGTGATCCACGCGCCGAACTTGCGGCCGCCCAGCCCCCACTCGTCGAGGTGGTCCAGCCCGCCGCCCCGCTGCCAGCGCGAGGCGACGAAGCCCAGCACCGTCACCACGCCGAAGAGCACGACGAAGACGGACAGCTCCACCCACTGGATCACCGCCGGGCCCCCTCGTCGAGGTCGTCGACGCGCTCGTCGGCATCGGGGGCGTACTCGCCGTCGCCCTTCGTCCGCAGGTAGACGATCAGCACGCAGACCACGCCGACCGGCACCCACAGGAACTGGGACCAGTAGAAGAACGGCATCCCGAACAGCACCGGGTCCGTGCTGTTGAACCACGGCGTGACGAGCATGAGGAGCGGGACCAGGAGCAGCAGGTTCCAGGGGCTCCAGCGGAACCCGCCGGAGCCTCGACCGTGTGCGGCCATCACACCCCGTTTCGATCGACGACGACGCAGACCGGCCCTCGGACTGCGGCGCATCGTAGATCGGCCACGGGCAGACCGCCGGATGTGCGCCGACCGCGGTGGACGCGACACCCGGACGGGATGGCCCCGGCACGCGGACGGCCCGCCCCGGATGTCCGGGACGGGCCGTCGCGAGGCGCGCGTTCAGCTCACATGCCGAGGCGCTGCTTGAGGTTCTCGAGCTCGTCGCGCATCGAGGTCGGCAGCTTGTGGCCGACCTTGTCGAACCACTCCTCGATGAGCGGGATCTCCTGCTTCCACTCCTCGGGGTCCACGGCGAGCGCCGCGGCGACGTCCTCGGCGGAGGCGTCGACGCCCTCGAGGTCCATCTGGTCCGGCGTGGGCACGTAGCCGATCGGGGTCTCGGCCGCGGCGGCCTTGCCCTCGATCCGCTCGATGACCCACTTCAGCACGCGGCTGTTCTCGCCGAAGCCCGGCCACAGGAAGCGCCCGTCCTCGCCCCGGCGGAACCAGTTCACGTAGAAGATCCGCGGCAGTTGGCCGGCGTCGGCGCTCTTGCCGACGTTCACCCAGTGCTGGAAGTAGTCGCCGACGTTGTAGCCGAGGAAGGGCAGCATGGCCATCGGGTCACGGCGCACCTGGCCGAGCCCGCCGGCCGCGGCCGCGGTCTTCTCCGACGACATGGTGGCGCCCATGAAGGTGCCGTGCTGCCAGTCACGGGCCTCGGTCACCAGCGGGACCGTCGTCTTGCGGCGGCCGCCGAAGAGGATCGCCGAGATCGGCACGCCCTTCGGGTCCTGCCACTCCGGCGCCACGACCGGGCACTGCGAGATCGGCGTGGTGTAGCGGGAGTTCGGGTGGGCGGCGTCCGTGCCGGACTCGGGCGTCCAGTCGTTGCCCTTCCAGTCCGTCAGGTGCTGGGGCTCGCCCTCCAGGCCCTCCCACCACACGTCGCCGTCGTCGGTCAGGGCGACGTTGGTGAAGATCGAGTTGCCCGCCTCGATGGTGCGCATCGCGTTGGGGTTGGTCTTCCAGTTCGTGCCCGGCGCGACGCCGAAGAAGCCGAACTCGGGGTTGACCGCGTACAGCCGGCCGTCCTCGCCGAAGCGCATCCACGCGATGTCGTCGCCGACGGTCTCGGCACGCCAGCCGGGGATGGTCGGCTGCAGCATCGCGAGGTTGGTCTTGCCGCAGGCCGACGGGAAGGCCGCCGCGACGTAGTAGGCCTTCTCCTCGGGGCTGATCAGCTTGAGGATCAGCATGTGCTCGGCGAGCCAGCCCTCGTCGTGCGCGATGGCGGAGGCGATCCGCAGCGCGTAGCACTTCTTGCCCAGCAGCGCGTTGCCGCCGTAGCCCGAGCCGAAGGACCAGATCTCCCGGGTCTCCGGGAAGTGGGTGATGTACTTCGTCTCGTTGCACGGCCAGGGCACGTCCTGCTGCCCCGGCTCGACGGGCGCACCGACCGAGTGCACCGCCGGGACGAACTTCTCGCCCGCGGGGCCGTCCAGCAGCGGTAGCACCGAGGCGCCCATCCGGGTCATGATCTTCATGGAGACCACGACGTACTCGGAGTCGGTGATCTCGACGCCCAGCATGGGCTCCTCGGCGTCGAGCGGGCCCATGCAGAAGGGGATCACGTACATCGTGCGGCCGCGCATGCAGCCACGGAAGAGCCCCCGCAGCGTCTCGCGCATCTCGGTGGGGTCGGCCCAGTTGTTCGTGGGACCCGCGCCGTCCTCGGTGGCCGAGCAGATGAAGGTGCGCTCCTCGACCCGCGCGACGTCGTCCGGGTCGGAGGCGGCGTAGAAGCTGTTGGGCTTGCGCTCCTCGTTCAGCTTGACGAAGGTGCCGGCCTCGACGAGGCGGCTCGTCATCCGGTCCCACTCGGCGGCGGACCCGTCACACCAGACGACGGCCTCCGGCGTCGTCAGCTCCGCGATCTCACGCACCCATGACAGCAGGCGCGCGTTGGTCGTGGGCGCATCGTCGATCCCTGGGACGGTCGCTGCGGTCATCGTGAGTCTCCTAGCCTGGCCGGCCCCCGTTCCCCGGCCGGGGAATGCTGGCAGGACCTCGCCTGGTCGGGACGAGGCCTGTAACGGGGAAAGATGACTACGGAGGTTACCGGTCGGGCCCGGTTCCACACATCGGCGCGAACTGTCGATTGACTCACAGCACCGATCATGGAATCGATTCAGTTCGGCCTGACCACCGTCCTCACCACCGCGTTCGCGGAGGATCCGGCCGAGTCGGCGCCGCCGCCGCGGGACGCGACGAGGCCCGGCGTGGTTCAGGGATGCGACGACCTCATGACACCCGTGTGAAATCGGGCTCAGGCCTTATGAATTCGAAAAACGCAACGATGCTCGACGGAACAGCAATTCCCGTCCTCGTCAGGCGCTGCGCAACGCACCCGTGCGCGTCGGGCGGCCCGGGGGCCGGGTCGGGGTCCCGGCGATGGCCGGGAGCAGGATCGGCAGCCGGTGTGCCTGCACCTGCCAGAAGCGCGCCTCGGGCTCGCCGGCCCGCCAGGCGTCGGCCAGCCGGGCGGCCGCCTCGGGATCGGTGACCCGCCGCGGCCGGGGCCGCATCCCGCACCGGGCACGGATCTCCGCGTCCAGCGCGCGCCAGGCGGCCTCGGCCGTGGAGAAGACCTGCACGTCGGCCGGGCCGTCCTCGTCGCCCACGACCAGGGTGTACGCACTCACGGCGTCCAGGGACACGTCCGACCTCCTCGCACTCGTCGGCCGCGGCGTCGGTGGCGCGGGACGGGCTGCTCGATGACTTCCTCCGACCGAGGCTCAACGGACATGGTGCGGACCGGTCACGCCCGCGGGGGCGCGACGCGCCGGACGGACCTCCGGGGACGACGAGGGAAAGCGCCGAACGGCGTTTGACCGCGGGGTGAGCGGGGTGTTCGCGCGGCCCCGCTCAGGCCGGGTCGCCGAGACCGGCCAGCAGCTCGGCGAGGGCCACCGGCTCGCCCAGCATCGGCCAGTGCCCGGTCGCCAGCTCGACGAACGACCACTCGGGCCCGGCCATCTCGGCGAAGGCCGGCACACCGGCCGCGATCAGTTCGCGTGCCTGGGCCTCGGTGAAGCTGCACGCCACGACCGTCTTCGGCAGGGACGGGTCCGGCCGGCCGCGCCGCACGCCCGTGAGGATCACCCCGGCCGGTTCGAGGAGCGAGCGGGCGTGCAGGTCGGCGAAGGTCTCGTCGTCGAGCCCCTCGGTGCTCGTGCCCAGCCGGGCGAACTCGGCACGGGTGGGCATCGGCTGCGCCCCCCGGTCGGCGACCCGGGCCCGGATCCACTCCTGCGCCTCCGGGGGGTTGAAGTCGATCTGGGGAGTCCCGTCGGGCAGCGGGCCGGTGTCGACGAACACGAGCCGGGTGACCCGGTCCCGGGCGCGCTCGGCCGCGGCCGCGCAGACCGGCCCGCCGCCGCTGTGTCCCACCAGGACCGCCGGGCCGGCCTGCTCGAGCGCCTGCACCACGTCGTCGACGTGGCTCTCCGCGGTGGCGTCCGGCTCGTGGCCGAGCGCCACCGGGTGCACCTCGTGTCCCGCGGCGCGCAGCTCGGCCGCCACCGCGTCCCACACCCAGGCCCCCGACCAGAACCCCGGGACCAGCACGTATGTCGTCATGAGGCAGACGGTAGAGGCAAAACAGGACGGATCCTGTCCTGTTGCGGCCGCGCCCGCGCAGGCCCAGGACCACCAGACCGGCCCCGCGCAACGAGCGGCCGAGCACCAGCTGCAGGTACTGCCTGGTCTCGGCGCCGGCCGCGGAAGTGGATCTCCTCGCTGCACGGCTAACGCGCGCTCGTCCCCGGCCGAGTCCCGACACGGGGGGACGAATCGGATGGTGCTGGTACGACGTGGGGTCGTCGAGGTCGACGTGGACCGCGTGGGCGCGGGTCCGCCGGTGGTGCTGCTCGGCTCGGTCGCGGGCGGGCGGCAGGTGTGGGATCCGCTCGCCGACTCGTTGCTCGACCGCTACCGGGTGCTGACGCTGCAGATGCACGGCCACGGCGCCACCCCGCCGTGGTCGGGCGCGCGGCCGCAGACGCTGACCGACGCGGTCCGGCTGGTGCACGCGGTGACGGCCGGCGGTACGGAGCGGCTGGCGCTCGTCGGGCACTCCTTCGGCGGTGCCGTCGCGATGCGCGCCGCCGTCGAGCTCGGTGAGCGGGTACGGGCCCTCGTCCTGATCGAGCCGATGCCCTTCGCCCTGCTCGCCCGGGCGGGCCGGGGCGACCTGCTCGACGACGTCCGGGCCTCCCGGGACCGGTTGCGGGCGGACCTCACCGCCGGCAGGCGCGACGAGGGGGCGCGCGCGCTCACCGACCACTGGCTGGGCACCGGCGTGTGGGACCGGCTGCCCGCGGAGCACCGGGCCGCGATCCACGCGGCGCTCGGGCACCGCCTCGCCGAGTTCGACGCGCTGACGGACCCGGGCCTCACCCTCGCCGAGGTCGCCACCGCCGAGTCACCCACGCTGCTGATCCACTCCCCGACCCCGGTCGAACCGGTCCGGGCGCTCGTCGACCTGCTCGTCGGGGCGCGGCCGGACTGGGAGCGCGCGGCGGTACCCGGGGCGGGTCAGGGGGCGCCGCTCACCGGGGCGGCGGCGTTCGGGCCGCTCGTCGGGGAGTTCCTCGACCGGCACCTGGGCCGGTGAACACCGCCGGTCCCACGGTCACCGCCGGTCCCACGGTCACCGCCGGTCCCACGGTCACCGCCGGTCCCACGGTCACCGCCGGCGCGCACGGCCCGGTGCTGCGCTCCCGGCGTCCACGTCCCGGCGTTCACCTCCCGGCGTCCACCTCCTGGCGTCCACGTCCCGGCATTCACTTCCCGAGGGACACCGAGGACATCCGGAAGTCCGGGATCCGCATCGTGGGCATCCGCGCGCGGGTGAACCAGTCCTTCCACTCCCGCGGCAACGCCGGCTCGGTGCGGCCGACCTCGGCGGTGCGGCGCAGCATGTCCAGCGGCGAGTAGTTGAACCGGAAGTTGTGGTCGACCTCGGCGGTGACCTCGCCCCCCTCCACCAGGTAGACGCCGTCCCGGGTCAGCCCGGTGAGCAGCAGCGTCGCCGGGTCGACCTCGCGGATGTACCAGAGGCAGGTCAGCAGCAGGCCGCGTTCGGTGCGGGCGACCATCTCGTCGACCGTGGCGGCGGAACCGCCGGTGAGCAGCAGGTTGTCCCCGGGCGGGGTGAACGCGGTGCCGAACTCGGCCGCCTCGGCCCGCGAGTACACCAACTCGCCGACCACTCCCTCGCGGATCCAGTCGACCCGGCGGGTGGGGGCGCCGTTGTCGAACACGCTGACCCCGCCGCCGGAGCTCGACGTGATCACGACGGGCTCGTACTCCAGCCCCGCCGCCGTGGGGTCCGAGTACAGGGTGAGCGGGAGGTCGGTGAGCCGCTCGCCGACGCCGGCCTTGCCCGTGAACGCGCTGTGCCCCTCCTGGGCGGCGCGCCCCTCCATCGACCAGCCCGCGTAGACGAGCATGTCGGAGACGGCCGAGGGCGGCAGCACCGTCTCGTAGCGGCCGGGATCCAGGCGCACCTTCCGCGCACCCCAGGCGAGCCGCTGCTCGGCCTCCGCGGCCAGGGCCCGGACGTCGACGTCGGTGAAGTCCGTGGTCGCGGTGCCGGTCCATGCCGAGGAGCCGGCGTCCTTGACGTTCAGCTCGACCGAGCCGTTCGGCTGGACCCAGCGGCGGCGGACGCCGGTGGACGTGCCGAGCCAGGTCGTCGTCAGGGAGTGGTCGGCGAACCCGAACTGGCGCAACGGTCCGGCCAGGACCTCGGCGAGGCCCGCGGCCAGGTCGGTGTAGACGGCGATCGAGGTCGCCGCGGCGGGTTCGGCCCAGCCCGGGTCCGCGTCGCCCGCCGGCTCGGGCAGCGGCGCCGCGTCGCGCGACGGTCCCGCGTCCCGGGCACTGCGCTCGGCCGCGGCGACGAGCTCGCCGAGCCGCGCGACCTCGGTGATCTCCTCGCCCGACGACACCGTGCCGGCCGCGGTCCCGCCCGGCACGTCCACGAAGGCGATCACCGTGACGCGCGACGAGGTGGTGTGCCCGTTCGTGGTCATCGTGGAGTTGGCCCAGCGCAGCACGGCCTCGCTCGTCTGCGAGACGATCACGACGCAGCCGGCGAGGTGGGCCGCCGCCGCGAGCACCCGCTCGACCGTCGTCTGTGGAGTGAGCGCGGCACTCGACACCGGGTTCACTCGCCCTCCTCCCGGGTGTTCAGGACGTTCACGCCGCGGAAGAGCGCGCTCGGGCAGCCGTGGCTCACCGGCGCGATCTGCCCGGGCTGGGCCTTGCCGCAGTTCATCGCCCCGCCGAGCCGCCAGGTCGACGGCCCGCCGACGGCGGCGAGCGCGCCCCAGAACTCGGTCGTGGTCGCCTGGTAGGCGACGTCGCGCAGCTGTCCGGTGAGCCGGCCGTTCTCGATCCGGAAGAAGCGCTGCCCCGTGAACTGGAAGTTGTAGCGCTGCATGTCGATCGACCACGAGCGGTCGCCGACCACGTAGATCCCGCGCTCCACGCCGCCGATCAGCTCGTCGGTCGTGGTGTCGCGCACCGGGTCCGGCTGCAGCGAGACGTTGGCCATCCGCTGGATCGGGACGTGGTGCGGGGAGTCGGCGAAGGCGCAGCCGTTGGACCGCTCGAGCCCCAGGCGGGGGGCGAAGGTGCGGTCGAGCTGGTAGCCGACGAGCGTGCCGTCGCGGACGAGGTCCCACTCGGAGGTGGCGACGCCGTCGTCGTCGTAGCCGATGGTGGCCAGGCCGTGCGGGACGGTGCGGTCGCCGGTCACGTGCATGTGCCCGGACCCGTAGCGCAACGTGCCGAGCCGGTCCGGGGTGGCGAAGGAGCCGCCGGCGTACGCGGCCTCGTAGCCGATCGCGCGGTCGTACTCGGTGGCGTGCCCGACCGACTCGTGGATCGTCAGCCACAGGTTCGTCGGGTCGATCACCAGGTCGTAGGCACCGGGCTCGACGGACGGTGCCTTCGTCTTCTCCGCCAACAGCTCCGGCAACCGGGCGAGCTCGTCCGCCCAGTCGTGGGACGTGCCGGTGAGGTACTCCCAGCCGCGACCGGCGGGCGGTGCGAGGGTGCGCATCGACTCGAAGGTGCCGGCTCCCGGGTCGACGGTCGTGGCGCTGAGCCCGGGCTCGACGCGGACCCGCTGCTGCAGCGTGGTGGTACCGGCGAGATCGGAGTAGAACTTGCACTCCCGCACCTGCGTGACCGAGGCCTGCACGTGGTCGATCCCGTCGGCGGCCAGCAGCCGCTGCGACCAGTCGGTGAGCAGCTCCACCTTCTCCCGGGTGGGCACGGTGAACGGGTCGATCTCGTAGGCGGACACCCACACCGCGTTCGGGTACACCGGCTCGTCCGCGCGCTCGACCCGCTCCTGCGCGACGGGCGCGAGGGTGCGTGCCACCGCCACCGCCCGCTCCGCCGCGGCGCTCGCGGCCTGCACGGTCAGTTCGACGTGCGAGGCGAAGCCCCACACCCCGTCGACCAGCACCCGGACCGCGAGCCCGGTGGTGACGCCGTCCGACACGGCCTCGACGGTCCCGTCCCGCAAGGAGATCCGCTGCGACACGATGCGCTCGACGCGCAGGTCGGCGTGCTGCGCACCCAGCAGCCGGGCCCGGCTCAGCGCCGCACCCGCGAAGGCCTGCAACGGGAGCGACCGGAACTCCGGGTCGACGGCGTCGACCGGGTCCGGCCCCAGGAGTCCGGGGGCCGCGGGATCGGGGGGACGGGAGCCGGGGACCACCCGCCCACTATCGCGCACCTGCCCGGAACGGGGCACCTCCACGGCACGAGCCGCCGACCTCGCCCGGTCAGGGGTCGGTGAACCAGGTCCACGGGGCCCACCACCGCACCTCCCCGTCCTCGTCCGCGCTGGACGGTCGGGTCGCCGGCGCGACGGTGCCGGGGCCGAGGCGGAGGACCCGGTCGGCGAGGCCGTCGGCGTCGAGGTCGGTGTGCAGCAGCAGGTCCGGGCCGGCAGCCACCACGGTGGTGTCGGCGTAACCGTCGGCGTCCGTGTCCACGTCGGCCGGTCCGACGGCCACTCGGGTCGGCGCACCGCCGGACCACGGGTCCACTCCGGACGCGAGAGGCTCGGCGAGGACCGGGGCGTCGACGTCGTCCGGCCGGTCAGGGCGCACCGGGGCCTCCCAGCGCACGCAGCTCCGCGGAGAGCGCACCGCGGCGCTGCGCCGCGATCCGGTCGAGCAGCTCCGTGGACCGTCGCTCGAGGTCGATGAGCAGGGCCGACACCGCGGCGGCCGCGCCCGCCTCGGCGTCCCGCAGCGCGGTGTCGAGCCAGTACGCCCACCGCTCGCGCTCGACCGCCGCCCGCCGGCGCCGGGCGAGCAGCACCACCGCCGCGAGCGCCAGCCCGAGGGCGAGCGGCAGCAGGGTGCGCCCGCCCGCGACGGACAGTCCGAGCGCCGGTGCTCCCGCGACGAGCACCAGCGCCAGTCGCACCACGCCCGTGCCGGACCCCGCCCGGACGAGCGCGTCGAGCCGGCCGACCCGGCGCGGGGGCTCGGGCAGCCCCCGCACGGTCGGCGAGGGCACGGACAGGGACGGGCCGGACAGGGACGGGCCGGACAGGGACGGGCCGGACAGGGACGGGCCGGACGGGGACGGGCCGGACGGGGACGGGGTGTGCGCCGAGCAGGGGAGGATCTCGGGCGGCAGCGGAACCGGACCCAGCATCCGCCCCGCGATCCGGCGCACGACGGCCTCGGCCTCCTCGCGCACCCGGCCCGGCACGGCCCCGCAGACCCGGTCGAGCGCCGGGCCGAGCACCGGCGGCAGGGCGGTGCGCGGCCCGCTGATCCACGGGCCGCAGAGCGCATGCAGGTCACGAAGGGAGGCAGTGAGATCCGCGGTCGCGCGGAGCCGGACGAGGGCGAGATCACCACGCAGCCGCGCCCGGTGCCGCCCGTCGACCTCGGCCAGGGCCTCGCGCAGCTCGGACCGCCTGGCGCGCAGGGCCTGCGCGTGCCGACGGGTGGTGGGCGGGGGCACGGCGGTGGTGGTCACGGGCAGGAGCCTGGCGCGCCCGGAGTGGTGGTGGGGCGGGAACGGCGGAACCGTTCACCGTCGTGAACACCCGCCGCGGTCGGTGCGGGGACCACCGTGGCCGTCGGAGCCCCGGAGCGGCGGGGTCTTCGGAGCGGCCGTCTCGGCCCGGCGCGTGATCGGGCACGGGCGACCGCTCCGGGTCGTCCGGGTCGTCCGGGTCATCCGGGTCGTCCGGGTCGTCCGGGTCGTCCGCGCCGTCCGCGAGGTCGGCGCTGTTCCGCGCCGCTGCGCATGCCCGAGTTCCGCCCGAACGCACCCCACCCCTCGCCCACGGGCCGCCGGTACGTCAGAGTGGGCGGTCGGGGAGAACGCGACAGGACGGGGGGACGGCCGTGGGTCGACGGGGCGGGGGAGCGGGCCGATGAGGCCCGGCGCACCGCCCGGTGCCGGTCTCACGGCCGACCCGGCCGGGACCGCCGGCCTCGAACCCGACCCGGCCGGCTGGACCGGCCTGGACCAGCGCGGCGTGCCGGTCGCCGGGGTGCTGACGACGGTCGCCGTCGCGGTCCTGGGTGCGTCGGCCGTGGTCGCCGTCGCCGCCCGTGAGCCCGAGCTCGCCGGCCCGGTCGCCCTCTGGACGCTCGCGATCGCGCTGCTGCTCGTCGGGCTCGCCGTCGCCACCGCGTACGCCCGCTGGCGCTGCTCCCGCTACCGCGTCACCGCCGACCGGGTCGAGCTGCGCACCGGCGTGATCGTCCGCCGGGCCCGGAGCATGGCGATCGAGCGGGTCCGGACCGTCGACGTGACCGCAGGCCCGGTCCTGCGGGCGTTCGGCCTGGTCACCCTGCGCGTCGGGACGGGCCAGCAGCGCGGGCGCGGCGAGGCGACCCTGCGGCTCCGGCCGGTCGAGCGGATGGAGGCGGACCGGCTGCGCACGGTGCTGCTCGACCGGATGCGGTCCGCGGGCGGACCGCCCGCGGGTCCGGCCGACGGCCGCATCGCCGAGCTGGACCCGCGGTGGCTGCGCTACGGCCCGCTCACCGCGGCCACCCCGCTGTTCGGGGTCGCCGTGCTCACCCTGCTCCTGGCGCTCGTCGACCGCCCGCTCGGCGGTCCGCTGCGCGACCTGCCGCCGGCGGCGCGGATCGGGCTCGCCCTGATCGCGATCCTGCTGGGCGGCGCCGTCGTCGCGTTCCTGGTCTACGCCGAGACGTGGAGCGGCTTCCGGCTCGACCGCGAGCCCGGCAGCACGCTCCGCGTCCGCCGCGGGGTGCTCACCACCCGGTCGATCTCGCTGGAGGAGCGGCGCCTGACCGGCGTCGAGCTCGTCGAGCCGCTGGGGGTGCGGCTCGCCGGCGGTGCCCGGGTCGACGCGGTGGCGACCGGCCTGCTCGTGGGCAGCGGCAGCGAGAGCACCGAGCATCGCACCCTGCTGCCGACGGCGCCGCGCCGGCTCGCCGAGCGGGTGGCCGCGCTGATCCTGGGCGAGTCGCGCTCGCCGACCGCCGCGGCGCTGCGCCCGCACCCGCCCGCCGCTCGGGGCCGCCGGCTGCGGCGGGCCGCCCTCGCCGTCCTGCCCCCGGTGCTCGCGCTGCTGGTCGCCGGCGTGGCCACCGGGGCGACGTGGCTGCTGGTGGTCGCGGGCGTCCTGCTCGTCGTGGGGGCACCGGCCGGTGCGGCGATCGCCCTCGACACCTACCGCGGGCTCGGCCACGCCGTGGTCGGCGGCTACCTCGTGGTGCGCGCCGGGTCGCTGCGGCGCAGCACCGTCGCGCTGCACCTCGAGGGCGTGATCGGCTGGACCGTGCGCCAGACGGTCCTGCAGCGACGCACGGGTCTGGTCACGCTCGGCGCGACCACCGCGGCCGGCCGCGGCGCCTTCCACGCCCACGACGTCGACGGGCGGGAGGCGCTCCGGCTCGCCGGCGAGGCCACGCCGTCACTCCTCGGCCCGTTCCTGGCCTCGGGTCCCGTCCCCGCGCGTGCCCCCGGCGACCAGCCGCGCGTAGCGGTGCCCGGCGGCCAGCAGGACGAGCCCGGCGCCGAGGAAGGCCGCGACCCGGGCCAGGCCGTCGAGCGCGAGCAGGTCGAACAGCACGAGCTTGCCGACCGCCGCCACCACCAGGACCGCGCCCGCCGCCCGTAGTGCGGGACGGGTGAGCCCGCGGGCCAGCAGGACCAGCGCCACGACCGTCCACGACACCGTGACGAGTGCGTGCCCGGCGAGGAACCCGGTGCGGTCGGGCGACACCAGCAGGGCTGCGGTCACCACCATGGTGGTGGCGCCGTGCAGCGCGACGAGCGCGAGCGGGACCCAGAGCACCGCGGTGCGGGCGTCGGCGCGGATCACGCCGGTCCGGCCGGCCGCGACCAGCGCCGCCACCGCCGCCGCGAGGACGAGGACGCCGAGCACGAGGCCGCGCAGCGGCACCGGCACGGCGGGGACCGAGGTCGGGTCCGGCAACCCGCCGGCGAGCGCGCCCAGGTATCCGACCGCCGCGAACGCGCCCCCGGCGAGGGCCGCCACGCGGCTCCGCACGGCCGCCGCGGCGACCAGGACCACCACACCCTCGCCGAGCAGGACCGCGTGCAGCGTGCCGCCGTCGAACGCCACCACGGTCGCCTCGAGGACCGCCACCGAGCCGGCCGCCAGCGCGGTCAGCCGGACGGCCGCGCGGCCCGCCGGGATCGCGAGGGCGAGCAGCGCCACCGCGGCGAGCAGCGCCAGCCCGGCCCCCGGCCACCGGTCGGTCCGCGCCGCGAGCGCCAGCAGCGGCAGCGGGGCGGCCGCGACCACCCACGCCGCCGCCACCGGGGCCGGTCGGGTGCCGGGCCGGTCGGGTAGCAGGGCCGGGCCGAGCCCGACCACGAGCGCCGCCACCGCGGCCGCGACCGCGGGGCCGAGCGGCTCGTCGTACGGGCCGACGAGGCCGTACAGGGCGGGCGGGGTGGCGGCCGTCGCCCCGAGCACACCCCAGCCGTGCCGGACCACCGCCGGCATCGCGGCGGCCTGCAGCACCACGACGAGGGCGACGAGCAGCGGGCCCGGCCCGTCGGCGACGAAGGGCGCCAGCAGGGCCGCCCCGACCACCGCCCCGACGGCGAGCGCCCGCGAGCGCCAGCGGTCGGCCAGCGCGACCCCTCCGGCCGCGACGGCGAGGGCAGCGGCCAGCCCGGCGACGTCGGGCAGCAGGCCGTAGAGCGCGGTGGCGGCCGCGACCGTCAGGTACAGCGCCGTGGCGCCGGTGCCCGCGAGCGCGAGCGCGCCGGTCCGCGCCTCGGCCCGCCGGTGCAGCCGCAGGGCGAGGCCCACCAGGACGGCGCCGAGGAGGGCGCCGGCGGCCACCCGCCCCGGCGGGGAGAACCACCCCCGCGAGGCCGCCAGCACGAGCAGCAGCACGACCCCGAGCAGGGTCACCGCCCCGCCCGTCACCGCCAGCAGCGCCGGCCCCGAGATCCGGCCCCGCAGCCGCTCGACCGCGGTGGGCGGGCGCGGCCCGATCGGTGCCGGGTACGGGAACCCCTGCCCCGCGGGCGGGCCGAAGCCCGCCGGGGGCGGGCCCCAGGGGCCACCGGCGGGCGACGGCGACACACCCGACGGTGGTGTCCACAGCGTGGTCACAGGATCGGTGATGTAGGGCCGCGACACGCGCGGCGGGACGGGCGGTGCCGCCGCGTCGGCGGACGGTCGCACGGCGTCCGGCCCGAGCCCCGCCCCACCCGTCGCGTGCGCACCCGCGGCGAGGTCCGGCGCACCCCCGCGCAGCTCGGTGACCAGCGCGTTCACCGTCCCGCCGAGCTCGTCGGCCCGGCGGCCCAGGACGGCGAGCTCCGCGGCCACCGACAGCAGCCGTTCGTCGAGCGCGGGCGGACGACCGGTCGATTCGGACATGGTGGGAGAGCCTGCCCCCGATCGGACCCGTCAGGATGCGTACGACTACGAGGATCGGGTCACGACATGGTCACGCTCCCCGGCCGGCCCGATCCCCGGCGAGTGAGATCGCGATCACCCGTAACCGGGGGTGGCGACGACTCGTTGTCCCGACTGGAGCGGACCCGTCTGGAGGTTGAGTGAGCGCCGTAACGCCCGCCCGTCCGGCCTCGTCGCCGGCGCCCCCCGGCGCGCCCGGGGCGCCGCCGTACCGCGGACCTCGGCCCGGCGGCCCCGGGCAGCATCCCGGACCGGGCCCACGTCCCGGCTCCTACGGGCCCCCGCCCGCCGGCTATCGCCCGGCACCGCCCGGCACCCTGCCGCCCGGGCCGCCGCCGGGGCGCTTCCACCCGCCGCCCGGCGGCCCGTCCGCCCCGCCGGCCGGGATCCGCAGGCCGCGCCCGCGGCCGTCGCCCCGGCGCTCGGGCAATCCGGCCGTGACGGTCGTCGTGCCGACCCGCAACGAGGCCCGCAACCTCGAGGTCGTCCTGCCGCAGATCGCGGCGGTGCGCCCCGCGGTGCACGAGATCATCGTGGTGGACGGCAACTCCACGGACGACACCATCGGCACGGCGCGTCGCACTTTGCCGGGGGTGCGCTGCATCACGCAGACCCGCAAGGGCAAGGGCAACGCGATGGCGTGCGGGTTCGCCGCGGCGACCGGCGACGTGATCGTGATGTTCGACGCGGACGGCTCGGCCGACCCCGCGGAGATCCCCGCGTTCGTCTCGGCGCTGGTGGCGGGCGCCGACTTCGCCAAGGGCACCCGGTTCGCGGCCGGCGGTGGCAGCGACGACATCACCCTGCTGCGCCGCACCGGCAACGCCGGCCTGAACTCGGTGGCCAACGCGCTGTTCGGCACGTCGTACACCGACCTCTGCTACGGCTACAACGCCTTCTGGGCCGACCTGCTCCCGGTGCTGGAGCTGCCGGACCCGGGCGAGCCGCAGCCGGAGGACGGCACGATGCTCTGGGGCGACGGGTTCGAGATCGAGACCGTGCTCAACTGCCGCATCGCCGCCGCCGGATTGACGATCACCGAGGTGCCGTCGGTCGAGAAACAGCGCATGTTCGGCGAGACGAACCTGCGGACCTTCGCCGACGGCACACGGGTGCTGCGTACCCTGCTCTCCGAGCACCGGCGCGCCGACAAGCGCAAGGACTGACCCGCGAGGCGTCGGCCGCCGGCGGACCGCACCCGGAGGACCCCGCCCCGTGAACCTGTTCGAGCCCGCACCCGAGCCGCCGGTCACCGCGACGGTGGTCGTCTGCGTCTACACCGAGAAGCGGTGGGCCGACATCGTCGCCGCCGTCGAGTCGGTGGCGGCGCAGGACGTGCTACCGGTGGAGACGATCGTGGTCGTCGACCACAACGAGGGGCTGCTCGGGCGGGCGCGCGAGGCGTTCCCGCAGGTGCAGGTCGTGCCGAACGCGCACAAGCAGGGCCTGTCCGGGGCGCGCAACACCGCCGTGGAGAGGGCGACGGGCGAGGTCGTGGTGTTCCTCGACGACGACGCGTCCGCCCGGCCGGGCTGGCTCCGCGCCCTGCTCGCGCCCTACGCCGACCCGGACGTCATCGGGGTCGGCGGGGTCGCGCACCCGCGGTGGCCGGTCGCGCGCGCGGCCGTCGACGACTCCGGCCGGCCCGCCACCCTCCCGGGCGCGCCCGGAGGGCGGGACGCGACCGGCGAGCTCGACTGGGTCGTCGGCTGCACCTACACCGGCCAGCCCACCGAGCAGGCCGAGGTCCGCAACCTCATGGGCTGCAACATGTCCCTGCGTCGCGAGGTGTTCAAGCGGGTCGGCGGGTTCGCCGAGGACATCGGCCGGATCGGCAAGAACCCCCTCGGGTGCGAGGAGACCGAGCTGTGCATCCGCGCCCGCCAGGCCTACCGGGCCGACGGGCGCGAGGTGAAGATCCTCTTCGAGCCGCGCGCCGAGGTCGACCACCGCGTCTCCGAGGACCGGGTCGACTGGTCCTACCTGCTCCGCCGCAGCTGGGCCGAGGGCCTGTCGAAGGCCGCCGTCTCCAAGCTCGTGGGCCAGGGGGACGCGCTGTCGACCGAGAGCAGGTACGTGGCGACGGTGCTGCCCAGGGCACTGGTCCGCGAGGTGCGGGCGAAGCGTCCGGCCGCCGCGGCGGCGGTCGTCGCCTGCCTGGGGTTCACCACCGCCGGCTACGTCCGCGGCAAGCTGCCCGGCGCCACCTCGCACGTCTCCCTGCCCGCGGCCGACGTGCCCGACTGAGTCGATGGTCAGCTCCGCCTCCCATCGCATCCCCTCCTTCGTCCACCAGCGCAACCGGCTGAGCGAGGGCCAGCAGCACGCGTGGGACCGGTGGTGGCCGGAGTACGGCGGCGACGTCGCCGCGGTCGAGCGGCTCGATCCCGAAACAGTGTTCGGCCGCCCGGCCCCGACGATCCTGGAGATCGGCTCCGGGATGGGCGACGCCACCGCCGCGATGGCCGCCGCGGCGCCCTCGGTGAACCACCTGGCCGTCGAGGTCTACGAGCCCGGGCTGGCGCGGCTGCTCATCCTGCGGCAGGAGGCCGGCCTGGAGAACCTGCGGCTGCTGCGCGGCGACGCGGTCGACCTCCTCGACCGCGCGATCCCCGACGGCCTGCTCGAGGGCATCCGGATCTTCTTCCCGGACCCGTGGCCGAAGCGGCGCCACCACAAGCGCCGCCTCGTCCAGCCCGGGTTCGTCGCGCTGGCCGCATCCCGGCTGCGTCCCGGCGGATGGCTGCACCTGGCCACGGACTGGGAGCACTACGCACTGCAGATGTGCGAGGTGTGCGACGCCTGCGCCCTGCTGCACCGCGCGCCCGACGCCGGTCCCGAGGGATGGCTGCCCCGGCCGGACTCCCGCCCGCTGACCAAGTTCGAGCAGCGCGCGGTGCGCGAGGGCCGGGCGATCCGGGACCTGCTGTACGTGCGCTGACCGAACGGCGTCGGCGTCAGTCCAGGGTGGGGGCGGGCAGGTGCGGCACCGCGCGGGACCGGCCCCGGAACTCGGCGACCACCTCGCCGGCCGCGGTCCGGACCGTCACGTCGTAGAGCCCGGACCTCCCGACGAGCGCACGCTCGACCGCCTCCGCCTCCAGCTGCTCGCCGACCCGCGCCGCACGCAGGAAGGCGACGTCGCCGCCGGAGGCCACCGTCGAGACGCCGTGGCTGTTGCAGGCGAAGGAGAAGGCGGCGTCGGCGAGGAAGAACAGGTACCCGCCGTGCACGATGCCGTGCCCGTTGACGTGCCGCTCCTCCACCGTCAGGGCGGTGCGCGCCCGCCCCGGGCCCACGTCGACGAGCCGGATGCCCGCGCCGCGGACCGCCTGGTCGTGGTGCACCATCGCCGTCGCGACCCGCTCCGCGGTGACCTGGGGATCCGCCGCGGAACCGTCCGGGGGGCCGGCTGCTGCATTCGTGCTCACCCGGTCAGTGTGACGGGCCGCCGCGGGCACCGGAGTCGGGATAGGGTCACGGGCATGCGCACCCAGCCCCGGGGGACCCGGATCCCGTGACGTCGACCGGCCCCCTCCCGCGCGTGCTGCTCGTCTGGGACGCGCCCAACATGGACATGAGCCTCGGCTCCCTGCTGGGCGCACGGCCCACCTCGGCCTTCCGCCCGCGGTTCGACGCCGTCGGCCGCTGGCTGCTCGACCTCGCCGGTCCCGACGCCGTGGCCGAGGCGTGCGTGTTCACCAACGTGGTGCCGGGGTCGACCGAGGTCGTGCGGCCGTGGGTCGAGGCCCTGCGCAACGTCGGGTTCGCGGTCTTCGCCAAGCCGAAGGTCACCGAGGACTCGGACATCGACGAGGACATGCTCGGGCACATCGAGATGCGGTCGCAGGAGGGCCACCTCCGGCACGTCGTGGTGGCGTCGGGCGACGGACGGGCCTTCCGGGAGCCGCTCGAGAAGCTGATCGAGCAGCACACGGACGTCACGGTGATCGGCTTCCGGGAGTACGCGAACTTCGCGCTCAACTCCGAGACGATCTCCTTCCTCGACCTCGAGGACATCGACGGCGTGTTCCGCGAGCCGCTGCCGCGGATGACGCTCGACACCCTGCCGGACACCGGCGCCTGGCTCCCGCCCTTCCGGTCCCTGCGCTCGCTGCTCGATCCGCGCCGGTGACCGGCGGGCCCACCCTCGAACCGACGCCCGGGCCGACTCCCGGCCCGACCACCGGGCCGACCACCGGGGGCGCTCGCTTCGCCGCGCCCGTCGTCCTGACCTGCGGGCCCGGGTTCCCCGTGCTGCGCGACGGCATCGTGGACGTCGGGCCGGACGGACGCATCGTCCGCGTCGGGCCGCGGACCCAGGCCCCCGCACCCGAGGGGCCGGTGCACGAGCTGCCCGGCCTGCTCATGCCCGGCCTGGTCAACACCCATTGCCACACCCCGATGCTGTCGCTGCGCGGGATGGGCGGGGACCTGCCGCTGCTGTCGTGGTTGCAGGACGTCATGTGGCCGGCCGAGGGCCGGTTCACCGACGAGCACGTCCGGGTCGGGATGACCGCCGGGGTCGTGGAGCTGCTGCGGACCGGCGCCACCACCTCGGTGGAGATGTACTTCTTCGCCGACGCCGTCGTCGACGCCGTGCTCACCGCCGGCTCCCGCGTCCTGCTGACCCCGGGGATCATCGCCGCGCCCGGCTGGGACCGGCTCGGCACCTGGGAGGAGATGCGCGACGGCGTCTCCGCCCGGATCGACGCCGACGGGCTGCGCTCCGGCCCGCACGACCGCGTCGAGCTCGGGTACGGCCCGCACTCGGCCTACACGCTGCCGCCCGAGGCGCTGACCACGACGGCCGAGGCCGCCCGGGAACGCGGCGCGCTGCTGCACGTGCACGTCGCCGAGTCCCGGCAGGAGGACGTCGCGCAGCGGGAGGAGTACGGCTCGGTCCCTGCCCAGCTCGCAGCCGTCGGCGCCCTCGGCGGCCGGGTGCTCGCCGCGCACTCCGTCCAGTTGTCCGCACAGGACGTCGCGCTGTACCGGCGCCACGGCGTCGCGGTGGCGCACTGCCCGGGGTCGAACGGGAAGCTGGCGGCGGGCCTCGCCCCGGTCGCCGCCCTGCGGCGCGCCGGCGTCCGGATCGGGCTCGGCACGGACGGCCCGGCCTCCGGCGACGATCTCGACCTCTGGCACCAGGCCCGGCTCGCGGCCCTCTTCGCCCGGGTCCGCGAGGACGACGCCGCCGCCCTCACGGCCGCGGACGTGCTGCTCATGGCCACCCGCGACGGCGCCGAGGCGATCGACCGGGCGGACATCGGGGCGCTGGAGCCGGGCCGCTGGGCCGACCTCGTGCATGTCGACCTCGACGACCAGGCGTTCCTCGACCCCGACGACGACGCCCAGCTCCTGTCCAACCTCGTCTGGGCCGGCGGGTCCCGGCTGGTGCGGGACGTGTGGGTCGCGGGGGAGCAGGTGGTCGACGACGGGGAGCCGGTCAAGGTCGACGCCGCGCGGGCGCTGGCGGACCTCCGGGCCGTCGCCGCGCGCCTGCACCACTGACCGACCTACCCTCGTCCGTGATGTGGGTCAACTGGTGGGGCGGGCAGCAGTGCCGGCCACGGCGGACCGACCGGCCGCTCGACGAGGCGGGGGTCGTCGCCGCCGTGCGGCGTGCCGCCGAGCGCGGCCACACGCTCCGCCCGGTCGGCTCGGGCTTGTCGGACAGCGCCCTGGCCCTCACCGACGAGGTGCACGTCGACTGCTCCGCGCTCACCGGGATCGTCGCGATCACCTCCGACACGGTCCGGGCCCGGGCGGGTGCCACCATCGGTTCGGTGCAGGAGGCGCTGGCGCAGCGCGGCCGGGCGCTGGCGACCGTGCCGCACGCGCCCGGGGCCACCATCGCCGGCGCGATCGCGACCGGGACGCACGGCGGCGGCGCGGCGATCGGGTCGCTGTCGGAGCAGGTCGTCGCGATGCGGTTCGTCGACGGTACCGGCCGGGTCCGCTCGGTCTCGGAGGACGACCCGCCCTGGGCGCCGCATGCGGACGCCGCACTCGACGCGCTACGCACTGGACTGGGCGCCCTCGGGATCGTCACCGAGGTGGAGCTGCGGACCGTGCCGGCCGAGGTCGTCGAGGCGCGCGAGGAGGCGGTCGGGGCGGAGGAGGCCCTCGCCGGCGGCGGCCCGCTCGACGCCCACCCGTTCGCGACCGTGGACGTGCACCTGCCCACCCGGGAGGCGCTGCTGAGATGGGCCGGCCCGGCCGCCGGTGAACCCGAGCCCGCGCCCGGCGGGCCGGTGGAGGCGCTCGGCCGGGCCGTCACGCGGCTGGGGCACACCGCGTCGGCGCAGTGGTCGGCGCAGCGTTCCCGGCCCGCGCCGCGCTGGGAGGGCACGGTGACCGGGACGGCGCACGAACTCCTGCCCGACCCGCACCCCCTGCGGGGCGGGTTCACCGAGTGGGCGCTGCCGCGGGAGGCGCTCGCAGCGGCCGTCCGGGAGCTCGGGGCGGCGACGGCGGCGCGCGACCTGGAGATACGGCGGCCGGTGGAGGTGCGGACGGGGCCGGCCGAGACGGGCTGGCTGCATCCCGCTCACGGCCGCGCGACCGGCTGGATCATGGTGCGGGCCCACCGGGGTGACGACCACGACCCGCTGTTCCGGCTGGTCGGCTCGGTACTCGAGGGGATGGGCGGGCGGCCGCACTGGGCCGGGCGCCATCCCTGGACGGCGGCCGACATGAAGCTGGCCTACCCGACGCTGCCGGAGTTCCTCGCCGTCCGGGACCGGCTCGACCCCGACCGCCTCTTCGGCGGCCCCCACCTCGAGGCCCTCCTCGGCCCCTGACCCACGAACGAGGGCCGGTGGCTCCGCGATCCGGTCACTCCCCCGGACCCCGGGCCACCGGCCCCCTGGTCGACGACGGTCCGCTCCCCAGCCGACCGACGTCCGCCGCGGCCCGAAGCTGCCGCGGTCCGTCCTCTTCCCTCGTCACCGGGGCTCCCCGGCCCCGGCGTCCTTCCCGAGCGGCGTCAGTACGCCAGGTGGTGGTGCCCCGCCCCGGACCCGACGGCCCGGCGGTGGTGGCGACCGGTCCGCGACGACAGCTCGCCCAGCGCCTGCGGACCGGTGTCGGTCAGCGAGGTGTAGGCGGGCGCGGCGGGCGCGTAGGTCGGGACGTGCGCGGCGTAGAGGGGGGCGCGATCGTGGCCGGCCGACACGGGTGCCGGGGCCGGCGGCGCGGGCGGCGCCGGCACCGACGGGGCGGCGCGCCCGGCCAGCGTGGTGTACGCCTGCACCGGGATCGGAGCGGTGAGCGGGTCGCGGCGGAAGTCCTCGATCGCGTCGACCGAGCGACGGCCGGACCGGCGGGTGGCCGGGGCCGGGCGCGCGGCCGGCTCGGACTGCCGGCCACGCCAGCCGCCGACCGTGAGGGCGTGGAAGATCGGCGTCTCCGCCGCGATCTCGGTCCGGCTCGCGTGGCGCCCCGGGAACGGACCGGTGTCCTCGACACCCCGCACCCGCACCATGGCCTTCCGCCGGCCGACCGCCCCGTCGAGGGCTCGCTCTCTGTCGGTCACGCCCCGCACCTCCGTGTCTCCCACTCGCGTCGTCCGTGTGCCGCGCGATGCTGCCATCGGACCTGTCCCCACAGGACCGTTCGGCCGCACACACCACCCACAACGGGGTCACCTTCTCGGGGAAACGGGTCGGGAGCGGTCGTTACGCGCTTTCGGGCCATCTCCATTCGTTCGGGTGGTGTGAGCGCACCCGAGAGCGGCTGCCGTTGCTCTCCGCGTTCGAAGGAGCCTCCTTCGAGACGCTCCGTGACGTCCCGGCGGGACGTCCCGGGTGTCCCACGGACCTCGCGAGGGGTCGGTACCTGCAGCTCCGCCCGACGCTCACCCGATCGGGACGACCCGGCCGCGCGGCTCCCGTCGGGACCGTCCCGATGATCACCGGGGTGAGCCCCGGAGCCGGCCGCGGCGACCCCGCCCGTGCGCCGAGCCGCAGGTCCGCACGATGTCCGGGTCCGCACCCCGGGGTCGGCCCCCGCCACACCTTCGGGCGTGATGCCCGTCGGGCTGCGTGTCAGCCGTCCGGCGCGCGGCCGACGATCGCTACGGTCCTCGGTGATGTCGCAACCACCCGGAACTCCGCAGAGTCACCGCCTGCTCACCCGGAGAGACCAGTAGCCGTCCTGATGGCGGTCAACTACACGAGTGTAATTCGGCGCAGAGTAATCAAGGCTGGCGGACGCTAGGCCAACTCGGTCAACACCGCAACTCCCGACCACCGGAACAGAGCCACCCCGCTCCAGCGTGGAGGTCGTCCCCGAACGCCTCCGCGGGAGGAGGGCCGAGGGGCTACCGTGCGCGAATGACCGACGATCGAGCGGGCGGGAGCAGCCCCGGGATCGCAGGCGAGGCGCCACGCACCCCCGAGCCCCCGGGCGCCCCGGTGCCCCCGCCGTCCCCGGTCGTCCCCGAGCAGCGCAGCCGGTCCGGCGCCGCGTCCTCCATCCCCACCCCACTCCGGGTGACCTCCGAGGTCGCCGCACGCACCCTGATCATCGCCGCGGCGTTCGGCCTGCTGGTCTTCCTCGTGATCCAGGTGCGGGTCGTCGTGGTCCCGGTGGCCATCGCCGCGCTGATCTCCGCGCTCATGGCACCGGTGGTGCACTGGCTCGTCGCCCGCCGGGTCCCGCGCGGCCCGGCCGTGGCGATCACCGTCGTCGCGGGCTTCTGCATCATCGGCGGGTTGCTGTCCTTCGTGATCAACACGTTCATCGGCGGCTTCGAGGAGCTGCAGCAGCAGCTGACCGCGAGCCTGACCTCCATCCAGCAGTTCCTGGCGCGGCCGCCGTTCAACCTCAGCTCCGAGCAGCTGCGGAACATCCCCGCGCAGATCGGCCAGGCGATCACCGACAACCAGGCCGACCTCACCTCCGGCGCCCTCACCACCGCCGCGACGATCACCGAGGTCGGCGCGGGGCTCGCGCTCACGATCTTCACGCTGATCTTCTTCCTGTACGACGGCCGCCGGATCTGGGCGTTCCTGCTGAAGGCCGCGCCGCGGGCGCGTCGGGAGAAGGTCGACATCGCGGGCCGGCGGGCCTTCGCGACGCTCGTCGGCTACACCCGGGCGACCGTGCTGGTGGCGTTCGTCGACGCGATCGGCATCGGGATCGGGCTGTGGGCCGTCGGCGTGCCGCTGGTCGTCCCGCTGGCGGCGCTGGTGTTCCTCGGCGCGTTCGTCCCGACCGTCGGCGCGGTGGTGAGCGGCGCCGTCGCGGTGCTCATCGCGCTGGTGGCCAACGGGCCGATCCCGGCCCTGATCATCCTGGCCGTGGTGATCGCGGTGCAGCAGCTCGAGGGACACGTGCTCCAGCCCCTGCTGCTCGGGCGCGCCGTGCGGCTGCACCCGCTGGCGGTGGTACTGGCGGTCGCCGCGGGCGTCGTCATCGCGGGGATCCCGGGCGCGCTGCTGGCCGTGCCGCTGCTCGCCGTGGTCAGCGCCGCCGTCCGCTCCTTCGTGCGCGACGACGAGCCCCCGGCCCGCACGATCAACGCCGTCGACCCGCACGAGGCCAACGCCGAGACCGCGCACCGCGTCCGGGTGCCGTCCTGGTGGAGCCGGGTCCAGAGCCGGTTGCGCCGCTCGGGCTGACCCCCGCCCCCGGCCTGAGGTGCCGATTCGGCCCCGCACCGGGAGGATCGGGCGGGTGCGATACCTGATCACCGGTGCGACCGGGTACATCGGCGGGCGGCTGGCCCCACGGCTGATCGAGGAGAGCGGCGCCGACGCGCGGGTACGGTGCCTGGTCCGCGACCCGGGCAAGCTGCGTGACGTGCCGTGGGCCCGGCACGCGGAGATCGTGCAGGGCGACCTGCTCGACGCCGAGAGCGTGCGGCGGGCGTGCGAGGGCGTCGACGTCGTCTACTTCCTGGTGCACTCCCTGGCGGACCGGGACTTCTCCTCGCTCGACCGCCGCGCGGCGCTGATCCTCGCCGAGGCGGCCCGCGCCGCGGGGGTCCGGCGGATCGTCTACCTGGGCGGGCTGCACCCGGACGGCCCGCTCTCCGCGCACCTCACCTCGCGGGCCGAGGTGGGTGAGATCCTGCTGCGCAGCGGCGTGCCCACGGCGGCACTGCAGGCCGCGGTGATCCTCGGCTCGGGGTCGGCGAGCTTCGAGATGCTGCGCTACCTCACCGAGCGGCTGCCCGTCATGCTCACGCCGCAGTGGGTGCGCAACCGCATCCAGCCCATCGCCGTGCGCGACGTGCTGCGCTACCTGATCGGCGCCGCCCACCTGCCGCCCGACGTCAACCGGACCTTCGACATCGGCGGCCCCGATGTCCTGACCTACCTGGA
Source organism: Pseudonocardia oceanicola (assembly GCF_047200735.1). Lineage (NCBI taxonomy): Bacteria > Bacillati > Actinomycetota > Actinomycetes > Pseudonocardiales > Pseudonocardiaceae > Pseudonocardia > Pseudonocardia oceanicola. The sequence goes on from NZ_JBJZON010000023.1 coordinate 48,250, forward strand.
CATGATGCAGCGCTACGCCGCGGTGGCCGGGCTCCGGAGGCGCCGGGTGATCGGCGTGCCGGTGTTGACCCCGAAGCTGTCGGCGCACTGGGTCAACGTCGTCACGCCGGTGCCGAAGGGCATCGCGGCACCGCTGATCGAGTCGCTCGTGCACGAGGTGGTGTGCCGCGAGCAGGACATCCTGCAGTACGTGCCGGATCCGCCCGAGGGGCGCATCGGCTACGACCGGGCCGTCGAGCTGGCCCTCGCGAAGATCAGCAACGGCGATGTCGAGACGCACTGGTCGAACGCGGCCGTCGAGGGCGCCCCGTCGGACCCGCTGCCCAGCGACCCGGACTGGTCCGGCGGAACCGTGTACACCGACGATCGCGTGCAGCCCTGCTGCGCGCGGCCCGAGGACCTCTGGCGGGTCGTGGTCGGGATCGGCGGCGAGCGCGGCTGGTACTCGTTCCCGCTGGCCTGGTCGGTGCGCGGGTGGATGGACCGGCTCGTCGGCGGGGTCGGGCTGAGCCGCGGCCGGCGCGATCCGGACCGGCTGCACACCGGCGACGCGCTGGACTGGTGGCGCGTCGAGGCGCTCGAGGAGGGCACGCTGCTGCGGTTGCGTGCCGAGATGAAGGTGCCGGGGCTGGCGTGGCTGGAGATGGGCGCCGGGCCCGACCCCGCCGGATCCCGCTACACCCAGCGCGCCGTCTTCGTACCGCACGGGCTCGCCGGCCACCTGTACTGGTGGTCCGTGGCGCCCTTCCACGGCATCGTCTTCGGCGGCATGGTCCGCAACATCACCCGCACCGCCGAACGCGCGGCCCCGGCGGTCACCGGGGCGGAGCGGAGGGCGTCGTAGTCAGAGCTCGGTGAGGCCCGCGTCGAGGCGGTCGATCTCGGCGAGGTCGAGCTCCAGCTGCGCGGCACGGCAGTTGTCCTCGAGGTGGGCGAGGTCCGCCGTGCCGGGGATCGGGAGCATGACCGACGAGCGCTGCAGCAGCCACGCGAGCGCGACCTGCGGCGCCGTCACCCCGTGCGCCCAGGCGATCTCGGCGACGGCGCCGCCGGGCTGGGCGAGGGCGCCGGCCGCGACGGGGTGCCACGGCATGAAGCCGATGCCGTTCTCGGTGCAGTAGCGCAGGACGTCGTCGCTCGCGCGGTCGACGAGGTTGTAGCGGTTCTGCACCGTCGCGACCTCGACGGCCCCCCGGGCCTGCTCGATCGTCTCGACGGAGACCTCGGACAGCCCGACCGCGCCGATCTTGCCCTCGGCCTGCAGCTCGGCGAGCACGCCGAACTGGTCCGCGGCCGGGACCGTCGGGTCCACGCGGTGCAGCTGGAACAGGTCGATCCGGTCGACGTCGAGCCGGCGCAGGCTCAGCTCGCACTGCTGGCGCAGGTACTCGGGCCGTCCGCACGGCGTCCACCGGTCCGGGCCGGGCCGCAGGAAGCCGGCCTTGGTCGCGACGACCACGCCGTCGTACGGGTGCAGGGCCTCGCGGATCAACTCCTCGGAGGTCCCCGGGCCGTACGAGTCGGCGGTGTCGATCAGGTTCACACCGAGGTCGACGGCGCGGCGCAGCACCTCGATCGCGGACTTCGGGTCCACGGGCGGGCCCCAGACACCGGGCCCCGTGATCCGCATGGCCCCGAACCCGAGTCGGTGGACGACGGGTCCCTCGCCGAGCCGGAACGTGCCGGCGGCCGCGGCGGGACCGGCGACGGCGGCGGTCTCGTTCTGCGGGATGACGCTGGTCATGCGACGAGGGTGGCACCGTCGGTGCACGCGCCGCGCCCGATCGTGACCAGCACCGCAGGGGTCGGCGGTCACGTCGCTCCTGTTGCCGCCCTCCGGTGCGCCCGTTACGTTCGCGCCGTGGCCACGACCTCGCCGCTGGCCGACGCCGTCGACGCCCTGGTGCACGACGGCGCGGAGATCGCCCTCGAAGGATCCGGCGCGTCGGTGCCCGCGGCCGCAGTGCGCGCGATCCTGCGACGCAGGCCACGCGACCTCACCCTCGTCGGCACGGTGCCCGGCCCGGCGGCCGACCAGCTCGTCGGCGCGGGCTGCGTGAAGGCCCTGGTGTTCGCCCGGCTCGGTCCGGACCTGCACCGGATCCGGGACGCCCTGGTCACCGGCTGGCCGGCACCGCTCGAGATCGAGGAGCACAGCCAGGCGGGGATGGCCGCGCGGTACGTCGCGGGCGCCTCGGGGCTGCCCTTCGCGACGGTCCGCGGCGGTGGCACCGGCTCGGACCTCGCGGCCGTCACGCGCACCGCGACGGTCCGCTGCCCGTTCACCGGCGAGGAGCTCACCGCGCTGCCGGCGCTGCGCCCCGATCTCGCCGTGGTGCACGCCCGACGGGCCGATCGGACCGGCAACGTGCAGCTCCACGGTGTGCCCGGGCTGCGGAAGGAGGCGGTGCTGGCGGCCCGTACGGCGCTCGTCACGGTCGAGGAGGTCGTCGACGAGCTCGAGCCCGAGCACGGGGCACCCGTCCTTCCTGCGTTCGCGGTCACCCGGATCGCCGTGGTGCCCGCCGCCGCACGCGACCACGAGCCGTCCTCCGACGGCGGGGGGCAGCGGACCTGGTCGGCCGTCTCCGGCGACCGGGCACGCTTCACGAGCTGGCTGGAGGAGATCCGCGCGTGAGCGATCAGATGCTCGTCACCGCCGCGCGGCTGCTCACCGACGGCGAGGTGTGCGTGGCGGCCCCCGGAGCGGCCCGCCGGGCCGCCCGGCTCGCCCGCGCCACGCATGCACCCCGGCTGACCGTGTTGGGCGACGACGGGACCGTCGACGGCGTGCCCGCCGCGACCGTCGGCGCCGCGGAGTTCAGCGGCTACTGGCTGCAGGGCGGGCGGGTGGACGTCGGGCTGCTCGCCGCGGACCAGGTCGACGCGTTCGGCAACGTCAACACCACCGTCCTCGGCGAGTACGACGAGCCCACGGCGCGGCTCGCCGGGACCGGGGCCACCCCGGACGTCGCGGCGGGGGCCGGCCGGGTGGTCGTGCTGCTGCCGCACCGGCTCACCGCGTTCGTCCAGCGCGTCGACTTCGTGACCGCACCCGGCGCACCGGCCGGGCCGCCCGACCGCGCACAGCCGGGCCTGCGCGGCCCGGGTCCGGTCGCGGTCGTCACCGACCTGGGAGTGCTGCGGCCCGACCCGGCCACCGCCGAGCTCGTGCTCACCGAGGTCCACCCGGGCGTCTCCGTGGACCGGGTGCGGGCCGAGACCGGCTGGCCGCTGGAGGTCGCCGAGGAGGTGGGCCGCACGGCGCCCGCCACGACCGCGGAGGTCGCCGCGCTCCGGGCCGGATGACAGGATCGGGCCCATGACCGACCTGCTCCACACCCGGACGGACGGCCCCGAGGACGGGCCCGTGCTCGTGATGCTCGGCTCGCTGGGCAGCACGCTCGCCATGTGGGAGCCGAACCTCCCGGCCCTCGCCGAGCGGTTCCGGGTCGTCCGCATGGACCACCTCGGGCACGGCGCCTCGCCCGTGCCGCCCGGCCCGTACACGATGAAGACCCTGGCCGAGGCCGTCCTGGCCACCCTCGACGCGCTGGGCGTCGACCGCGTCCACTGGTGCGGCCTCTCGCTCGGCGGGATGGTCGGGATGTACCTGGGCTCGGAACACCCGGACCGCATCGCGCGGCTCGCGCTGTGCTGCACCTCCGCGGCCTTCCCGGACCGCTCGATCTGGCGGCAGCGCATCGAGGCCGTCGAGGCCGACGGCACGGCGCCGCTGGCCCCGGGGATCGTCGAGAAGTGGTACACGCCGGACTGGGCCGAGCTGCACCCCGACGTCGTCGAGCGGGCCGTCGGTTGGGTCTCCGACTCGCCCGACGCCGGCTACAAGGCCTGCTGCGAGGCGATCGAGGTCTGGGACCACCGGGACCGGTTGGGGGCCGTCGCGGCGCCGACGCTCGTGATCGCCGGGGACGAGGACCGCTCGACCCCCGTCGAGCCGCACGCCCGCACGATCGCCGAGGGCATTCCCGGGGCGCGCCTGGAGGTGCTCCACGGCGGCCACCTGGCCACCATGCAGAGCGCGGAGGAGACCAACCGTCTCCTCCTGGAGCACCTGGCCTAGCGAACTGGACGGTGGTCAGCTCGGATCGCTCGGCGCCGTGCACAGCGCGGTGCGGAAGGCGATCAGTTCCAGCAGCTCTCCGCGCCGGAACTGCCCGCGGATGCGGGCGTCGGACCGGCCGGTGCTGAGCGGCACCGGCCTTCCGCTCGCCGATCCGTACGTACCTCTACGCAGCGACAACCGGCGGCGGTCGGAGGAGGCTGGACGACTCCACGAGCACAGGGAGGGTCGGCGATGGCGAAGTTCGCGTTCTTCTTCAGCTACAGCCCGGAGACGTGGAACCGGATGGTGATGAAGCCCAGCGACCGCACGGCCGCCGTCCGGACCATGCTCGAGGCCCAGGACGCCCAGCTCGAAGCGCTGTACTACATGTTCGGGGGCCACGACGGCATCGTGATCTTCGAGGCGCCCGACTCCAGTGCGGCGGCAGCGATCTCGCTCGCGGTGACCGCGTCGGGTGCTTTCGACCGGCACGAGACCCGTGAGCTGATCACCCCGGCGGAGCTGGTCGACGTGCTGGACAAGGCGGGTCACTCGCACCAGGCGTACGTCCGCCCCGGAGACTGAGGCCTCAGAGTGCCACGGCGACGTGGCGATGGCGATCGAGCTCGCGCGGCCCGTACACGGTGCGGATTCAGGTGAGGCCCATCGAGTTCGGAAGATCGACAACTATCAGCTCGGGGTGTTCCTCGCCTACGCCTCGACCAGGGGCGGACCTTGGTCGACCGGGAGTTCTACCTGCCCATCTCGTGGGCCCCAGGGTCTCCTACGGCGTGTCCGGCCGTGCCCGCCGCTGGGGCGCGATCAGGGCCAGGCCGAGTGCGGCCACGGCCATCAGGACCCCCGCGACGACGATGGGCACCGCGGCGGCCGCCCCACCGAGCACGAGCAGCAGCAGGCCGCCGCCGAGCAGGATCGTCGGCACCATCCCTGCCGCGTGCACGGAGTGGCGGCGGGCGGGGCCGGCGACGCCGGGAGCGGGACGGTGGCGGCGCAGCTTGCGGCCGAGCGCACTGCACCGGGCCACGAACAACGGATCCCCGGACAGGAGGCCCTGCTCGATCAGAGCGAACTGGCTGCGCTCACGGTCACTGAGCATCGTTCGGGGCACCCCCGGGGATCGCGAAGGGCTGGCTGGGGAACGGGCGGCCCGCTCGCCGTTGATCCGGGTGCACGTCGGGGAAGTATACGTGACTCAATCGTGACCTCGGGCCTGAGCCGGTGTGACCGGCGCCGCTCGCTGAGGTGACCCTTCCCCTTTGCATGCACGATCACGCATGTGTAGCGTCCTGGCCATGGGTACGGGTCACGGACACGGGCACGGCCACGGCGCGGGGAGCGACCGCCGCCGGCTGGTCGCCGCGCTCCTCGTGACCCTGGCGTGCGCCGTCCTCGGCGGCGTCGGCGCGCTGGTCACCGGATCACTCGCACTGCTCGCCGACCTGGGCCACCTGCTCACGGACGCCGGGGCGCTCGCGGCCGCCGTCCTGGCGGCGGTGCTCGCGACCAGGCCGGCCTGCCACCACCGGACCTTCGGGCTCGGCCGGGTCGAGGTGCTCGTGGCGGGGCTCAACGCCGTGGCCCTGATCGCCGTCGTCGTGTGGGTGGCCGTCGAGGGAGTCTCGCGGCTGTTCGCGCCGGCGCACATCCCCGGGCTGCCGCTGCTGGTCATCGGTGCCGTGGGGCTCGTCGGCAACGTCGTGTCGCTGCTGATCCTCGCGGGCGGCGACCGCGGCAACATGAACCTTCGCGGGGCGATGCTGCACGTCCTCGGCGACGCACTCGGCTCGGTCGGGGTCATCGTGGCCGCGGTCGTGCTGGTCACGACCGGATGGCCCTACGCGGACACCCTCGCCTCGTTGCTCATCGCGGCGCTGATCCTGCCGCGGGCGATCGGCCTGCTGCGGGAGGTCTGGCACGTCCTGCTGGAAGGCGCGCCGGCCGGGATCGACGTCGCCGAGGTCCGCTCCGCGCTGCTCGCCGTGCCCGGCGTGACCGACGTGCACGACCTCCACGTCTGGGCCATCAACGACCGCACCCCGTCCATGTCCGCGCACCTGGTGGTGGCCGACCAGGAGGCCAACGCGACGGGCTGCGGCGGCTCCGTGCTCGACCGCGCCGGCACCGCGCTCCGCGAGCGGTTCGGCCTCACCCACAGCACGCTGCAGGTCGAGCGACACGCGCACGTGGGGCACGAGGACGCCTGCCACTAGGCCCTGCGCATGATGGCTCCACCACGCGAGCCGTGCGGCTACGTGAGCGCAGTGTGGTTCCGCAACGCAGGATCGGCGGGCGTCAGAGCAACCACCTGAGCGCAGTATGGTTCCAGAACGCGATATTCGCGGCTGCCAGGGCGCAGTATGGTTCCATAACGCACGAATTGCGGCCACTTGAGCGCGTTATGGTTCCCTCACGCGAGGTCCGCGGGCGCCGGAGTGCGTCACGGCTTCACTCGCTCGTCAGCCGTGGGCGAGGTCGGCGAAGCGGCTGTAGTGCAGCTGGTGGGCGACGGTGATGGTGTTGGTGGGGCCGTTGCGGTGCTTGGCCAGGATCAGGTCGGCCTCGCCCGCGCGCGGGTCGTCCCGCTCGAAGGCGTCCGGCCGGTGCAGCAGGATGACCATGTCCGCGTCCTGCTCGATCGAGCCGGACTCACGCAGGTCCGAGATCATCGGCCGCTTGTCCGTGCGCTGCTCCGGGCCACGGTTGAGCTGGCTGATCGCCACCACCGGCACCTCGAGCTCCTTGGCCAGCAGCTTGATCTGCCGGGAGAACTCCGACACCTCCTGCTGGCGGGACTCGACCTTGCGTCCGGAGGTCATCAGCTGCAGGTAGTCCAGGATGATCAGCTTCAGGTCGTTGCGCTGCTTGAGCCGGCGCGCCTTGGCCCGGATCTCCATCAACGTCAGGTTCGGCGAGTCGTCGATGAACAGCGGCGCCTCGGAGATCTCCGACATCCGCCGCGCCATCCGGGTCCAGTCGTCGTCGCTCATCCGGCCCGCACGCATGTCCGCCAGCCGGATCCGCGCCTCCGCCGACAGCAACCGCATCACGATCTCGGACTTGCTCATCTCCAGCGAGAACACCGCGCTGGTCATCTGGTGCTTGATCGAGCACGAGCGCGCGAAGTCCAGCCCCAAGGTGGACTTGCCCAGACCCGGGCGCGCCGCGACGACGACCATCTGCCCCGGGTGCAGCCCGTTGGTGCACGCGTCGAGATCCGCGAACCCGGTCGGCACCCCCAGCGAGACCCCGCCGCGAGAGGCGATCGCGTCGATCTCGTCCATGGTCGGCTGCAGCAGCTCCTCGAGCGGGACGTAGTCCTCGCTGGTGGAGCGCTCGGTGACCTCGTAGATCGCCGCCTGCGCCCGGTCGACGACCTCCTCGACCTCCGCGCCCTCGGCCCCGTGATACCCCAGCTGCACGATCCGGGTGCCCGCCTCGACCAGCCGGCGCAACGTGGCCTTCTCCGCCACGATCTCGGCGTAGTACGCCGCGTTCGCCGCGGTCGGCACCGTGGCGATCAACGTGTGCAGGTACGGCGCCCCACCCAGCCGGATCAGCTCCCCGCGGCGCTGCAGCTCCGCCGACACCGTGACCGCATCCGCCGGCTCGCCCCGGCCGTAGAGGTCGAGGATGCAGTCGTAGACGGTCTGGTGCGCGGGCCGGTAGAAGTCGTCCGGCCGCAGCACCTCCACCACGTCCGCGATCGCGTCCTTGCTCAGCAGCATCCCGCCCAGCACCGACTGCTCGGCCGTGAGGTCCTGCGGGGGCTGACGATCGAACGGGTTCGGGACGGCCCCGCCCGCGGCCTCGCCGCCCGGACGGCCCTCACCGTCGCGGACGGCCCACGGCCGATTCGGACGGTCATCCGTCACCGCCATGCTCGACGTCACCCCCTGTCACCGCTGGCCTCATCATATCGAACACAAGTTCGATTCGCAGCCGATTCCCGCCGCCGCGCCCGGGAGCGCTCCTCCGCCCGCGCGCGACCGGGGTCGCGCCCTGGGGTGGCGTGCGACGAACGGTCCGCGGGTGGGCGGGCGATCATCCGCGCGGCCCGAGCACGTGACGCTAGGGGAGTCCGCGCCCGGACCCAAACCGGAGTGTGGACAACCCTGGGGAGGGCGTGGGGACGGATCCGGGACAGGGCAGGCGGGCCTCCCCAGCGACCTGTGGACACTGTGGGGACAACCACTGTCCAGCGCGTGTCTTCCCAGTTCAGGGGCCTGGGGAGCGGTGTGGACAACTTTCTTTCCCGACGTACCCGGCGCGTCCTGTCACGGGCGTGTCGGCCCGCGGCCGGTCGCTGTCCACCCGGCGCACCCGGGAGGTCACCGAGCGATGCAGGCGCAACCTCCGCGTGTCGTTGCCACGCGCCGTACGGTCGATGTGTCGCCGCTCCGTCGCGGGGCACCCCGGGCACGCCCCACGGCCCGACACCGAGGGCGAGGTGGAGTCCGAGAACGCCGCGAGGGCGGGACCCGGTCGCAGTGACCGCATCCCGCCCCCGTTACGGACGGTGACGGACTGGAGCCCGTCGGGTGCCGGTGTCAGGCGGAGACGACCGACACCTGCAGCTCGGTGGTGACCTCCGGGTGCAGGCGGACCTTCACCGGGTGGGAACCCACCGTCTTGATCTGCTCGCCGATCTCGACCGAGTGCCGGTCGAGGGCCGGGCCGCCGGCGGCGCGCACGGCGTCGACGACCTGGGCCGGCGTGACCGAGCCGAACAGCCGGCCCGAGTCGCTCGCGGCCTTCGCCTTGATGCTCACGGAGAGCTCCTTGAGCGACGCGGCGACCTCCTGGGCGTGGCCCAGGTCGCGGATCTGCCGGGCCTTCTGGGCGCGGCGGATCTGCTCGACCTGCTTCTCGGCGCCCCGGGTCGCGACGATCGCGAACTGGCGCGGGAGCAGGTAGTTGCGGCCGTAGCCGTCCTTGACCTCGACGATGTCGCCGGGCGCGCCCAGGTTGGGCACGTCGGCCGTGAGGATGAGCTTCACGGTGCTACTCCTTCCTCAGGTCAGCGAGCGGTCGAGGTGTACGGCAGGAGGGCGACCTCGCGGCTGTTCTTCACCGCGACGGCGACGTCCCGCTGGTGCTGCCGGCAGTTGCCGGTCACGCGGCGGGCCCGGATCTTGCCGCGGTCGGAGATGAACTTCCGCAGCAGGCCGGTGTCCTTGTAGTCGATCTCCTGGGCCTTGTCCTTGCAGAAGGCGCAGACCTTCTTCTTCGGCTTGCGCAGGACGGGCTTGGGCATTGCTGGTGCTCCTGGATGTACCGGTCCCCGCGCTCGGCGCGGGGGTGTGGATCGAGGTCAGAAGGGAGGCTCGTCGTCCGCGGCGGGACCGCTCCCGGCCGGCGGGGCGGAGCCCCACGGGTCGTCGTAGCCGCCGCCACCCTGGCTGCTGCCACCACCACCGAAGCCGCCACCGCCGCCGCCGCCGAAGCCGCCGCTGCCACCGCCGCGGCTGACCTTGTTGACCTTGGCAGTGGCGTAGCGCAGCGAGGGGCCGACCTCGTCGACCTCCATCTCGATGACGGTGCGCTTCTCACCCTCGCGGGTCTCGAACGACCGCTGCCGCAGCCGGCCCTGCACGATGACGCGCGCACCACGGGTGAGCGTCTCGGCGACGTTCTCCGCGGCCTGACGCCAGATGTTGCAGCGCAGGAACAGCGCCTCGCCGTCCTTCCACTCGCCGGACTGGCGGTCGAAGGTGCGCGGCGTGGACGCCACCGTGAAGTTGGCGACGGCCGCCCCGGAGGGGGTGAACCGCAGCTCCGGGTCGGCGGTGAGGTTGCCGACCACGGTGATCACAGTCTCGCCGGCCATGGGGCCTCCTCAGCTCGCGGCGGGGGCGGGCGTGCGCGCGGGGGCGGCCTTCGCGGCCTTCGTCGGCTCCTTGCGCAGCACCTTCGTGCGCAGGACGGACTCGTTCAGACCCAGCTGGCGGTCGAGCTCGGCCACGGTGGCCGGCTCCGCCTGCACCTCGAGCACCGCGTAGATGCCCTCGGCGTTCTTGGCGATCTCGTAGGCGAGGCGGCGCTTGCCCCAGACCTCGATCTTCTCCACCGAACCGCCGTCGGAGCGGACGACGTTCAGGAAGGTCTCCAGCGACGGCTGCACCGTGCGCTCGTCCAGGCTCGGGTCGAGAATGACCATGAGCTCGTAGTGACGCATGAGAACCACTCACCTCCTGTGGACTGGAACGGCCGCGGCGCTTCCGCGGCAGGAGGTTCTCACCCCGCACCGACAGAATCGGGCCGGACCGCGGCACGGGGCACGGGTCCGGCTCGTCGCGGCGGCCCGGGTGGCCACCGGTCGGAGCGGTTGCCCACGAGGTTACCAGCGCGTTTTCGCCCGACCGGCCCCGCCCCCGGCGGTCGTTCGCGGTGGTGAAGGACCCACCGGACCCGGTGCGGGCGCCGCGACGGGCGCGGCCGGTCGTGCGGGGACCCGGGTGACGCCGGGTCCCGGGGCCGGGCGCGGCGGGAGTGCGGGAACGTCGGTGGTTGTCACTACCCTCGTCGGCATGCTCATCGGTGCCCACGTCCGCGACGACGACCCCCTCGCCGCGGCGGCCGAGCGGGGGGCGGAGATCGTGCAGTTCTTCCTCGCCGACCCGCAGGGGTGGAAGAAGCCGCAGCCGCACCCGCACGCGGAGGCACTCGCGGCCGCGGAGGTCGCGACGGTGGTCCACTCGCCGTACGTCGTCAACGTGGCCTCGCCGAACAACCGCATCCGCATCCCCTCCCGCAAGCTGGTGGTGCAGCACGCGGAGGCCGCGCGGGCGGTCGGCGCGATCGGGCTGGTCGTGCACGGCGGGCACGTCACGAAGGACGAGGACCCGGCCGTCGGCGTGGACAACTGGCGCAAGTTCGTGCAGCGCCAGCAGGACGAGGGCGGTTTCGCGGTGCCGGTGTTCATCGAGAACACCGCGGGCGGCGACAACGCGATGGCCCGAAGGTTCGAGGCGCTGGCCCGGCTGTGGGACGCGGTGGGCGAGTTCGGCGTCGGCTTCTGCCTGGACACCTGCCACGCCTTCGCCGCCGGCGAGGACCTGGTCGACGTCGTGGACCGGGCGAAGGCGATCACGGGCCGGATCGACCTGGTGCACCTGAACAACTCGCGGGACGAGTTCGACTCCGCGCGCGACCGCCACGCAGGCGTCACCTCCGGGACCATCGAGCCCGAGGTCCTGGCGGCGGTGTGCGCCGCGGCGGGCGCCCCGGTCGTGGTGGAGACCCCCGCCGAGGGCCAGGCGGCGGACATCGCGTTCCTGCGCGAGAAGCTCGGGCGGTGAACGAGCGCGCGGCCGCGGGCGCCCCGGTCGCGCGGCCCGCCGACCCTGCAGCGCCGGACACCGGGACGTCGCACCCCACCTCCCGGCCGCTCGGCCCCGCCGCGGCGAGCACGCCGGGCGCGGGGCCCCACGGCCGATCCGGCGAGGGCACCCGCAGGGCGCCGCTCGGTACCGCGGGGCTGGTCCTGCTCGTGGTGCTCACCGGGCTGACGCTGTTGCTCGGCTACGCGAACAAGGCGCGCTGCACCGGGCCCGAGTTCGACGCGGCCGGCCGCTCCACCCCCGACCACGCGGTCCGGCAGTACCGGGACGTCTGCTACTCGGACATCCAGAAGCTGTGGCTCGGCCGCGACGTGGACCGGCACGTCTTCCCCTACGTCGACGGCTCGATCTCCCCGGACGGTCAGCTGCGGGGCGGCACCGTCGAGTACCCGGTGCTCACCGGCGTGCTGATGTGGCTCGGGGCCCTCGGGGCGTCGACGGACGCGGGCTTCCTGCTCGCGTCGGCGCTGATCCTGGCACCGTTCGGGCTGGTCACCGGCTGGATGCTGGGCCGGCTCGCCCGCTGGCGCGCGTTGGTGTGGGCCCTCGGCCCACCCCTCGTGCTCTACGCCTTCCACAACTGGGACCTGCCGGCCGTTGCCTGCGCGGTCGCTGCGGTGTTCGTGCTGCACGGGCTGCGTCGCGAGATGCCGCTGCGGACCCGGGCGACGGTGGCCGCGGTGCTGCTCGGCCTGGGCGTGGCCCTGAAGCTGTACCCCGGGGCGTTCCTGCTCCCGCTGGCGCTGTACGTGCTCACCCGGGGCCGCCCACCGGGCGCCGGCCTCGACCTCGCGGGCGCGGTCCGGGTGTGCCTCGCCGGCACGCTCACCGCCGTCGCGGTGAACCTGCCCTTCGCGCTGCTCGGCTTCCCCGGCTGGGCGGCGTCGTTCACCTTCCAGCAGCAGCGCCCGGTCGACGTCAGCACCAACTCCATCTGGTTCTGGGGTGTCCGGCCGATGATGGCGGACCTGGGCCTCGGCGAGTCGTTCGTCCCCCTCGTCGACGTGCTGTCGCCGGTGCTGGTGCTGGTGTCCTTCGTGGCGGCCGCCGCGGCGGGCCTGCTGCGGTGGCGGCGCGGGGCGGCCTACCCGTGGATCGGGGTGAGCGCCGCGATGCTCTGCGGCTTCCTCCTCCTGCACAAGGTGCACTCACCGCAGTACACGCTCTGGCTGCTGCCGTTCCTGGTGCTGCTGCGGATCCGCTGGGGCTGGATCGCGGCGTACCTGGCGGCCGACGCGCTGATCGGCATCGGCATCTTCCGCTGGTTCTACCTGCTCGACACCCGCGCCGACGCGGGGATCGGCGCCGGCTTCGCCGCCCAGGCGGTGGTGCTGGGCGTGTGGGGCAAGGCGGTCCTGCTCGCCATCCTCTTCGTGCTGTTCCTGCGGGCCCCCGAGGTGGTCGACGCCCGCGAGCCCGGGGTCACCGCCAGGCGAACACCGGCTGCTCCAGGTGGTCCACCCGCGTCGGACGACCGTGCAACAGGACCTCCCGGGCCTGGTACAGCACCGCCCCCGTCGGCGCGTGCACGAACCGGTCGTACAGCGGCACCTGGATGACGGGGGCGTCGGACTCCGGGATGGTGAGGAAACGCGGCTCCACGTCGATGTCGGCCAGCGGGACGCGGTGGAGCTCGCCGACCTCGTCCGGGTTCGGCGTCAGCTCGCCGACCTCCCCGGCCCACAGCACGATCGGCGTGATCACGTAGCCGGAGCGGGTGGCGTAGTCGTCGAGCAGCCCGAGCACGGCGTCCTCGCCGAGCTCGAGCCCGACCTCCTCCAGCAGCTCCCGGCGGCCGGCCTCGGTGATGGTCTCGCCCGGATCGCAGCGCCCACCCGGCAGGGCCCACTGCCCGGAGTGCCGGCGCAGGGTGGCGGCCCGCCGGGTGAGCAGGAACGCGAGCCCGTCGGCCGGGCCGGCGCCCCCGGTGGTGATCAACGTGAGCGTGACGGCCGAGCGCTTGAGGTCGGACCGCTCGACGACCCGCCGCTCGAACCCCGCCAGCCGCTGCTCGACGGCCGCGCGCAGCTCCGCGACGCGGCCCCCGGGGTCGGCGCCGACCCTGCCCTCACCCGTTGCCATGCTCCGGACTCTGCCCCACGCGGACCCGGCGCGCGGGCCGCTGTGATCGTCGTCGCACCGGCCAGTCCGGGTCGCGATCCGGGTGCCGACCCGGGTCGCGGGCGCGGACCGGGTCGGACGAGGGCCGCAGGACCGACCGCACCACGAGCACGCACAGCACGACGACGACGGCGTCGCGGAGCAGGACCGCGCCGAGGAACCAGTCCGGGGGCAGACCCTTGTCGTCCGTGCCGACGTAGAAGAACATCCGCGGGACCCAGACCAGCGCGTCGACCGTCATCCAGGCGAGCAGCAGCCTCCAGCGCGGCAGCGCGAGCACGGCCAGCGGCACCAGCCAGAGCGAGTACTGCGGGCTCCACACCTTGTTGACCAGCAGGAACGCCGCGACGACCAGGAAGGCGAGCGACGCCAGCCGAGGCGGCCGGGGTGCCTTGGCCGCCAGCACGACCAGCCCCGCGCAGGCGGTCACCAGCAGGGCCGCGGTGACGGTGTTGAGCGTGGTCGGTGCCTGATCGGCGCGCAGCGGACCGTCGAACCCGCTCCACCCCGTGAAGTACGAGAGCGCGTAGTAGAGCGAGTCGGGGTCGGCCGGCCGGGTCCGGTTGAGGCGGACGAACTCCCACCAGCCGGCCGGCCAGGCGATCGCGACCGGCACGTTCACCGCCAGCCAGGTGCCCACGGCGGCGCCGATCGTCCGCCACGCGGTGCCGAGCTCACGCCGACGGGCGGCGACCAGCAGCACCGGTAGCAGCAGGAGCAGGGGATAGAGCTTCGCGGCACCGCCCAGTCCGAGCAGCACCCCGCCGAGGACCGGCCGTCGCCGGGCGATCGCGAGGAGCCCGCCGCAGGCCAGGGCGACGGCCAGGGCGTCGAAGTTGGTGAAGGCGTGCACTGCGACGAGCGGGGAGATCGCGACGAGCGCGGCGTCCCACGGCCGCTCGGGCCGTAGCCGGACCACGGCCCACACGGCGACGAGCCAGGCCAGGGCCAGGCCGAACGCGACGATGTCGAAGTAGACGACGACCGGCAGCGCCGTGGGCAGCGGCAGCGCCGAGGCGGCGGCCTGCCACCCGTCCGTCAGCCGCGCCGCCGCCCACTGGTAGAAGCCGGTGAGCACCGGATACTCCATGTACCGGGTCTGCGGGGCGCCGCCGGCGGAGGTGTCGGTCCAGGCGTCCCGGTAGGGGACGGCCGAGGGATCGTCGAGCCGCTCGATCGCGTAGAGCGGAACCGTGTCGGAGTAACACATGGCGACGTACTGGCGGTTGTTCTGCCAGTCGAGGGCCAGCTGTCCGTCGTCCGTGCGGTACTGCTGCAGGCACGGCGACTTGCCGAGCCAGCCCAGCGCGAGGGTCACCACGGCGAGCAGCAGGACCACGCGCAGCGGGGTCCACCAGGTGGCGCGGCCGACGAGCGCGTGCCGCCCCAGCGGGCCACCGACGACCCGGCTCGCGGCCGCGACCACGGGCTCGGTCCACGTCGGGATCACCCGCGCGGGCCCGCGCGGCGGCTCGGGCCGGCGCGTCGGCCGCCGGGCCGCGGAGGACCGGGTGTCCTCGGGTGCGACCGGCCGCGGGGTCACCTAGGCACCGTCGTTGCCGTCCCCGTTCCCGGAGTCGCCGTTGCCGTTGCCGTTCCCGGAGTCACTGTTCCCCGAGTCGCCGTTGCCGGAGTCGCCCCGGTTGGAGCCGCTCCGCGACGAGGAGTCACCGCGGTCCCCGCCGTTGTCGCCGCCGTTGTCGCCGCTGTCGCGGCTGCGGCGCTGCTGACGCTCCTCGCCGTCGCCCGAGGTGGAGGACCCGCTCGATCCGCTCGACCCACCGGCGTACTCGGAGACGGGGGCCTGCCCGATCGGCGTGAACTTCGACCAGGCTTCGACGTCGGTCCCGCGCAGCGCGTCGGACATGAACTGCCGCCAGATCGAGCCGGGCAGCATGCGCCCGTAGATCGGCCGGCCGGCCGAGTTCTTGATCGGGGAGTTGTCGTCCGTGCCGACCCACACCGCGGTGGCGATCTGCGGGGTGTAGCCGACGGTCCAGGCGTCGTTGTTCTGGCCCTCGACGCTGCTCTGCACGGTGCCGGTCTTGGCCGCGACCGGGCGGCCGTCCCGGAGCGGGATCCGCGAGGAGCTCGCGACGTCCGTCATCGACTCGGTGACGTTGCGCGCGACCTGCTGGCTGAAGGCCTGCGTCCCGGGCGAGCCGCCGGCGTCGTGGTCGTAGATGATCCGGCCGTCGCTCGTGGTCACCTTGGCGACCAGGTAGGGCTCGCGGGCGACCCCGTCGGCGGCGAACGTGGCGAAGGCGGACGCCATGTTCTCCGTGGTGACGTTCTTGTCACCGAGCGAGATGCCGCCGGTCGGGTTGGCCAGCGGCGCGGCCGGGATGCCCGCCCTGATCGCGGCGTCGGCCACCTTCTGCGGGCCGATCTCGAGCGCCATCCGGTAGAACACGGTGTTGATCGACTGGGTCATCGCCGTCTTGACCGAGCACCGGCCGCAGCTCACGCCCTCGGAGTTGGACACCTCCTGGCCCGCCAGGGTCTGCGGCGACGAGCCGTCGTACTGCGCGCCCAGGCCGATCGGGTTCGGCTGCTCGAGGCCCGCGGCCACCACGAACGGCTTGAACGACGACCCCGGCTGCTTCGAGGCCTGCGCGTAGTCCAGGCCGACTCCGTCGTTGCCGCCGAAGTAGGCGAGCACCGCACCGGTCTTCGGGTCGACCGACACCAGGGCCGTCCGGAGGTTGGCCGGCTGCCCCTCCATCACGTCGTTGGCCGCCTCGACGGCCTCCCGCTGCTTCTCCGGGTCGATCGTGGTCTGCACGGTCAGGCCCTCGGTGTTGATCTCCGACTCGGAGATCCCCCGGTCCTCCAGCTCGGCGCGGACCTGGTTGTAGATGTGGCCGTTGGCGTCGCCGGGGATGCCACCCTCGGCCGCCGACGGCGGCAGCCACTCCGGGAACTGCATCTGCGCGCGCTCGGCCTGGGTCATCCAGCCCATCTGGACCTCACCGTCGAGCACGAAGTTCCAGCGCTCCCGCGACTTCTCCTCGTTCTTGGCGGGGTCCCAGCGCGACGGCGACTGGATCAGCCCCGCGATCATCGCGCCCTCGGAGGGGCTGAGCTGCTGGACGTCCTTGCCGAAGTACGCCTGGCTCGCGGCCTGGATGCCGTAGGCGCCGCGCCCGAGGTAGATCGCGTTGAGGTAGTTCTCCAGGATCTCTTCCTTGGTCTGTTCCTTGGAGATCTTGGCGGCGAGCACGATTTCCTTGTACTTGCGCCACAGGGAGATCTGGTCCTGGCCGGTGGTCACCTTGATGTACTGCTGGGTGATCGTGGAGCCGCCGCCGATGCCGCCCGTCAGCTGGCTCCACACCGCGCGGCCGATCCCGGAGAGGTCGAACCCCGGGTTCGAGAAGAACGAGCGGTCCTCGGCGGACAGCACGGCGTGCTGCACCGACGCGGGCACCTGGTCGAGGGTGACGTTGATCCGGTTGATGTTGTTGGGCCGCACGGTGGCGAGCGGGCTGCCGTCGGCGAAGGTGAACGTGGCCACCTGGGTGTTGGCGACCTCGTCCGAGCTGGGCACCGCGAAGCCGACCCAGCCGACCGCGAACGCCAGGAACGGCCCGACGACCAGGGCCACCAGCCCCCACAGCACGATCCTGCGCACGGGCCGCCGTCCTCCCGGGCGACGACGACCGTCGTCACCGCCGCCACCGCCGCCGACGCCGGGGCGCCGCGGCGGGGGACCGGGCGGGTCGGCCAGGGCGAGTGAGGTGGGCCGGTCGCCCGGGCCCGACGTGCCGGAGTCGTGGGTCAGCAGCGTCGGCGGGCCGGGTGGCGGCTGCGCGGGCCCGCCCGGGCCGGCGTTCGGCCCCTGGGGCCCACGCGGTCCCGGCCCGACGCGCTGCGGCGCGGGTCGGTGCGGCGGACCGTACGGGCCCGGCTGCCCGGACGGCCCCGGACGCGGACCGGGCGGCGGGCCCTGCGGTGGCGGACCCTGCGGCGGCCGACCGGACCCCGCTGCGCGACCGCGCCAGGGCCCGGCACCCGGGGGTGGCGGACCCTGGTCCGGGCGGATGTCCCAGACGTCGGGGACGCGCGGCCGCGGCGGGGGGCCGGCTGCTGGTCGGTCGCTGCGTTGATCGGTCACCGCGGGCTCCGTGCTTCTCCGGCGCGCCTGCGGGGAACGGGGGCGGACCGGGCTGGGGCGTGGGGTGCGGG
This sequence comes from Pseudonocardia oceanicola, assembly GCF_047200735.1. Lineage (NCBI taxonomy): Bacteria > Bacillati > Actinomycetota > Actinomycetes > Pseudonocardiales > Pseudonocardiaceae > Pseudonocardia > Pseudonocardia oceanicola. The sequence goes on from NZ_JBJZON010000023.1 coordinate 65,986, forward strand.
CGCTGTACGGCTCACGGGGTCGGGGCTCATCGGGCGGGGATCGGGGCGGGGATCGCTCACTCGGCGGCGGTCCTCCGGCGACGCGGGCGGTCGGGGCGGGCGCCGGTGCCCAGCACCGACGATTGGACCAGATGGTTCCAGCTGCACGTGCGGCAGACCTCCACGAGGTACAGGGAGAACTCGCCGTGCCGGGCCGCCAGCTCCTCGACCTCGTCGGGGTCGCGGGCCGAGCCGGACACCTGGCGGAGCTCCTCGCCGAAGACCCACCAGACGTGGGTCAGCCGCTCCTTCCGGCACAGCGGGCACTGTTCCTGCGTCGGCCGGCCGTGGAACCGGGCGGCGCGCAGGAGGTACGGGCTCGCGTCGCAGACCTCCGCGGTCCCCACCCGACCGGCGTAGACCTCCGCGAGCAGCGCACGACGCCGCAACGCGTAGTCGACGACCTGTCGCTGGGTGAGCACCCGACCAGGGTACTCAGCCACCCGCCCGTGCGGTCCCCGAACCGCCCGGACGGGCGGACCCGTCGAGGGCCGCCGCAGGTCGCATGCGTGATCGAGATCTCGACACTGTGCGGGGATGTATCGCCCCGATATAGTGAACCGACCGATCGCCGGGGACATCGGGGTTCTCGGGCGGCGTGCGGGAGGAGGGGGAGCGGGTGCTCGAGTTCGCCATCCTCGGGCTGCTGCTGGAGGCCCCGATGCACGGCTACGAGCTGCGCAAACAGCTCGGGCTGCGGCTCGGCGGGTTCCGTGTCTTCTCCTACGGCTCGCTCTACCCTGCGCTGCGCAGGCTCGTCCGAGCGGGCCTCATCGTCGAGGACCCCGACCGGTCCGCGGCGAGCACCGGCTGGTCCAAGCGCGCCCGGCGCGTCTACCGGATCACCGCGGAGGGCAAGGAGCGGTTCGCCGAGCTGCTGGCCGAGTCCGGCCCGCAGACCTGGGACGACGAGAGCTTCGGCGTCCACCTGGCGTTCTTCTCCCGCACCCCCGCGGAGACCAGGATGCGGATCCTGGAGGGCAGGCGCCGGGCGGTCGAGGAGCGCCGCGAGGGATTGCGCGCGGCGCTCGCCAGGGCCGGCGAGCAGATCGACCGGTACACCCGTGAGCTGCACGAGCTCGGCCTGGACACCACCGAGCGCGAGGTGCGATGGCTGAACGAGCTCATCGAGCGGGAGCGTCACCCCGGCGACGAGGCCGGTCCCATCAGGCCTTGAGAGGCCGTAGTCCCGACAGAGAGAGTAAGGAGAGCCGGCATGAGTGAGGTGCGAGTCGCCGTCGTCGGCGTCGGCAACTGTGCGGCGTCGCTGGTCCAGGGCGTCCACTACTACGCGGACGCCGACCCGGCCGCGCGCGTCCCCGGCCTGATGCACGTCGACTTCGGCGGCTACCACGTGCGCGACGTGACGTTCGTCGCCGCGTTCGACGTCGACGCGAAGAAGGTCGGCCGTGACCTGTCGGAGGCCATCGGCGCGAGCGAGAACAACACGATCAAGATCGCCGACGTGCCGCCGCTCGGCGTCCCGGTGCAGCGTGGCCATACTCTCGACGGGCTGGGCCGGTTCTACCGGGAGACGATCACCGAGTCCGACGAGGAGCCCGTCGACGTCGCCCAGGTGCTGCGCGAGACGCGGGCGGACGTGCTCGTCTCCTACCTGCCGGTGGGCAGCGAGGCGGCCGACCGCTTCTACGCCCAGGCCGCGATCGACGCCGGCGTGGCCTTCGTGAACGCCCTTCCGGTGTTCATCGCCTCGGACCCGGTGTGGGCGCAGAAGTTCCGCGACGCGGGCGTCCCGATCGTCGGCGACGACATCAAGTCGCAGGTCGGGGCGACGATCACCCACCGGGTGCTGGCGCGGCTGTTCGAGGAGCGCGGCGTGCACCTCGACCGCACGATGCAGCTCAACGTGGGCGGGAACATGGACTTCCTGAACATGAAGGAGCTGGAGCGGCTCGAGTCGAAGAAGGTGTCCAAGACCCAGTCGGTCACCTCGCAGGTCGAGCGGGACCTGGGCAAGGACAACGTGCACATCGGCCCGTCGGACTACGTCGCGTGGCTCGACGACCGCAAGTGGGCCTACGTCCGGCTCGAGGGCCGCGCGTTCGGCGACGTCCCGCTCAACCTGGAGTACAAGCTCGAGGTCTGGGACTCGCCGAACTCCGCCGGCATCATCATCGACGCGGTGCGCGCGGCGAAGATCGCGAAGGACCGCGGGATCGGCGGACCGATCCTCTCCGCGTCGAGCTACTTCATGAAGTCCCCGCCGGAGCAGTACAGCGACTCCGAGGCCCGCACCGCGGTCGAGGAGTTCATCCGCGGCGAGCGGGAGCGCTGACGCCCAGCCCTCGTCGGATCGGACACCCCGGTCGGAGCACCCGCTCCGGCCGGGGTTTCTTTTTGCTTGCTCCCCGGAAATGTTGACGAACGTTCCGAACCGGAAACAGTTTCACTCTTACGGAGTCATCACGGCTCTATCACGTGGTACTCGGGAACCTGTCTCACCTGCATCGACGAATTTGGCTGCAGGATCACGGCTCCATCACGGCTGCACTACTCCGAACGTGCTCATCCTCCGTGAGAACGCTCACCCGAAAATTCCTGGCCGAATGTAATCTCCATCATGGCAATCACGGTAATGCGTTCGTAATTTGCTGAACGGCCTCGCGCCACCGCCCTCCACCCGGGAGGACGGGCACGGGGTCACCGCCCGGACGGGCGGGTGCGCGACCGGCCTGGGCTCCCCTACGGCTCCCTCACCACGGCCGGGCACTCCCCAGCGCACCCGTCCCACGCGTGGTCACCGCTCTCCCCCGAGCGGGGTGCCCGCGTCCGCCGGGCGGTGCGATTCACGAGGATGCCTACCGGTGCCCAGACCTGCGCTCCTGCGTTCCACCGTCGTCGCCGCGACCGCGGCGGCGGCAGCCTTCTTCTCCCTCGCCCCCGCCTCCACCGGCGCGGTCGCCGAGGCCCCTGCGGCCGCTCCCGCCGTCCCCGTCGAGGCCCCGGTCGAGACGGCGGTCCGGACCGTCGCGTTCGCCGCCCCGGCCCAGACCGTCGCGGCCGCGTCGGCCGGCCTCGCACCCGCCGCCAGGCGCGCCTCCGCGCTGTCCACCGCGCTCGCGCAGGTCGGCAAGCCGTACCGCTACGGTGCCTCCGGCCCGTCCGCGTTCGACTGCTCGGGCCTCACGAGCTACGCCTTCAAGAAGGCCGGCGTCTCGATCCCGCGGACCAGCCGGGCCCAGTCGTCCTTCGGCACCCCGGTCGCCAAGGGCAACCTGCGCCCCGGCGACCTGGTCTTCTTCTACCGGCCGGTCAGCCACGTCGCCATCTACGTCGGCAACGGCAAGGTGGTGCACGCCAGCACCAGCGGCCAGCCGGTGAAGATCAGCTCGCTGAGCGCCATGCCGTTCAGCGGCGCCCGTCGCGTCTGAGCCCCCCGGCGCCGGTCCGGGCCAGCGCGGCGGGCCACGGCCGGCGGATCAGGGGTGACCTAGGGTGGCGGCCGTGGACTCCCGCCCGCTCGCCCTGGTCACCGGCGCCTCCCGCGGGATCGGTGCCGCCGTCGCCCACGCGCTCGCCCCGACGCACGACCTGCTTCTGGGCGGGCGCGACGCGGCGGCGCTCGACTCGCTGGCCGCCGCGCTCCCCGGTGCACGGGCGTGGCCCGTCGAGCTGGCCGACGACGCCGCGGCCGCCGCGGCCGTCGACGGGCTCGACCTGGCGCGGCTCGACGTCCTGGTGCACTCGGCCGGGGTCGGCCTGCTCGGCACGGTCGCCGAGACCGGGCCCGACATCTGGCGGCAGCAGTTCGAGGTCAACGTCGTCGCGGTGGCCGGGCTGACCCGGCTGCTGCTGCCCGCGCTGCGGGCGGCGGGCGGTGACGTCGTGCTGATCAACTCCGGCTCGGGGATCACGGCCCGGGCCGGCTGGGGCTCCTACGCCGCCAGCAAGTTCGCGCTGCGCGCCTTCGCCGACGCGTTGCGTGCCGAGGAGCCCGGCCTGCGGGTCACCTCGGTGCACCCGGGTCGCGTCGACACCGACATGCAGCGGGCGGTCGTCGCGCACGAGGGCGGGGAGTACGACGGTTCCCGGTTCCTCCGCCCGGAGAGCGTCGCCGCCGCGGTCCGCTGCGCCGTCACGGCGACCGGGGACGCGCACCTGACCGAGATCGTCGTCCGGCCCCGCTGATCCGGCCCCGCTGATCCGGCCCCGCTGGTCCGCCCGTCGACCCGGCGGCACGCTGGTCCGGCCGGGCGACACGGGGTCACCGGCGCCCGGGCATGGGTAGTGTGCGGCCATGCTCGATCCGGCGCAGGTCGATCTCGGCGAGTTGGCGAACGCGCTCGACGACCGCTCCCCCGAGGTGCAGTGGTGGATCGACCCGCGCACCGGCCGCATCGTGCCGACCATGCCCGAGGCGTACACGGGCGAGCCCGACGACTCCGAGGAGCTCGAGGAGCAGGGCTGGGTCGCGATCGAACGGACCGACTCCCGCGAGGGCTACCAGGACATGGCGGACTTCACCGCCGGTGTCCAGCACCGGCGGGCGGCCGAGCTGCTCGACCGCGCGCTCAACGGCCGCGGGGCCTTCCGCCGCTTCAAGAACACCCTCTTCGAGTTCCCCGAGGTGCGGGACCAGTGGTTCCGGTTCCGCGACGCCCGGGCCCGCCGCCGTGCCCTCGAGTGGCTCGCCGACGCGGGGCTCGTCGCCCCGGACGTCGCCGAGCAGGCCGCCGCGGCCTACCCCGACCCGGCCCCCGAGAACGAGGACCTCCCGGCCACGGTCGCCGCGGAGCTCGCGACCCACTACGGCGACCGTCTGCACCAGATCCTGCTCGTGGGACCGTGGGCGAGCGGGGAGGGTTCGGTCGAGTCGGAGCTGGACCTGCTGGTGGTCCTCGACGACCTGGAGTCGCCGTGGGCGGAGCTGCGCGCGATCGAGCAGGTGCTGTGGCGGCACACCGAGCGCTCCGGCATCACGGTCTGCGCGTACCCCGTGACCCAGGCCCAGCTGTCCCGGCCCGAGGAACCGTGGCTCGTCCGCGCCCGCCCCGAGGCGGTGCGACTGCGGTGAGCCACGCGCACGAGCGCGGACCCGGGCCGCGGCCCGGCATGGCGCGGGCACGCCGGGAGCTCGCCGCGGCGGAGCTGCTCGCCGGGAACGGGTACGCCGGCCAGGCGGTCGCGGCCGCCGCCCGCGCCGCGCTGGATTCCGCCCAGGTGGCGCTGGCCGCGCTCGACGAGACCCGCGACCACCCGTCCGACGTCGTCTCGGCCTACGTCCGCCGGGTCGTCCGCGAGCGGGCGATGGACCCGGTCACCGGGCGCCTGCTCCGCTCGCTGCTCAACCGCGCCGCGCTCGCCGAACGGTCGTGGGCGGCCGTCCCGATCGAGGAGGCACGGTCCGCGCTGGTCGACGCGGCCCTCATCCTGGCCGAGGTCGACGGGTGGCTCGACGACCCGGCTCGCAGCGCACCGCCACGCAGCGGCGCCACCCGGCGGGCGGTCCGCCCGCTCAGGCGCCGCCGGGCCTCCGGGACGGAGTGACGAGCCGTCAGCGGACGACGTTCACCAGGCGCCCCGGCACCACGATCACCTTCCGCGGCTCGGCCCCGGCCAGCGCGGCGACGATCTTCTCGTCGGCCAGCGCCGCGGCCTGCACCGCCGCGGGGCCGGCGTCGGCCGGGACGGTGACGCGCGAGCGGACCTTGCCGTTGACCTGGATCGGGTACTCGACGGTGTCCTGGACCAGATACCGCTCGTCGGCCGCCGGGAAGGACTCGTAGGCCAGCGTCGACCCGTGCCCGAGCCGGCTCCACAGCTCCTCGCTGATGTGCGGCGCGAGCGGCGCCAGCATCAGCACCAGCGGCTCCGCCACCACCCGCGGCGCCCCGCCGGGGTAGGCCTTGGTGAGGTGGTTGTTCAGCTCGATCAGCTTCGCGGCCGCGGTGTTGTAGTGCAGCGCCGGGTAGTCCTCGCGCACGCCGGCGATCGCCTTGTGCAGCGCCCGCAGGGTGTCCGCGTCGGGCTCGGCGTCCGTGACCCGCGACTCGCCGGTGGTCTCGTCGACCAGGTTGCGCCAGACCCGCTGCAGGAACCGCTGCGGCCCGACGACGTCCCGGGTGGACCAGGGCCGCGAGGCCTCCATCGGGCCGGTGTACATCTCGTAGAGCCGGAAGGTGTCCGCGCCGTACCGGTCGCACATCTCGTCCGGCGTGACGACGTTCTTCAGGGACTTGCCCATCTTCCCGTACTCACGGTTCACGGGCCGGCCGTTCCACGTGAAACGGCCGTTGTCGTCCTCGACCACCTCCTCGGCCGGCACGTACAGACCGCGTGCGTCGGTGTAGGCGTAGGCCTGGATGTAGCCCTGGTTGAACAGCTTCCGGAAGGGCTCCTCGCTGGTCACGTACCCCAGGTCGAACAGCACCTTGTGCCAGAAGCGCGAGTACAGCAGGTGCAGCACCGCATGCTCGACGCCGCCGACGTACAGGTCGACACCGCCCGGGTCGACCGGGGAGATCTCCGGCTTCTTGCCGATCCAGTACTTCTCGGCCTCCACGCCGGTGAAGCGCTCGGAGTTCCCCGGGTCCAGGTAGCGCAGGTAGTACCAGCACGACCCGGCCCACTGCGGCATCGTGTTGGTCTCGCGACGATACTTCCGCGGCCCGTCGCCCAGGTCCAGCTCGACGTTCACCCACTCGTCGGCCCGCGACAGCGGCGGCTCGGGCTCGGTGTCCGCGTCGTCCGGGTCGTAGGTCTTGGGGGAGTAGTCGTCCACGTCGGGCAGGACGACCGGCAGCTGGTCCTCCGGCAGCCCGACCGGGCCGAACTCGTCCCACACGATCGGGAACGGCTCTCCCCAGTACCGCTGCCGGGAGAACAGCCAGTCCCGCAGCTTGTACTGGACGACGCCCTCGCCGTACCCCTTCGCCGCCAGCCAGTCGATGATCGCGCGCTTCGCCTCGGTGACGCCCCGCCCGTTCAGGCTGATCTCGTCGTTGGCGGAGTTGATCGCCGGGCCCTCGCCGGTGAACGCCTCGCCCTGCCAGTCGCCCGGGTCGACCGTGCGGACGATCCGCAGGCCGAAGGCCGTCGCGAAGTCCCAGTCGCGCTGGTCCTGGCCCGGGACGGCCATGATCGCGCCGGTGCCGTAGCCCATCAGGACGTAGTCGGCGACGAAGACCGGGATCTCCTCGCCGTTGACCGGGTTGACGGCGAAGGCGCCGGTGAAGACGCCCGTCTTCTCCTTGTTCTCCTGCCGGTCCAGCTCGGACTTGCGCCCGGCGGCCCCGCGGTACTCCGCCACCGCCTCGCCCGGCGTGGCGGCACCGCCGGTCCAGCGCTCGTCCGTGCCCTCGGGCCACGTCGGCGGGGTCAGCGCGTCGACCAGCGGGTGCTCCGGGGCGAGGACCATGTAGGTGGCGCCGAACAGCGTGTCCGGGCGGGTGGTGAAGACCTCGATCTCCCGGCCGGCGGCGGGGAAGCGGACCCGGGCGCCCTCGGACCGCCCGATCCAGTTGCGCTGCATGGCCTTCACCGACTCCGGCCAGTCGACCCGGTCCAGGTCGGCGGCCAGCCGGTCCGCGTACGCGGTGATCCGCATCATCCACTGCTTGAGGTTGCGGCGGAAGACGGGGTAGTTGCCGCGCTCGCTGCGGCCGTCGGCGGTGACCTCCTCGTTGGCCAGCACGGTGCCCAGGCCGGGGCACCAGTTCACCGGTGCCTCGGAGATGTAGGCCAGGCGGTAGGAGTCGATCAGCGCGCGGCGCTCGCCCTCCGCCAGCTCGGCGTAGGGGCGGCCGTCCGGGGTGGGGCGGGCACCGGACCCGAACTCGGCCTTCAGCTCGGCGATCGGGCGGGCGCGGTCGGCCTCGGTGTCGTACCAGGACTCGAAGATCTGCAGGAAGATCCACTGGGTCCAGCGGTAGTACGTGACGTCCGTGGTCGCGATCGACCGGCGGGGGTCGTGCGCCAGGCCCAGCTGGCGCAGCTGCTCCTTGTACCGGGCGATGTTCGCCTCGGTGGTGGTGCGCGGGTGGGTGCCGGTCTGCACGGCGTACTGCTCAGCGGGCAGGCCGAACGCGTCGAAACCCATCGGGTGCAGCACGTTGTGGCCGGTCATCCGCAGGTAGCGACCCAGCACGTCCGTGCCGATGAAGCCGAGCGGGTGCCCGACGTGCAGGCCCGCCCCGGAGGGGTACGGGAACATGTCCATCACGTACGCCTTGGGCTTCTCCGAGCCCGGCTCGCCCGGATCGGGCGTGTGGAACGTGCCCTCGGCCTCCCACCGATCCTGCCAGCGGCGCTCGATCTCGCCGGCCAGGCGCGCGTCGTAGCGGTGGGGCGGGGACGCCGGAGCGTCTCCGGGCGCGATGGTGGTGCTCTCCGTGCTCATGATCCCGCTCTACCTCGAGGATGAACCGTCCCGCGACGGTCCGCCGGTCGGCCTGCTGCTGCGGTCGCCGGGAGCCGCGCCGGATCTCGTCCGCCCGGGTGGGCCCGGGCGGGCGGTTCGGCGTGCGGCTCGGCGCGGCGCCGGTGAGGCCGGGCTTCCGGCGGGCCGTGGAACGCGATACCCAGGGTAACGCCGCTGGCCGCCGGGCTTCGACGGGGTTGCGCCGGGGTGGACGCCGCGTCCGGGCGGGGCCGCGGCGGGGGTCCGGCCGCCTTATCTACCCTGGTGGCGTGCCCGTGACCCTGCGCTTCGTCCTCGGTGTGCTCTTCGTCCTGGCCGGCGTCGCGCTGGTGACCGTCGCCGTCCTGGGGGCGCGCTCGAAGCTCCCGCGCAACCGCTGGGCCGGGGTCCGCACCGCCGCCACTCTCGAGTCGAGGCCCGCCTGGGTCTCGGCGAACCGGGTGGCCGCGCCGCCGCTCGGCGCCGCGGGCGGGGTCGGCGTGTTCGCGGGCGTGGTGCTGCTGGCCGGGCCGCCCGCCGTGCTCGGCTGGGTCGTGACGGCCATCGCCGTCGTCGGGGTGCTCGTGCTCGCCGGGATCGGCGGCGCACTCGGCGACCGCGCCGGCCGGATCGAGACCGCCACCCGCGCCGCCGAGGCCGGCGGGGCCGCCGGCGGCGGGTGCGCAGGCACCTGTGCCGGTTGCGACCTGGTCGCGGGCTGCCGCACGTCGCCGGTCGAGCCCGGCCGCTGACCCGGCGCGCCGAACGCGCCGGCGGCGTGTGCCGACCGCGCGCTCCCCACTGACCCTCCACCGCTCCTCGTCGGCCTGATCCCTGTGCCGGGAGTTCCACCGGCATCGGGACGATCGGACGAGCGTCTGGGACGAACGTCTGTACAAACGGCGGACGGACGTCAGAACGATGGCCCGACCCGATAGTTGCCGTCCCGGTCGAGGACGGTCACCGGGATCGAGCGGAGGACGTTCCCCGACGCGACCTGGCAGAACAGCACGAGCTGCGGGTACACGACGACCTGCTGCGGGCACTGCACGGGCGCCGACGCCAGATCGGCGGTCGCCGGGTCCGCCGCGAGCACGGCCCGCACGTCCTGCTCGAGCCGCGTGCCGTCGAGGGTGCGTGGTGGCGCGGGCACCGGTCTGCCCGGCACGAGGACCGAGCAGGCGGCGAGCAGCGGCAGGAGGGCGACCGTGCCGGTGAGGCGGCCACGGGACCGGTCACGACGGACGGACATCGGGCCTCCTCGGTCCGTGTGGGCCCCCAGCGTCCTCGCCCGGCCGACCCGGCGGAAGGTCCCGCAGGTCACGAACGCGACCGGCCGCCCCGGCCGGGGGCCGGTCAGACGTCCCCTAGTTGAGCCCGATCTCCACGGGGAAGGTCGACAGCAGCGCCAGCGGCGCGCCCTGACGGCGCAGCACCCGGCCCCACAGGTCCGAGTGCCGGTCGGTGGTGACGTCGTCGGGCAGGCCCGGGACCACGAACCAGTCCCCGCGGGCGATCTCGCCGGCCAGCTGTCCGGAGTCCCACCCCGAGTAGCCGGCGAACACGCGCAGCCCGCGGACCCGCGACGCCACGGCGCCCGGCTCGCTGTCCAGGTCCACCAGCACGACGGGCCCGTTCACCGCGACGACGCCCTCCATGCCGTCCGCCCGCTGGCCCGGCCGCAGGCTGGCCAGACAGAGCGCGGTGGTGCCGTCGACCGGGCCGCCGACGAACACCGTGCCGGGTTCCGAGGCCAGGGACGCCCACCGGGGGAGGACGTCGCGCACGGACGCCTCCGAGGGCCGGTTGAGCACCACGCCCAGGCTGCCGTGCCCACGGTGCTCGACGAGGTACACCACGGTGCGGGAGAAGTTGGGATCGGTGAGGTTCGGCGCAGCCACCAGAAGGGTGCCCGGTCCGACCGGAGCGGTGGCCTGCCTACCGGCGCGGTCGTCCCTCACTCACCCATGTTCGCACCCGCGCTCCGGGACGTACGCTCCCCCCGTGTCCCTCCCGAACCCCGCTCCGCCCCTCACCCCGGCGGCGGGGGAGGCGGTCGGCACGAAGGCGGGTGTCCGGGCGCTGCTGCGGGGTCGCGGGTTCCGCAGGCTGCTCGCGTCGCGGGTCCCCGCCCAATGGGGGGACGGCTTCTTCCAGGCCGCGCTCGGCGGGGCGGTGCTGTTCAACCCCGAGCGCCACGCCGATCCGCTCGCCGTCGCGGCGGGGCTCGCCGTGATGCTGCTGCCCTACTCCGTCGTCGGGCCCTTCGCCGGGGCCCTGCTGGACCGCTGGGACCGCCGCCGGGTGCTGCTCGCCGCGAACCTGCTGCGCGGGGTGCTCATCGCGATGGTGGCCCTGGCCGTCGGGACGGGGATCGAGGGTCCGCCGCTCTATCTCGGCGCGCTCGCCGTCGTCGGCGTGAGCCGGTTCGTCGGGGCCGGCTTGTCGGCGGCGTTGCCGCACGTCGTGGAGCCACGCAACCTCGTCGAGGCCAACGTCGTGGCGTCGACCGCGGGCGCGGCCTCGGCGGCGCTGGGCGGGGCGACGGCCATCGGCGTCCGGGAGCTGATCGGGGCGGGCGACACGGGCTCCGGCACCACCACGGCGCTCGCGATCGTCGGGTCGCTCGTCGCGGCGCTGGCCGCGGCCGGGTTCGCCCGGGGCACGCTCGGCCCGGACGGGACCGAACCGCGCAGCGGGGTCGCCGCCGTCGCGCGGGGCTGGGTGGACGGCGCACGTGCGGTCGTGCGGGTACCCACCGCCGCCGCCGCCTTCTGTGCGGTCGGGGCGCACCGGCTGGCGTTCGGCCTGAGCACGCTGCTGTCGCTGCTGCTGTTCCGCTACGCGTTCCACGACTCCGGCTTCTGGCGGGCCGGGCTCGCCGGTGTCGGGCAGGTCGTGATGGCCGCCGGCGCCGGTGTCGGTGTGGCGGCGCTGCTCACGCCGTGGCTCACCCACCGCCTCGGCCGCGCGGCCACGATCCGGGCGGGGCTGGTCGTCGCCGCGCTGGCCCAGGTCGGCGTCGCGGCCGTGACCACGATCCCGACCGTGCTGGTCGGGGCCTTCGTGCTCAGCACCGCGGGCCAGACGGTGAAGCTGTGCGCCGACGCGGCGATCCAGCAGGAGACCGCCGACGAGGCCCGCGGCCGGGTCTTCGCGCTCTACGACGCGCTGTTCAACACCTGCTACGTCCTCGCGGTGGCCGCGGCGGCCCTGCTCGCCCCGGCCGACGGGGACTCGCCCTGGCTGCTCGGCTCCGCCGCCGTCGTCTACCTGCTGGGCCTGGCCGCGCACGAGGCCCAGCTCCGCCGCCGCCCCTGATCCGCACCAGGGATCCACGACGCGTCAGGACCGGCTCGGGAACCGCGTCGTGGGTCCATCACGCGCCACGACGCCCGAAAGGCGCGTGGCGGTTCCGTCACGCCTGCTCAGAGGTGGTCGGCGGCCCACCGGCGCAGCTCGGCCTCGGCCTGCTCCGTGGTCATCGGCCCGTTCTCCATCCGCAGCGCGAGCAGGTGCTTGTACGCCTTGCCCACCTGCGGGCCCGGCGGGATCCCGAGGATCTGCATGATCGCGTTGCCGTCGAGGTCCGGCCGGATCGCGTCGAGCTCCTCCTGCTTGCGCAGCTCGGCGATCCGCTCCTCGAGCGAGTCGTACGAGCGCTGCAGTGCCGCGGCCCGCCGTCGGTTGCGGGTCGTGCAGTCCGAGCGCACGAGCTTGTGCAGCCGGTCGAGCAGCGGGCCGGCGTCGGCGACGTAGCGGCGCACCGCCGAGTCGGTCCACTCGCCCTTGCCGTAGCCGTGGAACCGCAGGTGCAGGTACACGAGCTGGCTGACGTCGTCGACCACGTGCTTCGGGTAGCGCAGGTCGCGCAGCCGCTTGCGCACCATCTTGGCCCCGACCACCTCGTGGTGGTGGAAGCTGACCCGGCCGTCCGGCTCCTTGCGCCGCGTCGGCGGCTTGCCGACGTCGTGCAGCAGGGCGGCGAGCCGCAGCACGAGGTCCGGCTTCTCCTCCCGCTCGATCGCCTGCTCCATCACGACGAGCGAGTGGGTGTAGACGTCCTTGTGCTGCATGTGCTCGTCGATCGCGAGCCGCATCGCCGGCACCTCCGGCACCACGTACTCGGCCAGCCCGGTGTCGACCAGCAGCTCGATGCCACGCCGCGGGTGCGCGCCGAGCAGCAGCTTGGAGAACTCGGCCTGGACCCGCTCCTTGGTGATCCGGCCGAGCTCGCCGGCCATCGCCGTCATCGCCGAGGTCACCCGCTCGGCCGGGGTGAAGCCGAGCTGGGAGACGAACCGGGCGGCCCGCAGCATCCGCAGCGGGTCGTCGGCGAAGGACTCCTGCGGCGACGCCGGGGTGTCGAGGCTGCCGGCCGCCAGCGCGGCGAGGCCGCCGTAGGGGTCGACGAAGCGGCGGTCGCCGGGCGCGGTGTGCACCTCGACCGCCATCGCGTTGACGGTGAAGTCGCGGCGGACCAGGTCGCCCTCGATCGAGTCCCCGAACCGGACGAGCGGCCTGCGGCCGACGCGGTCGTAGGCGTCGGCCCGGAAGGTCGTGATCTCGAGGGTCTCGTCGCCGCGGCGGACGCCGACGGTGCCGAACTCGATGCCGGTGTCCCAGGTCGCGTCCGCCCAGCCGGCGACGATCTCGAGGATGCGCTCGGGCCGGGCGTCGGTGGTGAAGTCGAGGTCCGTCCCGCCGCGGCCGAGCAACGCGTCCCGGACGCTGCCGCCGACGAGGTAGAGCGTGTGCCCGGCCGCACGGAACCGGTCGCCGATCTCGTCGGCGACGGCAGGGACGTCGAGCAGCTCCACGAGCGCATTCTCCTGGGCGCGCCGGAGCGCGTCCGGCCGATCCGGTGCCGCGGCCACGGCGGTACCGGAGATCACGAGCGGGGAAGACACGGCGGGCCAGTGTAGGCGTCGCCCGCAGCCGCCGCTCCCGGGATCCGACGGGAGGGGAACGGGACGTGACGCACGTGCGTCCGGCGGAACCCGGCCCGCGGCCCGCCGCCTCGTTACCATCGCCACATGTCCTCCTCCCGCGGCCGCTCAGGGGGGCGCCGCGCGGGGAGGCCCGCCGACCGGCGCCGGCGCCTGCGGACCGTCGACGAGACGTCCGCGGGAGGCCTCGTCGTCGACCACGAGCTGGGCCGCGCGGCCGTGATCGGCCGGCTCGATCGCCGCGGCCGGTTGCTGTGGTCCCTGCCGAAGGGGCACATCGAGGCCGGGGAGACCGCCGAGGAGGCGGCGGTGCGGGAGGTCGAGGAGGAGACCGGCATCATCGGGCGTGTGGTCGCACCACTGGGCACGATCGACTTCTGGTTCGTCGCCGAGGACCGCCGGGTGCACAAGACCGTGCACCACTTCCTGATGCGGGCCCTCGGCGGCGACCTGTGCGACGACGACGTGGAGGTCGCCGAGGTCGCCTGGGTGCCGCTCGGCGAGCTGGAGGGCCGGCTGGCCTACGCCGACGAGCGGCGGCTGATCCGGCGGGCGACCACGTTGCTGGAGGAGACCGCGTGAGAGCGGTCGCGGTGGCCGCCGCGATCCTCACCCTGCTCCTGACCCTGGTCGGCACCGTCGCGGGGCCCGCGGTGGGGACCGCGGCGGCGCAGCCGGACGCCCCGCCGGCCACCGACACCGGCCTCCGCCTCGAGATCACGGCCGCCTCGCCGCGGGTCGTCACCGCCGACGGACCGACCACCCTGACCCTCACCGGCACCCTCACCAACACCGGCCCCGGACCGGTGTCCGGCCTCGGCGTGCGGGTCCAGCGCAGCGACCCGCTGCGCAGCGAGGCCGCGGTGCGCGACGCGCTGGCCGGCGACGACGCCGCCGACGCCGTCACCCCCGCCTTCACCGACCTGCCCGACCTGGCCGCCGGCGCGGCGGAGCCGGTCACCCTGTCGGTGCCGTTGACCGGCCCGGCCACCTCCTCGCTCGCCCTCGCCCGGACCGGGGTGCACGCCCTGCTGGTGAACGTCAACGGCACCCGGGAGGGCCTGCGGGCCCGGATGGCGGCGGTGCGGATGCTGCTGCCGGTGCTCTCGCTGCCGGGGGGCGGCCCCGCGGCGACCCCGCCCACTCCCACCGGCTCGACCCCGATGACCCTGCTCTACCCGATCGTCGAGCCGCCGCGGCGGCTGCCGACCGTGCCCGGCGAACCGGTCACCCTCACCGACGACGGCCTCGCCGCCTCGTTCGCGGCGGGCGGCCGGCTCTCCGGCCTGGTCGACGCCCTGGCCGCGCGGGCCCCCGTCGGCTCGCCGCTGCGGGCCGGGGTGTGCGTCACGATCGATCCGGAGCTCGTGGAGACCGCCGCGCAGATGGCCGACGGCTATCAGGTCCGGGCCCCGGACGGCACCGTCACGCCGGGGACCGGCGCCGAGGCGGCCGGGACGTGGCTCGCCCGGCTCTCCGCGACGCTGCGCGGCGGCTGCGTGCTCGCCCTGGCCCAGAGCGACGCCGACCTGGTCGCCCTGGTCCGCTCCGGCGCGTCGGACCTGGCCCGGCGGGCCCTCGAGGACGGCCGGCAGCTCGCCGGGCGGCTGCTCGGCACCCCCGTGCTCGCCGACACGGTCTGGCCGGCCGACGGGGCGCTCGACGAGGCCACCCTCGCCGACGTCACCCGCTCCGCCGACGGCTCGTCCGCGGTGGTGCTCTCCGCGGACTCCGTCGAGCAACCCACGACCACGCAGGTCTCGGGCGTCGTCCCGCTCACCGACCCGGCGGCGGCGAGCGGCACGTCGACGGTCGGCGTGCTCACCGACCCGCTGCTGACCCTCGCCGCCGGCGGCAGCTCCGCGTCGGACACCAGCACCAGCCCGGCGGGCGGGCCCGGTGCGCTCGGGACCCAGGACGCGCTGGGCGCGCTGGCCTTCCGGGCGCTCACCGCGGACGAGCGCCGTGCGGGGCCGCTGGTCCTGGCCCCGCCGCACCGCTGGACCGTCGACGGCCGCGGCGCGGACGCCCTGCTCGACGGCGCCGCCCGCCTGATCGGGGCCGGGCTCGCCGAGCCGCGCGCGCTGGGCGCGTCCGTCGCGGCCGGGGCCCTGCCGGGGGCGGAGCCGCAGCGGCTGACCTACCCGGTGCGGGTGGGAGCGCAGGAGATCCCGCCGGCCGTCGTCGCCGCGGTCGTCGAGGACCGGGACGACGTCGAGCGGCTGCGAGCCGCCGCCGACTACGAGACCGGTGTCGGCGCGCCGCCGGAGCAGGTCTTCGACCCCCTGCTGCGCGGCCTGCTGCGCGCGGTCTCCGGATGGTGGCGCGGCGACCCGGCCGTGGCCCGGTCCGAGGCCGACCTGGTCGGCGTCCGGATCGACGAGCTGGTCGGCTCGGTGCGGGTGCTGGAGCCGCCGGGACCGTTCTCCCTGGGGACCCGGGACGCGCCGGTGCCGTTGACCGTGGCCAACGGGCTGCCCATCACCATGACGGTCAGGGTGGAGCTGGCCGGCACCGCCGGCCTGCGGGTCGCCCCGATCCCGGTGCAGCGCGTGCCCCCGCTCGGCCGGGTGCAGGTCCGGGTGAGCACCGAGGTGCTCCGGGCCGGCCAGTTCACCGTGGAGGCCTCGGTCCGTACCCCGGACGGGGGCGCGCTGGGCGAACCGACCCGGATCCAGGTGCGCTCGACCGTGTACGGCACGGTCACGATCTGGCTCACCGCGGTCGCCGGCGTCCTGCTGGTGCTGCTCGCCGCCCGTCGGATCGTCCGGCGGATCCGGGGCGACCGGTCAGGTCCGGACGGGGGAACCGGCGCGGGCGGATCCGGTCCGGGCCCGCCCGCCGGGCCGGTCCGGTCGCCGGTCCCGGCGCGCCCACCCGGCGTCGCGCCCGTCGACCGGGCCGCCGCGGGACCGTCCGACGTCCCGGTCCGGGGCCCTGCGGAGGGCGCCCCACCCGCGGTCCGGCCGTGGGAGCGGGCGAGGGAGCGGTCGGGCGGAACGTCCGCGGGGCCCGCAGAGTTCCCGCCTCCGGGTCGGCGCGCGTCACGGCGCGGGGTCACCGCGCCGGACGGCGATCTGCCGTAGGCTGACGAGTCGCGGGTAGCAGGGGGACACGAGTCGTCGCGCGTGGCGCACGGGGGTGGAGGTCGCGACCGGTGAGCGGGCAGACGGAGGGGAAGCCCGGGCCCGGGTCGGGCACCGGTGCCGCCGCTCCCGAGGTCCCCGGCACCGCGATCCCGACCCCGGGCGCCCCGCCCGACACCGTCACGGCCCGCGCCGTCCAGGCCGCCCCGCCGGTGGGCACCCTCACCGGCCACGCGGACGGCACCATCCGGTCGACCGTGCCGACGGGCCCCGGCACACGCCTCGGCAACCGGTACCGGCTCGTCCTGCGGGTCGGCGCCGACCTGAGCGCGGGCGCCGAGTTCTGGCGGGCCGAGGACACGATCCTGCAACGCGACGTGGGCGTGACCGTCCTGCGCCGGCTCCCGGCCGACGAGGCGGACGAGGACCCGGAGGGCACCGCCCGCGCCGGGGAGATGATCGTCCGGGCGCTGCGGTCCGGCGGGTTCGAGCACCCGGGGTGCGCCCGGTTGCTCGACGTGCTGGCCGCAGGCTCGCCCGGCGTCCCGCCGGACGTGCAGGGGGCCGCCGTCACCGAGTGGGTCGCCGAGCACAGTCTCACCGAGGCCGTCGCGGGCGGTCTGATCAAGCCACTGCGCGCGGCACGGATGGTCCAGCAGCTCGCGGCCGCCGCCGACGAGGCCCACAGCCGGGGCCTGGTCCTCGGCACCGACCACCCGCAGCGGATCCGGGTCACCGGCGACGGGCGGGCGCAGGTCGCCTTCGTGCTGCCCCGGCCCGGTCTGACCCCCGAGGACGACGTCCGCGGTCTCGGTGCCGTCCTCTACACCCTGCTGACCTCGCGCTGGCCGTTGTCGGGCTCGGACGCCGCCCGGGCCGGGCTCCCCTCGCCGGGACGCGACGAGCACGGCGCGCCCGTGCCGCCGTCGGCGCTGCGCCCCGGTGTGCCCGTGGAGCTCGACGCGGTGTGCACCGCCGCGCTCGGGTGGCACCCCGCCGGCGCCGCCGTCGGCCGGGTGCACACGGCGGCCGCGGTGCACCGGATGATCGGCGAGGTCGTGGCCGAGGACGACCGGGCCGCGCTGTTCCCGCCGGAGCACGACGGCGTGCCGGCCGAGCCCGGCGACGTGTGGCAGGACAAGGGCCGCGACGCCCCGCCGCAGGACCCGCGGCGCCGGCGCAAGCTGTTGATCGGGCTGTGCGTGCTCGGCGCGGGCGTGCTCGTGGTGCTCGGGTACCTGGGCGTACAGCTCGGCGCGCTGGTCGGCGAGTCGAGCGGCCCGGCGATCGTCGTCGGCGACAACGCGGCGGGTGCGCCGCCACCGACGGAGCCCGGTGCCCCGGCCGCCAGTGTGGCGATCAGCGGTGTGGCGCTCGAGGTGTACGACCGCACCGGGGACCGGGACAACGCCGCCGACGTCGAGCGGGCGATCGACGGCGACCCGGCCACCAGCTGGTCGACCTTCACCTACAAGCAGCAGCTGCCGGCGCTCAAGCCGGGCGTGGGCCTGATGGCCTCCTTCCCGTCGGTCGAGCAGCTGTCCCGGCTCACCGTGCGCTCGCCGAGCGCCGGGACCGTGGTCGAGATCCGGTCGGCACCGTCGGCCGACGCCGATCTCGCGCAGACCCAGCTGATCGGCACGCAGACGCTCTCCGCCGGCACCACCACGGTCTCGATGGCCGACAGCCAGCCGACGCAGCACGTGCTGCTGTGGATCACCACGCTCGGCGGCGGCGGGGACGCGAACGTGAGCCAGGTCGACGAGCTCACCTTCTACCGCGCGGGGCTCTGACCCGGTTCCCTCCTGTGAACGGTTCGGCCGTTCCCGGCCGGGGAGGACCGTCCGGCTCCTAGCGTCCGCCGCGTGCCCCTGCTCGACGCGCGGTCCGACCTGCAGCTGCTGGAGGCGCACCGGTCCGGCGAGCGCCGCGCGTTCGACGAGTTGGTGCGCCGGCACGGCCAGCGGCTGTGGGCGGTGGCGTTGCGGGTGCTGCGCGACCCCGAGGACGCCGCGGACGTCCTGCAGGACGCGCTCGAGTCCGCCTACCGCCGCTCGGCGGGCTTCCGC
Organism: Pseudonocardia oceanicola; assembly: GCF_047200735.1. Taxonomy (NCBI): domain Bacteria; kingdom Bacillati; phylum Actinomycetota; class Actinomycetes; order Pseudonocardiales; family Pseudonocardiaceae; genus Pseudonocardia; species Pseudonocardia oceanicola. The sequence continues at coordinate 84,488 of NZ_JBJZON010000023.1, forward strand.
GGGGAGGCGTCGGTGAGCACGTGGCTGCACCGCATCGTGGTGAACAAGTGCGTCGACCGGATCCGGCACGACCGCGCCCGGCCGCCGTCCGGCTTCGGGCACCCGCACCGGGTACCGGTCGGCCGCGATCCTGCCGAGGGCGCCACGACCCGGCTCGCGGTGCTCGACGCCCTGGCCGACGTGCCACCCGACCAGCGGGTCTGTGTTGTTCTCGTCGATGTGATGGGATATCCCGTGGCGGAGGCGGCGGCGGTCCTGCAGGTACCCACGGGCACCGTGAAGAGCCGGTGCGCACGCGGGCGGGTCCGGCTCGCCGGGCTGCTCGGGCACCTGCGGGAGGGGGACGCGTGAGCGGCTGGGGGGAGCCCGGGGGCGGCAGCGGCCGGCTCACCCGCCTCGCCGAGGCCGAAGCCGGCCTGCCCGACGAGGACGCGGCCGCCAGGGTGATCGCGGCGGCCGGTCCGGACGCCGGTCGAGTGCTGTCCGCGCTGGCAGCCACGCGTGCCGAGCTCGCGGCCGTACCCACGGCGCGGATGCCCCCCGCCGTCGCCGCCCGCCTGGCGGCGACGTTCGACGCGATCGATCGGGAGCAGGCCGAACACGCAGTCCGCACGGCGGGAGCGGGTACTCGTCAGAAGGACGATTACGGCTCGCGGTCGCGACGACTCGGCGCGCCCCGGCGCCGGCCCCTGGTCCTGACCGCGGCCGCGGCTGCGCTGGTCGTCGTGGCGGTCGCCGGACCGTCGGCGGCGCCGGCCGGAGAGGCCGTCGACCCGGCGGCCGCCGCCGCCCGCGTCCTCGCCGAGGGCACCCTCGACGTCGGGCAGCTCCGGCGCCCGGACGCGCGTGCGGCGTGCCTGGAGCGGGCCGGCGCGGCGCCCGCCCGCGGCCCCCTGCTCGCGGGGCGCCCGGTCGTCGTCGACGGGCGGCGCGGAACCCTGCTCGTGCTCGGGACGGGCGGGCTCGGCCGGGTGCGGGCGGTGGTGCCGAGCGAGGACTGCGACGCCGTCCTGGCCGACGTCACCACGGGCGGGTGACTGCCACCACACGGCCCGCGTGCGCCGCCCGGCCCGGGGAATGTCCGCTCCTAGGATCGTGTTGAGTGGGCCGAGCCAGTCGAGCGGGAAGAGAGGCATCGGTGAGCACCGAGCAGAAGATCCACGACCTCATCATCGTGGGCTCCGGACCGGCCGGGTACACCGCGGCGATCTACGCCGCGCGCGCCCAGCTCGCGCCCCTGGTGTTCGAGGGCACCCAGTTCGGTGGCGCGCTGATGACCACCACCGAGGTGGAGAACTTCCCCGGCTTCACCGACGGCATCATGGGCCCCGAGCTCATGGAGCAGATGCGCGGCCAGGCCAAGCGCTTCGGCGCGGACCTGCGGGCCGAGGACGTCGAGTCCGTCGAGCTGGAGGGCTCGGTGAAGGAGGTCACCGCCAACGGCGTGACCTACCGCTCCCGCGCCGTCGTCCTCGCCATGGGTGCCGCGGCTCGCTACCTCGGCGTGCCGGGGGAGCAGGAGCTGCTCGGCCGCGGCGTGTCGGCCTGTGCCACCTGCGACGGGTTCTTCTTCCGGGACAAGCCGATCGCCGTGATCGGCGGCGGGGACTCGGCGATGGAGGAGGCCACCTTCCTGACCCGGTTCGGGTCGAGCGTCACGGTGGTGCACCGCCGCGACGAGTTCCGCGCCTCCAAGATCATGCTCGAGCGGGCGCAGAACGACCCGAAGATGCGGTGGGAGCTGAACAAGGCCGTCACCGAGGTCGTCGGCGAGAACGGCGTCTCGGCACTCAAGCTCAAGGACACCGTGACCGGCGAGGAGTCGACCCTCGAGGTGTCCGGCATGTTCGTCGCGATCGGCCACGACCCGCGGAGCGAGTTGGTCCGCGGCCAGGTCGAGCTCGACGACGAGGGCTACGTCAGGACCAAGGCCCCCACGACGCACACGAACATCCCCGGCGTGTTCGCCTGCGGTGACCTGGTCGACCACACCTACCGGCAGGCCGTCACCGCCGCCGGGTCGGGCTGCTCCGCGGCGATCGACGCCGAGCGTTGGCTGGCCGAGGAGCCCATCGACCCCGAGATGGCCGGCGGCGGCTACGGCACCGACGCCGAGGACGTCGCGGCCGCGGTCCACTGACCACGCACCTGACCCCTTCCCTGGCGCACCACCGAGCGAGGAGAGCATCGCGATGGGCAACAACACCGTGGACGTCACCGACGCCACGTTCGAGCAGGACGTCCTGAAGAGCGACAAGACCGTGCTGGTCGACTTCTGGGCCACCTGGTGCGGGCCGTGCAAGATGGTCGCCCCGGTGCTCGACGAGATCGCCGGCGAGCACAAGGACAACCTGACCGTGGCGAAGCTCGACATCGACGCCAACGGCAAGACCGCCCAGCAGTACCAGGTCATGTCGATCCCGACCATGATCCTGTTCAAGGACGGCCGGCCGGTGAAGACGATCGTCGGCGCCAAGCCGAAGGCCGCCCTGCTGAGCGATCTCTCGGACTACCTGTAACGCGATCTGCAACCGGTCCGACACGGCCTGTCGTCGATCGCCCGGGCACCGGGCGATCGGTCGGCGGGCCGTTCGGCCGTTCGCCGACTTTCCGGCCCGCTGACTGCGCGGACACGCCCGTGCACGGCCCGCTGTCCCCCGGACGTGGCGGCGCAGGGCAGAATGGTCGGCGGCCGGGAACCGGGCCGGACACGCCGGAGACGGCGATCGCGTGCGGTACGACCGCGTGCGGGCCCGGACCATCGGGTCGCGTCGTGACCGGCGCGACGGAGATCGAGCGAGGGGTGCATGCAGCTGCTCCGCCGCGGGGACCGCGGGCCGGCGGTCGTCGAGATCAGGACGACGCTGCGGCGGTTCGGCCTGCTGGCCGCCGCTCCGGCCCCCGGTTCCGACGACGTGTTCGACGGGGCCGTCGAGCGGGCCGTCCAGGCGTTCCAGCAGCGCCGAGGGCTGATCACGGACGGGATCGTCGGCCCGGACACCTACCGCGCGCTGCGGGAGGCCGGCTGGACGCTCGGTGACCGGATGCTGGCGCTCATGGTGTCCGCCCCGATGAGCGGGGACGACGTGGGCCAGCTCCAGACCCGCCTCCTCGAGCTCGGGTACGACCCCGGTCGTCCGTCGGGCGTGTTCGACGAGCGCACCGCGGAGGCCCTCCGCGGGTTCCAGCGCGACTACGGGCTCGCGCCGGACGGCGTGTGCGGCCCCGGCACCTTGCGCGCGCTGCGCCAGCTCGGCCGCAAGGTCGTGGGTGGGCGCCCGGGCCTGCTGCGCGAGCAGGAGCTGCTGCGGCGCGCGGGTCCCCGGATGCGGGGCAAGCGGATCGTCGTCGACCCCGGGCACGGCGGTCTCGACCGCGGTGTCCAGGTCGCGGGGGTGTGCGAGGCGGACCTCATGTGGGATCTCGCCCGGCGGCTCGTCGGGCGCATGTCCGCCACCGGCATGGAGGCGTTGGTCTCCCGCCGCGAGGACACGTGCCCGGCCGAGGCCGAACGCGCCTCCTTCGCCAACGAGGCGAACGCCGACCTCGTGCTGTCTCTTCACTCCGACGCGAACCGGAGCATGTACGCGCAGGGCCTCGCCACGTTCCACTTCGGCAACGGCTCGGGCGTCACCTCCACGGTGGGGGAGGCGCTCGCCGGGCTCATCCAGCGCGAGCTGCTCACCCGCACCGCGATGCTCGACTGCGGCAGCCAGGCCCGCACCTGGGAACTGCTCCGGCTCACCCGGATGCCGGCCGTCCGCGTGGAGCTCGGCTACCTCACGCACATCGGCGACCGTACGAAGCTGCTCGACTCCGGATTCCGGGACGTGGTGGCCGAGGGGATCCTCGTCGCCGTCAAGCGGCTCTACCTGCTCGGCCAGAACGACCAGCCGACGGGCACGTTCACGTTCTCGGACGTCCTGGCTCATGAGCTCAACCGGAACCAGGCTCAAGCCATCTGAAGCCGGGAGAATCGCTCTCAGGGTTGGGAATCGCCACTTCGCGGTTCCCGCGCCCCCGGCTCACACCGATGTAGTTCAGCCGCTCAGCGGCCCGTACAGCGCGCCCTCAGATCGTCCGTGGGCGCGCATCCGGTGGGGGCCGGTACCCGGTACCCGGGCCGCTCGACCGGCGCCGCAGCCTGCATCGGGATGGTGACGGTCCCGAGGAGCTGCTCGAGCGCGTGCTCGACGTCCTCCTTCCACGTGATCCCCGAGCGGAGCTCCATCCGCAGCCGGGGCCACCGCGGATGCGGTCGGACGGTCTTGAACCCGACGCTGCGCAGGAAATCAGCCGGGATGATGCAGCCCGGCTCGGAGCCCGGCCGCGCCTCGCCGAACGCCTCGACCGCCTTCACACCACGGCGGGTCAGGTCCTTCACCACGGACTGGGCGAGCATCCGGCCGAGCCCCTCGCCGGCGTACTCCGGCATCACCTGGAGCGCCGTGAGGAGCACCGCGTCGGCGCTCACCGGGCCGGTCGGCATCTCGGTGGCGCGGGGGACCGCCGACGGCGGCGCGTACAGGACGTAGCCGGCGGGCGCACCGCGGACATAGACGATCTTCCCGCACGAGCCCCACTCGAGCAGGATCTCGGAGACCCAGGCCTCCTTCTCGAGATCGGTGGTGCCGAAGTCCTCGGCCTGCTTCGCGAGGTGCGGTGCGAGCTCCCAGAAGACGCAGGAGCGACAACGCTTGGGGAGGTCCCCCAAGTTGTCGAGGTTGACCGCGGCGACGTGCCAGGACAACGTGCTACCTCCCGGCGGCCGACCCGATCGGGTTCCGCGTGGTCGAGAGCCCCCGTGTGATCACGATGGCCGTTCGATGGTAGGTCGGTCGGGGCCTCGGCGACACCCCGGCTGCTGCGACCGGTGTCTCAGCCTCGCCGAAGGGCAGACCGTACACCCGTCCCGGTTACACTCAAGAGCCACTTTCGCTCCCCGAGGCTGCGCGCACGTGGCCGTCGGGCGGCGATCAGTGCACATGTTCGCTCCGCGAGCTCCGCCCCGCCGTCGACCTGGAGGATCCACCGTGACGATCCCGCCGTCCCCGCAGCAGCCCGGCGTCTCCGTCGAGCGGGCGGCGGCAGCCGCGCCGGTCCCCCCGAGCGAGCGGTTCGCAGCACGCACGTCCGGCATGGTCGCCTCGGAGATCCGGGCGCTGTTCGCCGTCGCCAGCCGGCCCGAGGTCGTCTCGCTCGCCGGTGGCATGCCGAACCTCGCCGCGCTCCCGCTCGAGGCGCTGTCCGCCGAGATCGGTGACCTGGTCGCCCGCGAAGGACAGGTCGCGCTGCAGTACGGCTCCGCCCAGGGCGTGCCGGCACTGCGCGCACAGATCTGCGACATCATGCGGGAGGAGGGGATCGAGGCCGACCCGAACGACGTCGTCGTGACCGTCGGCTCGCAGATGGCCCTGGACCTCGTCACCCGGCTGTTCTGCGACCCGGACGACGTCGTGCTCGCCGAGGGGCCCTCGTACGTCGGCGCGCTGGGTAGCTTCGCCGCCTACCAGGCGCGCGTGGTCCACGTGGCGATGGACGAGCACGGGCTCGTCCCGGAGCTGCTGGAGGAGGCGCTGCGCTCGCTCGCTGCGCGCGGCGTCACCCCGAAGTTCCTCTACACGATCCCGAACTTCCACAACCCTGCCGGCGTGACCCTGGCCGTCGAGCGACGGCAGCGGGTGCTGGACCTCTGCGCGGAGTACGGCGTGGGCGTCGTCGAGGACAACCCGTACGGGCTGCTGGGCTTCAGCGGCACCCGCTACCCGGCGCTGCGCTCGCTCGACCGCGACGTCGTGTACCTCGGCTCCTTCTCCAAGACCTTCGCCTCCGGGCTTCGGGTCGGCTGGGCGCTCGTGCCTCCGGCCGTGCGGGACAGGCTGGTACTGGCCGCCGAGTCCGCCACGCTCTGCCCGCCGAGCTTCACGCAGATGATCGTGTCGCGGTACCTGGAGAAGCACGACTGGCGCGCCCAGGTGAAGGCCTACACCGAGCAGTACCGGGAGCGCCGGGACGCGATGCTCGACGCGCTCGAGACGTACCTGCCCGAGGGCTGTGCCTGGACGGTGCCCGACGGCGGCTTCTACGTCTGGGTCACCCTGCCCGAGGGGGTCGACGCCAAGGCGATGCTCCCGCGCGCCGTCACCGCCCGCGTGGCGTACGCCTCGGGCACCGGCTTCTACGCGGACGGCCTCGGCAGCCGGCAGCTGCGCCTCTCGTACTGCTACCCGACGCCGGAACGCATCACCGAGGGCGTCCGCCGCCTCGCCGCGGTCATCGAGACCGAGCTCGACGTCCGACGTACCTTCGGCCTCCCCGCCACCAACGCGCCCGAACTCCGGCGGGGATCCCACACCCCGAGCCCCGACACGGCCTGATCCTCGTTTCTCCCCGAACGCCACGCGGTGAGTCCGCGGGGCGTTCGACCTTCGCCGGGTGTTTCACGTGAAACGCGGTACTGCGTGGCACGACGGCCCTGCACCGAAGGGGGACTGCGCGGCAGCACCCTCGCGTCCATGTCTTGCTGCGGGACACGGACGACGCCACACGCGATCCCCGGTCGACCGGCGACCGCGTGGGCTCTCCGACTCCGCTGGAAGCAATCCCGGTGCCGGGCGTTCGGCACTTCGTCGTGGGGGCCCGAGGGCTGTCGCGCTCCTCGACGTGCGAGCGAGACGGGGAGCGGTGCACCCGCCGATCGCGCCACCTCCTCGCTATCCCGGCGCGCGGTGCTCGGGCCTGCGCCGCCTGGTAACCGAGCCGCGCCGGACATCTTGAGATGCTGCGTTCCGACGGCGCGGTGAGGGAGCGGTTGCCCCCGACCCGCACAGCCGGCGGCAAGTTTCACGTGAAACGTTCGGGTAGCGAGGCGAGGATGCCGGGAAACAGGAGCGCATGCCGATCGACCACTGCGCCTCGCGCGTCACTTCTTTCCGACTGCGGCGGCCCGAAGCCCAGCGGCAAGACCACGGTCGCGCTGCACGCCGTGGCGAACGCGAAGGCCGCGGGCGGCACGGCCGCGTTCATCGTCCCTTCCGTCCCGGCCGTGCTTCCGCGCGTGTCCGGCGTTCCGGCAACGGACGTGCGGACCACCGACGTCGCCGAGCCCCTCGGAGGTCGACGGAGCGGCTCGGCGCGCTGAACCGGTGCGAATCCTCCCGGCATCTCGACCGCTGCGCACCCTCCGTGGCGGAGGGGTCCGACCGTGCCCTCCGCCCGACACACAGGCAGGTGTGCTCGCTTGGTCGGAGCGCGGCGACCCAGGTGACTCACGCTGACGTTCGCTCGTTCCCCGTGAACCTGCGCCCGACGACTGCGCCACCGAGAACTGCGTCCTCGGGGCGGGCTGCGGGTGGCCGTGCGCCGACGGACCCAGCCGGCGTGTCACGTGACGCGTGAGGTCGGCCACCACGGTTCCGCCCTGGATGCGGGGCGTACCGCCCGGCCCTCCAGCTCCGCGGAGGCACCCGCCCGCGCGACAGCGGTCAGATCAGATCGCCGCCCCCGAGGGCGCACAGGTCCCGCCCGACCGGAGTCGCATCACCTGACCTGCCGCCCTGGGGCACCGCAGCGCCCGGTTCGGGGGTGGTGCAGGAGCTCCCGGTAGGAAGCGTCCGACATGCAGGACGACGCGCTCGTGCTCCTGTTCCACGTGAAACAGCGACACCGGTCGAGAACCGCGGAGTCCCGACGGCGCCGTCCGGGACGCACTCGTCGAGCAGGCCCACGTCGGTCTTCGGGGGCACTGCCGACCTTCTGCGCACGCCGACCTCCGCGTCCGCCGGTCCGGATCCCGTCGCCGCAGTGGTCACGGAACGCCGGCGGGGCGAGCACGAGATCACCGGACGCCACCGGAGCACGAGGACGGGCAGCGTCGCCGTCGCTTCCGCTCCTCGGGCCTCGAGCCGGCGCCGAGTCCCTCCCACACCCGCCGCGCCTGTTTCACGTGAAACAGCCACACCGGCCGCCGCACCACTCGACGTCGTGGCGCAGAATGCCCCGGTGAGCGATCGAAGCGTGGCCGTACTGGCGGGTGGGCTGTCCCACGAGCGTGAGGTGTCCTTGCGATCCGGCCGCCGACTGGCGGGCGCTCTGCGCGCCGGCGGGCTCGACGTCCGGGAGTGGGACGCCGATGCCACCCTGATCGAGCGCCTGCGCACGGAGCGGCCCGACGCCGCGATCGTCGCACTGCACGGGGGGGAGGGGGAGAACGGTGCGGTGCAAGCCGTGCTGGAGCTCCTCGGGGTGCCCTTCGTCGGCACGGCGTCGTCCGCGTGCCGGCGCGCCTGGGACAAGCCGACCGCCAAGGCCGAGCTCGCCCGCTCCGGCCTGCACACGCCGGACTGGGTCGCACTCCCGCACACCACCTTCCGCGAGCTGGGGGCCCAGGCCGTCCTCGACGCCATGGTCGACCGGCTCGGCCTGCCGCTGATGCTCAAACCGGACCAGGGCGGGTCGGCCCTCGGTGCCCAGGTGGTCGGCTCGGCCGCGGAGCTGCCGTCGGCGATGGTCAGCTGCCTCGCCTACGCCGACACGGTGCTGGCCGAGCGGTTCGTGTGCGGGACGGAGGTCGCGGTCTCCGTCGTGCACGACGGCGCGGAGCCACGTGCCCTGCCGCCCGTCGAGGTCGACGTCCCCGGCGGCGTCTACGACTACACGGCCCGCTACACCCAGGGCGCCGCGAGCTTCCACTGCCCGGCCCGCCTGCCCGACGAGGTCCTCGACCGTCTCCGCGAGACCGCCCTACAGGCCCACGCGCTCTTCGGCCTCCGCGACGTCTCCCGCATGGACGCGGTCGTCGACGAGGAGGGTCGCGTCCAGATCCTCGAGGTGAACGTCTCGCCCGGCCTGACCGACACTTCGCTGCTGCCGACCGCCGTCGCGGCCGAGGGGAGCGACCTCGGGACGGTGTTCGCCGCGCTGGTGGAACGCGCCGTCGACCGGGCGTGAACGTCCCCGCCGTACCGGCGGGACCGTCGCTCGCGTCTCCCGTGAGACGCGGTCAGCTCCGCTCGATCAGTCCGGCGATCCGCTCGAGGTCCTCCGCCGACCCGAACTCGACGACGAGCCGCCCCTTCCGGGCGCCCATCTCCACCTTCACCGTGGTGTCGAAGCGGTCCGAGAGGCGGGTGGCCAGCTCCGTCATGCCGGCGGTCGCCGTGGGCCGGGAGCGCGACTGCCGCTGCTTGCCCGGTGACTTCTCGTTGCGCGCGAGCACGACCGCTTCCTCGGTCGCCCGCACCGACATCCCCTCGGCGACGATCCGGGCCGCGAGCTCCTCCTGGGCCTCGGCGTCGTCGAGCCCGAGGAGGGCGCGTGCGTGGCCGGCGGACAGCACTCCCGCCGCGACCCGGCGCTGGACGGCCACGGGGAGACGCAGCAGCCGGATCATGTTGGTGACCACGGGCCGGCTGCGGCCGATGCGATCGGCCAGCTCGGTCTGGGTCACGCCGAACTCCGCCAGCAGCTGCTCGTAGGCGGCGGCCTCCTCGAGCGGGTTCAGCTGGACGCGATGGATGTTCTCCAGCAGCGCGTCGCGGAGCATCTCGTCGTTCCCGGTGCGCCGGACGATCGCCGGCAGCACCTCCAGCCCGGCCTGCTGCGAGGCCCGCCAGCGCCGCTCGCCCATCACGAGCTCGTAGCTGCCGGGGCCGGCCTCGCGCACGACGATCGGTTGCAGCAGCCCGAACTCGCGGATCGAGTGGGCCAGCTCGGCGAGGTGCTCCTCGTCGAACTGGCTCCGCGGCTGCTTCGGATTCGGTCGGATCGCCGCGACCGGGATCTCCCGGTAGACCGCACCTGCCTCGGCGACGGACCGGGACGACGACTCGTTCCATGATGCCTGGCCGTCGGGTGACGGGGACGTGCCGCGCTCCCAGGACTCCGGTACCCGGGAGGGTGGCGTCGGGGGAGAGGGGCGGCTCGGCTGCTCGCCCGCAGGCGCCGTGGGGATCAGCGCGGCCAGGCCGCGGCCCAGCCCGCCCTTGCGCTCGGCCATCTACGCCCCGTTCGTCTCCGGCCCGCCCATCCGCGAACCGTACAGCGCGATCTCCCTGGCCGCGTCGACATAGCTCATCGCGCCACGCGATCCGGGGTCGTAGGCGAGCACCGTCTGGCTGTAGCCCGGCGCCTCGGACACCTTCACGCTGCGCGGGATGACCGTCCGCAGCACGGTGCCGCCGAAGTGCTGGCGCACCTCCGAGGTGACCTGGTCGGCGAGCTTGGTGCGGCCGTCGTACATGGTCAGCAGGATCGTCGAGACGTGCAGCGCGGTGTTGAGGTGCGAGCGCACGAGGTCGATGTTGCTCAGCAGCTGTCCCAGACCCTCCAGCGCGTAGTACTCGCACTGGATCGGGATCAGCACCTCCTGCGCCGCGACGAGCGCATTGACCGTGAGCAGGCCGAGCGACGGCGGGCAGTCGATCAGGACGTAGTCGACGGCGAGCTCGTCGAGCACCTCGTCGGACAGCGCCTGCCGCAGCCGGGACTCGCGGGCGACCATGCTGACCAGCTCGATCTCGGCCCCGGCCAGGTCGATCGTCGCGGGCACGCACAGCAGGTCGTCCGACGCCGTGCTCACCGCCGCGGCCTCGACGATCCCGATCTCGCCGAGCAGTGCCTCGTAGATCGACGGCGTGCCGGCGCGGTGCTCCACCCCGAGGGCCGTGCTCGCGTTGCCCTGCGGGTCGAGGTCCACGACGAGCACCCGCAACCCGTGCATCGCCAGCGCCGCCGCGATGTTGACCGTGCTCGTGGTCTTCCCGACGCCACCCTTCTGGTTGGCGACGGTGAGGATCCGCCGGTGCGCCGGCTTCGGCATGCCGTGCCGGTCCGGGTGCCGCAGGCGGGCGGCGCGCTCCGCCTCCTCGGCGATGGGGGTCCAGCCGATGCTCATCGTGCGGGGCCTTCCTGACGACGTGTCACGTGGAACGGCGGGATCACGAGCGCCTCCTCGGCGGCCTGCCGGCGGGCCGGCTCTCCCGTTCGACCGAGACGACGGTGCTCGGCGGGTCGACGACGCCCAGGCCGCACCGCTCGATCACCGGTGCGCCGCCGCCGAGCCGGCGGATCTCCGCCGCGTCCCGGGCGATCTCGTCGGGCGCGGACGCGCCCTTGACCGCGAGGAGCCTGCCGCCCACCCGCAGCAGGGGGAGCGACCAGGCGGCCAGCCGGGCGAGCGGCGCGACGGCACGAGCGGTGACCACGTCCGCCCCCTCCCATCGACGCCGGATCGCATTCTCCTCGGCCCGCCCCCGCTCCACGGTGAGCGACAGGCCCAGATCGTCGACGATCTCGCCGAGCCACTCCACCCGGCGGGCGAGGGGTTCCACGAGCACGATCCGAAGATCCGGACGAGCCAGCGCCAACGGTATCCCGGGAAGGCCCGCTCCCGAACCGACGTCCACGACCTTCGCGCCGTCCGGCACGAGTTCCGCGACGACGGCACAGTTGAGGACGTGCCGGTCCCACAGACGGTCGGTCTCGCGCGGGCCGATGAGGCCGCGCTCGACGCCGGACGTCGCGAGGTGGTGGACGTACCGGGCAGCGAGGTCGAGGCGGTCGCCGAAGACCTTCTCCGCCGCAGCGGGGGGATGTTCCACGTGAAACCGTCCAGATCGGGAGGGGGCCGAACACGGCCGCGCCCTCCGGTCCGATGCGGACACGGAGGGCGCGGGCGGGTGCTGGGGTGCGGGTCCGGGTGGACCCGGCCTCACTTGTCGCGGAAGACGACGACCTGCCGGCGCGGCTCCTCGCCCTCGCTCTCGCTGGAGACGCCCTTGACCGCGGCGACCGCGTCGTGCACGACCTTGCGCTCGAAGGGGGTCATCGGGCGCAGCCGCACGGACTCGCCCGACTCCTTGACCTCCTGTGCGGTGCGGGTGCCGAGCTCGGTGAGCTCGTCGCGGCGGCTCTGCCGCCAGCCGGCGATGTCCAGCATCAGTCGGCTGCGGTTGCCCGACGCCTGCTGCACCGCGAGCCGGGTCAGCTCCTGCAGCGACTCCAGCCCCTGACCCCGGTCGCCGACCAGCTTCACCAGGTCCTCGCCGCCGTCGATGCTGACGATCGCCCGGCCCGCCTCCACGTCGAGGTCGATGTCACCGTCGTAGTCGAGGATGTCGAGCAGGCGCTCGAGGTAGTCGCCCGCGATGTCACCCTCCTTGATCAGCTGGTCCTCGGACCCGCTCTCCGCGGTCTTCGGCACGTGTGTCTCCTCTCCACGTCAGCTCGTCCGCTCCGCCCGGGGGCGGGTCGGACGACGTGAGCGGGCGGCGCCGCCGGGGCCGCTCGCTCGAAGGTCCGTCGGGGTCGGTGGCGCGGCGGGCGCTCACCGACCCGGGTCACCGACGCTTCTTGCCCTTTCGGGCCTGCGTCCGGTTGCCGCCGCCACCGGGGCGCCCGGCCTGGCCGGCGGGCCGGTTCCCCGGCTTGCCGCCCACGGGCTTCGCTCCCGGCTTCGGCTTGTTCACGGGCTTGGCGCCGGGCTTCTTCGCCGGCGTGGACGCCGCCCCGCCGTCGACACCGCCGTCGACACCGCCGTCGACACCGCCGTCGGATCCGGCTTCCACCGCGTCCGGCCCGGCACCGTTCCCGTTCGCCGACGTGTCGCGGCCGTCGCGCTGCGGCTTCTGGCCCGGCTTCGGGGCCAGCGAGTTGCGCTGCGCGGTCGCCTTCTCCTTCTTCTCGGCCTCCTCGGCGTCGATCTTCTTGTAGACGACGTACTGCTGGCCGAGCGTCCACAGGTTGTTCGAGACCCAGTAGAAGAGGACCGCCAGCGGGAGGAAGGGGCCACCGACCACGACGCCGATCGGGAACACGTACAGCATCAGCTTGTTCATGATCGCGGTCTGCGGGTTCGCCATGGCCGCGGGGTTCGCCGCCTGCCGGGCCACCGAGTGCCGCGCCGTGATGTGGGTGAAGATGCCCGCCACGATCATCAGCGGGATCATGACGATCAGCTGGCTGGTGAGGTTGCCACCGAGCTCCGCGAGGGTGGTCGTGGAGTACTGCGTGTTCACGACCGAGGCGCCCAGCTTGGCGCCGAAGAAGTCGGAGTCGACGAAGGAGCGCACCTCGTCGGCGCCGAAGAAGTAGTTCTCGGTCTTGCCCGGCTTGAACTCGCGCAGGACGTGGAACAGGCCGATGAACACCGGGACCTGCACCAGCACCGGGAGACAGCCGCCGAGCGGGTTCGCCCCGTTCTCCGACTGGAGCTTCTGCATCTCCGCGGCGAGCTTCTGCTTGTCGTTGGCGTACTTCTTCCGGAGCTTCTGCATCTCCGGCGCCATCTCCTGCATCTTCCGCATGGAGCGGACCTGCCCGACGAAGGGCTTGTACAGGATGGCCCGCAGCGTGAAGACCAGGAAGATCACCGACAGCACCCAGGCGATGCCCGCGTCCGCGCCGAACACGAAGCCGAACGCCTTGTGCCAGACCCACATGATGAACGACACGGGGTAGTAGATGAAGTTCAGCACGGCGCTTGCTCCTCGCACTTCTCAGTGCAGTCGGCGGCTCGACGGTCGTCGGGGCGGGTGGGGCGGTCGGGTTCCGGGTCCTGCGGTTCCGGATCGTGCGATTCCGGGGCCCGGGGTGGGACCGGGTCCACCCCGCCAGGGTGCCACGGGTGGCAGCGCAGCAGCCGTCGCACGGCCAGCCACGTGCCGCGGGCCGCACCGTGCACCTGCACGGCCTCGAGCGCATAGGCGCTGCAGCTCGGGTAGAAGCGGCAGGTCGGGGGCAGTGCGGGGGAGATCCAGCGCTGGTAGACGCGCACCGCGCCGATCAGCACGCGTGCGACGGGGGAGGGGCTCACCGGACGGTCTCCCGCCCCCGCAGCTTCTTCGACGCGGAGCGCAGGGCGGAGTCCAGGTCCGCGCCCAGCTCGGCGGAGGTCGCCGCGGCGGCGGGCGGCAGCGCCCGCACGACGAGCGAGTACCCGGGCGGCAGGGTGCCGAGCCGGGCGGCGACGAGATGACGCAGCCGCCGGGCCACACGGTGGCGGACCACCGCGTTCCCGACGGCCTTGCTCACGACGAACCCGGCCCGCGGCGGAGCCTGCGAGGCCGGGTCGGTGGTGGACGCCGTGTCCACGTGTACGACGAGCCGGGAGCGGCCCGCACGGCGGCCGTGACGGATCGTCGAGGCGAACTCGTCCCGACGGGTCAGACGGGCGCCGGCGGGCAGCACTCCGACGGCGTGGTGATCAGGCCGAGAGCTGCGCGCGGCCCTTGCGGCGGCGCGCCGAGACGATCGCGCGCCCGGCGCGCGTGCGCATCCGAAGCCGGAAGCCGTGCGTCTTGGCCCGGCGGCGGTTGTTCGGCTGAAAGGTGCGCTTGCTCACGGTCGACTCTCCCGGTCGACGGCGCCGCGGGGTACCGCGCCGTCGGTAGCTTCTGATCTCGGTCGTGCGCGGTGCAGGATGGTGCTGTGTCGGGGCACGCGGACGTGCCGGCGACGGGACCGCGCCTGCAGACCAGGGTACGCAGCCGCTTCCGAGCGGCGCAAACCGCCCCCGCCGCACCCCGGGCGCCGGTGACGACGAGGGCGCGCAGAGTCATCACCGCAGGCCACGACCCGGGCGTCGGACGGGCTCGTACACGCTCCCGACCTGCGCGTCTTGTGACCTCGGCCCGGTCGTTGTTAGCGTGCGGGCTTCGCAGTTCCATCCGGGGGGATCGGGGCTTCTCCGACTGTCACCACGACGGACGCTGCGGGCGCGCGTCGCACCGGAGGGTGGTCGCGGCCCGCCGCGCTCCCCTGCGTACGGTCTTACGCACATGTGTGGATAAGTCTGGGGATGACCAGCCCACGCCGACGAGACGACGAACGAGGTCGTGCCCACCGCTCCCCACCGGTCGGCACGCGGAGAGGGGCCGAGCGGTGGCCGAACCCGGTGACCTCGCCCAGGTATGGAGCCTGGTCATCGCCGACCTCGCCGGGCCCACGACGGATCCGGGCTCGCCCGGGTTGTCCGCGCAGCAGCGCGCCTTCCTGCGGCTGACCCGCCCGCTCGGGCTCCTCGACGGGACGGCGCTGCTCGCCGCGCCGAGCGAGTTCGCGAAGGACGCGATCGAGCGGATCCTCCGGCGCCCGATCAGCGACGCCATCGGCCGGCACATGGGCGTGCAGGTCAACCTCGCGGTGGTGGTCGACGCCAATGCCGCCTCCGGCGGCACGGACGTGCCGGACCCGCCCTCGCGCGTCCGGCCCGGCGCCCCGTCGCTCGGCGAGATCGCCGAGGGTCGCGGTCCCGTCGCCGCCGCGCCCCCGCTCGGGCGGCCGGCGGCGGACCCGAACGGCTCCGACGGCCTCGTCCAGGACGCGCCCACCCCGCCGTCGGGCATCCCGGTGGACCCGGCCGCCGCCGCGCAGCTGCCCGAGCCCGCCGGGGTCGACGGCGCCGGCCCACCCGCGCCGGGCGAGGCCGGGCCGCTCACCCCCGGCCGCCCCGAGGTGTGGCCGACCTACTCGGCCCCGCAGGCGGGCGACCCGGTGGCGCCGCGGTCGCAGACCCGGCTGAACGAGAAGTACACCTTCGACACCTTCGTCATCGGGGCGTCGAACCGGTTCTCGCACGCGGCGGCGGTGGCGGTGGCCGAGGCGCCGGCGCGGGCGTACAACCCGCTGTTCATCTGGGGCGAGTCCGGGCTGGGCAAGACCCACCTGCTGCACGCGGTGGGGCATTACGCCCAGCGGCTCTTCCCCGGGATGCGGGTGCGGTACGTCAGCACCGAGGAGTTCACGAACGACTTCATCAACTCGCTGCGGGACGACCGCAAGGTCGCCTTCCAGCGCCGCTACCGGGACGTCGACGTCCTGCTGGTGGACGACATCCAGTTCCTGGAGGGGAAGGAAGGGACCCAGGAGGAGTTCTTCCACACCTTCAACACCCTCCACAACGCGAACAAGCAGATCGTCGTCTCCTCCGACCGGCCGCCGAAGCGCCTGGAGACCCTCGAGGACCGCATGCGCACGCGGTTCGAGTGGGGCCTGATCACCGACATCCAGCCGCCCGAGCTGGAGACGCGCATCGCGATCCTCCGGAAGAAGGCCGCGCAGGACCGGCTCGCGGTCCCCGGCGACGTCCTGGAGTTCATCGCCGAGCGCATCGAGCGGAACATCCGCGAGCTCGAGGGCGCGCTGATCCGCGTGACCGCCTTCGCGTCGCTCAACCGGCAGCCGGTCGACACGCAGCTCGCCGAGATCGTGCTGCGCGACCTCATCCCCGACTCGGCCGCCTCGGAGATCACCGCACCGACGATCATGGCGGTCACCGCCGAGTTCTTCGACGTCACGATGGACGAGCTGTGCGGGCCGGGGAAGACGAAGGCGCTCGCCCAGGCCCGGCAGATCGCCATGTACCTGTGCCGCGAGCTGACCGATCTCTCGCTGCCGCGCATCGGCCAGACCTTCGGCGGCCGCGACCACACCACGGTCATGCACGCGGACAAGAAGATCCGCAACGAGATCTCGCTCCGCCGCAAGACCTTCGAGCAGGTGCAGGAGCTCACGGCCCGCATCAAGCAGCGCGCTCGCCACTGAGCCCGCCGGCGAGGACCGTACCGCCCGCCCCGTCCGCGAGCGTGTGCTCCGTCGCCCACACCTCCCGGCCCCGGATGCCCGCGGTGGCCGGGAGCGACCACGAGCTCGCCCACGACCGAGGAGAGCTCTGCCATGTGCCGCCTTCGGGCGGATTCCGCCGACGGCTCCGGGCGGAGGGTCCGGTCGGGTAACCCGTCATCGGAGTGGGCCGACTCGGCTGCACGAGGCCGAGGCGGTCGGCGAGGTGATCACCTGCGCGGTGCGGGGGTCGTGAGCGTGATCGTCGGGACGGACTCTTCCCGGCCTCCTGGGACCACGAACGGTCCGGAACGGCGATCACGCGAGGCCCGGTGGCACGCGCCCGTGGTCGGATCGGACAGCCCGGCCCCTCACGGCCTCGATCCGTCCGTGCACACCAGCACGACCAGTGCCTCACCACACCGACGCCCTCGACCCGCATCTTCGGACCGGCGACGACATGGTCCCGACTCGTAGGCCCTCGACTCTCGACTCGCGCTGCCAGATCGGACTCGCGCTGCCACTTCTCCCGACTCGCCGTGCCAGATCGCCCGACTCGCCGGGCGACTTCTCGCGACTCGCACTGCCAGATCGCCCGACTCGCGGTCTCAGAAATCCCGACTCGCGGGCGCTCCCGGCTCGCGAGGAACACCCGGGGCCGACAGGGCGGGTTGTCCCCAGCCGTCCGCGGGCTCGCCGCGGCGCGACGCCGCTCCGAGCGCCCGGTCCGCCCGATCTCACACCGTCACCGCCCTCGCCCCACCACCTGCACCCACACGGCTCATCGCGAGCGGGCCTCGACGGCCCGCTCAACGCCTCCTTCCCGCACGCACGGTGAGCAGAAGGGAGATCGACCTCCCCGTAGGCACGTCCGCCTCCTCCCGATCGCGATCTCCATCCGGTGGAGATCGGAGTCGCCCGCGTGTCGCTGCCGTGCTCACCGCTCGTCGTCCGGTAACCGGCGTTCGGCGCACCGACGGCGCGGCGCGACGGCCACACCATGACGGAAACGGTCACAGCCCGTTGCAGAGCGTGTGCAGGGCGGGATTCCTGTGGGTGCCGCCCGCCGCCACCGGATTGCCGCGACGCCGCCGACCGGTCGCACAGCGTGGACGCACGGCCACGTTTCACCCACATCTGGGGACAACTCTGTGGATTGTCGCGCCGAAGCCCGTGGACGGACGGTTCGAGAACAGTGGACAACTCGTCTCCGGGAAGGGGATGGGCCTCGGACAACCTCGCGAGAACGCCGGCCATCCACGGCCCGCCGCAGCCGTCCCGAGTCCGTCCCGAGGCTCGGTCCCCACCACGCCGCACCGTTGGACCTGCGGCGACACCGCTTATCCACACCGTCCACAGCCCCTGTTCCTGTCCCTGGAGTTCTCTCTTTCGAAGAACTTCAGAGAAAGAGGGGCGTGGATGGAGGACACGGACGGGGCACGGGCTGGGCTCCACCCACCGCTCGCCGGACGGCGACCGGGCGACGTGACACCCGGACACGGGAGGCTCTACGGTGAGTCGGCCGATCCCGGACCGCCGGGGGACTCGGCGGGAGCCCGGGAGCCGTGTCACGACCGCACCGTCGGGAAACCGCTGCCGTCCCGCTCCGTCCGGGCTCCTCACAGCCCGTCCGTGTGCCCGCTTCCCGGTCACACCCAGTGACCACCGGTGAAAGGTCCTCCCCGCCATGAAGTTCCGGGTCGAACGCGACGTCCTTGCTGACGCTGCCGCCTGGGTCGCGCGCAGCCTGCCCGCGCGGCCTCCGGTTCCGGTCCTCGGCGGGGTCCTGATCGACGCCGCCTCGGGTGAGGGGGGCGAGCGGCTGACCGTCTCCGGGTTCGACTACGAGACGTCGGCGCGGGTCGAGCTCGACGCGACGATCGGCGACCCGGGCCAGGTACTCGTCTCGGGCCGGCTGCTCGCGGACATCACGCGTGCGCTGCCGAACAAGCCGGTCGACCTCGTGGTCGACGGCGCCCGGGCCACGATCAACTGTGGGAACAGCCGCTTCTCGCTGCCGATCATGCCGGTGGAGGACTACCCGCAACTGCCGGCGATGCCCCAGCGCGCCGGGACGGTCGGCGCTGCGGAGCTGGCTGGCGCGGTCGCCCAGGTCGCCGTGGCGGCGGGCCGGGACGACACGCTGCCGATGCTCACCGGTGTGCGGCTGGAGATCGAGGGCTCCCGGCTGACCCTCGCCGCGACCGACCGGTTCCGTCTCGCGGTCCGCGAGCTGGACTGGCAGCCCGAGGACGCCGGCGCCTCCACCGCCGTGCTCATCCCGGCGAAGACGCTCTCGGACGTCGCGAAGACGCTGGCCGGTGCCGGCACCGTCGAGATCGCGCTCTCCGCGGGGGACGGCATGCTCGGCATGACCGGCGGCGGCCGCCGCGCGACCACCCGCCTGCTCGACGCCGAGTTCCCGCGCTTCCGCCAGTTGATCCCGGCCGAGCACACCACCGCGGCCGAACTCGAGGTGACCGCGCTCGTCGAGGCGATCAAGCGCGTCTCGCTGGTCGCGGACCGGGTCGCACAGATCCGGCTGGAGTTCGGCGAGGAGGGGCTGCGGCTCGCCGCCGGCGGGGAGGACGTCGGGAGTGCCGAGGAGGAGCTGCCCTGCGCCCTCGACGGCTCCGCGCTGACCATCGCGTTCAATCCCGGCTACCTGCTCGACGCCCTCGGCGCCCTGCACACCGAGAAGGCGCAGCTCACGTTCACCACGCCGAACCGGCCCGCTCTCGTGCGCCCGGTCGTCCCGCCGGCCGAGGGCGAGGAGCCGGGAGACGCGCCGGCCGATCCGGGGTACCTCCACCTGCTGATGCCGGTGCGCCTGCCGGGCTGAGCGGAGCCTGCGCAGCGAACATCAGCGCTGAGCGGAGCCCGCGCAGCGAACATCAGCGCTGAGCGGAGCCCGCGCAGCGAACATCAGCGCCGACCGGAGCCCGCGCAACGGCACGTGATCGTCGAGCGACGCATCTCGAGCGATCGTCGGGGTCGACGGGCGCGCTCCCACTGATCGTCCTACCGTCCGATGCGGCACGATGGGCGCGGCGCCGGCCGGCGCGGGGACCACGAGCGAGCTGTGAGGAGCGGGACGTGCAACTCGGACTGATCGGCCTGGGCCGCATGGGCGGGAACATGCGGGAGCGGGTGCGCGCGGCGGGCCACGAGGTCGTCGGGTACGACCCTCGCCCCGACGTGACGGACGTGCCGTCGCTCGAGGACCTGGCGAAGGCGCTGTCCGCGCCCCGGGTGGTCTGGGTGATGGTGCCCTCCGGTGACCCGACCCGATCCACCGTGCGTGCGCTGGCCGAGATCCTCGAGCCGGGCGACCTGGTGATCGACGGCGGCAACTCCCGCTACACCGACGACGCCCCGAACGCGGAGCTGCTGCACGCCAAGGGGGTCGGCTACGTCGACTGCGGCGTGTCCGGCGGCGTCTGGGGCAAGGACAACGGCTACGGGCTGATGGCGGGCGGTGCCCCGGAGCACATCGAGCTGGCCATGCCGATCTTCGACGCGCTGCGCCCGGAGGGCCCGCGCGAGGAGGGCTTCGCCCACGCCGGCCCGGTCGGTGCCGGTCACTTCGCGAAGATGGTGCACAACGGCATCGAGTACGGCCTGATGCAGGCCTACGCCGAGGGCTTCGAGCTGATGGAGGCCGCGGAGCTGATCCACGACGTGCCCGGGGTGGTCCAGGCCTGGTCGCGGGGCACCGTCGTCCGTTCCTGGCTGCTGGACCTGCTGGTCAATGCGCTGCGGGAGGATCCGCACCTGGCGGAGCTCGAGGGCTACGTCGACGACTCGGGCGAGGGCCGGTGGACGATTGAGGAGGCCATCCAGCACGCCGTCCCACTGCCGGTGATCTCCGCGGCGCTGTTCGCGCGCTTCGCCTCCCGGCAGGACGAGTCGCCGGCGATGAAGGCGGTCGCCGCGCTGCGCAACCAGTTCGGCGGACACGCGGTGAAGAAGGCCGCCGGACCGACCGGCGCGCCCGGCGACGTGGCGGGCCCCAGCTCGGGCGCCGGCTCCACCCACGCCTGAGGTAGACCTGGGGGGTGCATCTGCGTCGGCTCGCCGTCGAGGACTTCCGATCCTGGGAACGGGCGGAGCTCCTCCTGGAACCGGGCGTCACGGTCCTGGTCGGCCCGAACGGCGTCGGCAAGACGAACCTGGTCGAGGCCATCGGGTACCTCGCCACGCTCGGCTCCCACCGGGTCGCCACGGACGCCCCGCTGATCCGGCGCGGCGCCCAGCACGCCATCGTCCGCGGTCAGGTCGTGCACCAGGGCCGGGAGCTGAACGTCGAGCTGGAGATCACCGCGGGCAGGGCCAACCGGGCGCGGGTGAACCGCGCGCCGGCGTCCCGCCCGCGCGAGATCCTCGGCATCCTGCGCAGCGTCCTGTTCGCGCCGGAGGACCTCGCCCTGGTCCGCGGCGACCCGGGGGAGCGTCGCCGGTTCCTGGACGAGCTGCTCGTGGCCCGGTACCCGCGCTACGCCGGGGTGCGCAGCGACTACGAGCGGGTGTTGCGGCAGCGGTCGGCTCTGCTCAAGACCGCACGCAACCGCAACGCCGACCTGTCCACACTCGAGGTGTGGGACGGGCACCTCGCCCGGCACGGCGCCGCGTTGCTGGCCGGTCGGCTCGCGCTGGTCGAGGGCATCGCGCCGCACGCGGAGAAGGCGTTCGCCGAGGTGGCGCCGTCGTCGGACCCGCTGACCCTGTCCTACCGCTGCTCCATCCCGGGCGAGCTGTCGGGTGCCGCGGCATCGACGGCCGGCTCCGCAGGCTCCGCCTCCGGGTCGATGGGCGGCTCCGCAGGCTCCGCCTCCGGGTCGATGGGCGGCTCCGCAGGCTCCGCCTCCGGGTCGATGGTCGGCTCCGCAGGCTCCGCCTCCGGCGAACTCGAGGTGCTCCTGCTCGACGAGCTCGCCCGGGTCCGCCGGCAGGAGATCGAGCGCGGGGTCTGCCTGGTCGGCCCGCACCGGGACGACCTGCTGCTCAACCTCGGCGAGGGTCCGGCCAAGGGCTATGCCAGCCACGGCGAGTCCTGGGCGATCGCGCTCGCGCTGCGGCTCGCCTCCTATCGCCTGCTCAGGGCCGACGACGTGGAACCCGTCCTCATCCTCGACGACGTGTTCGCCGAGCTGGACGCACAGCGGCGCCGCGCGTTGTCCGCGGTCGCCGCAGAGGCGGAACAGGTCATCGTCACCGCAGCGGTCGAGGAGGACGTCCCGACGGAGCTGTTGGGGACGCGCTATGCGGTGGGCGGTGGATCGGCGGTACGGGTCGAACCGGACGGATGATCACCGAACGTCGCCTGACGTGCGAGGGAACGGACGACGTCGAGGGTGCCCGGAAAGGGTCCTCCTGGGGACAAGGTTGTGGATACTGTGGATAACTCCCGCTCCTCTGGTGACTCTGGTCACAACTCGCCGCCCGGCGTCGGCGATCGACCGTCGACCGGTCCGGTAGCCCACAACCCTGTCCACAGCCCTGGGGACGGAGCCGCCGGTACCGCTCGTCGTGAGGGGGAACCGCCGCTCGGCGACGACGGGCGGCGTGGCGCCGACCTCGCCCGGGACGCGCTCTCCGCGGCCCGGGAGGTCAACGCGCAGAAGCGGCAGCAGCGGGAGGCGGAGCAGCGCGGCGCGCGGCCGAAGGGCTACGGCCGGGGCCGCCGCCGGCGCTGGTCCGGCCCCGGGCCCGACAACCGGGATCCGCAGCCGTTCGGTCGGCTGGTGTCCCGGGTCGCGATGGACCGGGGCTGGTCGTCGCGGCTGACGGACGCGACGGTGCTGGGCCGCTGGCCCACGCTCGTCGGGCCGGACATCGCCGACCACTGCACCCCGGTGTCGCTGCGCGACGGCGAGCTGACCCTCCAGGCGGAGTCCACGGCCTGGGCCACCCAGCTGCGCACCTTGCAGCGCCAGCTGCTGCAGCGGCTCGCCGGGGCGGTGGGGCCGGACGTCGTGCGGCGGATCCGGGTCGTGGGTCCCAGCGGTCCGAGCTGGCGGCACGGTCCGCGGCACGTGCGGGGCCGCGGCCCCCGGGACACCTACGGCTGAGCAGCCGGGAGCAACGTGCCCGGTCGGTCGTCCCGGCGGTGTGGTGCGCAGCCCCGGGTCTCGGGGACACGTCCGACCCGCTCCCGACGCACCTCCGCGACCAGGACGAACGGCGCTTCCGGGCACGAGGACGGAGCGAAGGAGCTGTTCGCCCGTTCCGGCGAGGGAAGGGCGCGACCGACCGTTCGCGTCCGCCAGGGGCCCGCTCAGCGCGACATGACGCCGCAGGAGCGCCGTTCGACCCCCGCTCCCGCCGTCCGGACCCGATTCGGAGCCGGATCGCGCCGCTGTGACGATTCTGGACGTGTCCTAGGCGCATTCCTGTCGGTCCGGACCGGTAGAATCATCAGTAGTGCCGAGCGGGCCCCGTAATCCCGCCCGGTCCTCGCCGGTACCGGCGCGCGTCCCGCGTGTCCCCGGGCCGGCTCTCGTGGCGAGGAGACCAACAGCCCGTGGCGGAGAAGAAGAGCGGCTACAGCGCGTCGTCGATCACGGTCCTCGAGGGCCTGGAAGCCGTCCGCAAGCGCCCCGGCATGTACATCGGCTCCACCGGCGAGCGCGGTCTGCACCACCTCATCTGGGAGGTCGTGGACAACGCGGTCGACGAGGCGATGGCCGGGTACGCGACGCGCGTCGAGGTGACCCTGACCGCCGACGGCGGCGTCCGCGTGGTGGACGACGGCCGCGGCATCCCGGTCGACATGCACCCGGTGGAGAAGAAGCCGGCCGTCGAGGTCGTGCTCACCGTGCTGCACGCGGGCGGCAAGTTCGACGGCAAGTCCTATGCCGTGTCCGGTGGCCTGCACGGCGTCGGTGTCTCCGTGGTGAACGCGCTGTCGAGCCGGCTCGACGTCGAGATCCACGTCGGCGGCCACGTCTGGACCCAGCGGTACGACCACTCGGTCCCCGGGGTCCTGCACAAGGGCGAGGCCACGAAGCGCACCGGCACGTCCATCACCTTCTGGGCGGACCCGACGATCTTCGAGACCACGACCTACAACCTCGAGACCATCCAGCGCCGGCTGCAGGAGATGGCGTTCCTGAACAAGGGGCTCACCATCGTCCTGCGCGACGAGCGCAACGGGGACTCGGAGGAGGCCGAGGAGCCCGACGCGGAGGGCTTCGTGGCGAAGGTCAAGGAGCAGACCTTCCACTACCCGGGCGGCCTCGAGGACTTCGTCGCGCACCTCAACAAGAGCAAGGACCCGATCCACCGCAAGGTCATCGGGTACACCGGCGAGGGCCCCGGGCACCAGGTCGAGGTCGCGATGCAGTGGAACTCGGGCTACTCCGAGTCCGTCTACACATTCGCGAACACGATCAACACCCACGAGGGCGGCACTCACGAGGAGGGCTTCCGCTCGGCGCTGACCACCACGGTCAACCGGTACGCGCGGGACAAGAAGCTGCTCAAGGAGAAGGACCCCGCGCTCTCCGGGGACGACATCCGGGAGGGCCTCGCCGCGATCGTGTCGGTCAAGGTCGCCGAGCCGCAGTTCGAGGGCCAGACCAAGACCAAGCTCGGCAACACCGAGGTCAAGTCGTTCGTGCAGAAGATCAGCAACGAGTGGCTGGCGGACTGGTTCGAGCGCAACCCGGCCGAGGCCAAGATCATCGTGAACAAGGCGGTGTCCTCGGCGCAGGCCCGGATGGCGGCCCGCAAGGCCCGCGAGCTGGTCCGACGCAAGAGCGCGGGCGACATCGGCGGGCTGCCGGGCAAGCTGGCGGACTGCCGCTCCACGGACCCGACCAAGTCCGAGGTCTACATCGTGGAGGGCGACTCCGCGGGCGGCTCGGCCAAGTCCGGCCGGGACTCGATGTACCAGGCGATCCTGCCGATCCGCGGCAAGATCATCAATGTCGAGAAGGCCCGGATCGACCGCGTCCTCAAGAACACCGAGGTCCAGGCCATCATCACGGCCCTGGGTACCGGCATCCACGAGGAGTTCGACCTCGCCAAGCTGCGCTACCACAAGATCGTGCTGATGGCCGACGCGGACGTCGACGGCCAGCACATCCGCACGCTGCTGCTCACGCTGCTGTTCCGGTTCATGCGGCCGCTGGTCGAGGCCGGTCACGTCTTCCTCGCGAACCCCCCGCTCTACAAGATCAAATGGGGTGGCCGCGGGGCCGAGCCCGAGTTCGCCTACTCGGACGCGGAGCGCGACGGGCTGATCGCGGCCGGCCGCGAGGCCGGCAAGAAGCTGCCCAAGGACGAGGGTGTGCAGCGCTACAAGGGCCTCGGCGAGATGAACGCCAAGGAACTCTGGGAGACGACGATGGACCCGGCCCACCGGATGCTCTCGCGCGTCACGCTCGACGACGCCGCAACGGCGGACGAGCTGTTCTCGGTCCTGATGGGCGAGGACGTGGAGTCGCGACGCTCCTTCATCACCCGCAATGCGAAGGACGTGCGCTTCCTGGACGTCTAGATCACTCGTTTGTTCTAGACGCTGGTACAAGACGCACGTGAGAGAAGGACGATGACCGACACCCTGGACCCCACGCTCCCACCGGGCGGCCCCGCCGACGGCGGCGCCGGCGACCGGATCGAGCCGGTCGACATCCAGCACGAGATGCAGCGCTCGTACATCGACTACGCGATGAGCGTCATCGTCGGGCGTGCGCTGCCGCTCGTCGAGGACGGCCTCAAGCCGGTGCACCGGCGCGTCCTGTACTCGATGGGGGAGAACGGCTTCCGGCCGGACCGCTCCTACGTCAAGTGCGCCCGCGTCGTCGGCGAGGTGATGGGTAACTACCACCCGCACGGCGACTCGGCGATCTACGACGCGCTCGTCCGCCTCGCCCAGCCCTGGTCGATGCGCTACCCGCTGATCGACGGGCAGGGCAACTTCGGCTCGCGCGGCAACGACCCCGCCGCGGCCATGCGGTACACGGAGTGCCGCCTCTCGCCGCTCGCCCTCGCGATGTTGCAGGACATCAACGAGGACACCGTCGACCTGATCGACAACTACGACGGCAAGACGCAGGAGCCCGTCGTCCTGCCGTCGCGGGTGCCCAACCTGCTGATCAACGGCTCGGTCGGCATCGCCGTCGGCATGGCCACGAACATCCCGCCGCACAACCTGCGCGAGGTCGGCGAGGGCGTGGTCTGGGCGCTGGACAACCACGAGGCGTCGGACGAGGAACTGCTCGACGCGCTCATGGCCCGCATCAAGGGCCCGGATTTCCCGACCGCCGGCCTGATCGTGGGGCGGGACGGGATCGAGTCCGCCTACCGCACCGGCCGGGGGTCGGTCCGGATGCGCGCGGTCGTCGAGGTCGAGGAGGACGCCAAGGGGCGCACCACCCTCGTCGTGACCGAGCTGCCGTACCAGGTCAACCCGGACAACCTCGTCGAGTCGATCGCCTCGATGGTCCGGGACGGCAAGCTCACCGGGATCTCCGAGATCAACGACGAGTCGTCCGACCGCGTCGGCATGCGGATCGTCTTCACGCTGAAGCGCGACGCCGTGGCCAAGGTCGTGCTCAACAACCTCTACAAGCACAGCCAGCTGCAGTACAGCTTCGGCGTCAACATGCTGGCGATCGTCGACGGCGTGCCCCGCACGCTGCGGCTGGACCAGGTCGTCCGGAACTACATCCGGCACCAGATCGAGGTCATCGTCCGGCGTACCCGCTACCGGCTGCGCAAGGCCGAGGAGCGGGCCCACATCCTGCGTGGCCTGGTCAAGGCGCTCGACGCGCTCGACGAGGTCATCGCGCTGATCAGGGCGTCGGAGACGGTCGACGTCGCGCGGCAGGGCCTCATCGACCTGCTCGAGGTCGACGAGATCCAGGCCCAGGCGATCCTCGACATGCAGCTGCGCCGCCTGGCGGCCCTGGAGCGGCAGAAGATCGTCGACGAGCTGGCCGAGATCGAGCTCGAGATCGCCGACTACGAGGACATCCTGGCCCGGCCCGAGCGGCAGCGGCAGATCGTCCGCGACGAGCTCATGGAGATCGTCGACAAGCACGGCGACGAGCGGCGCACCCGCCTCGTCGCCGACGACGGCGACGTCACCAACGAGGACCTCATCGCCGTCGAGGACGTGGTCGTCACGATCACCGAGACCGGCTACGCGAAGCGCACCAAGACCGACTTGTACCGGGCGCAGAAGCGCGGCGGCAAGGGCGTGCAGGGCGCCACGCTGAAGCAGGACGACATCGTCGCCCACTTCTTCGTGTGCTCCACCCACGACTGGATGCTGTTCTTCACCAACAAGGGCCGGGTGTACCGACTCAAGGCCTACGAGCTGCCCGAGGCGAACCGCAACGCCCGCGGCCAGCACGTTGCCAATCTGCTGGCCTTCCAGCCGGACGAGCACATCGCCCAGGTCATGCAGATCAAGGACTACCAGGCCGCTCCGTATCTCGTCCTCGCGACGAGAAACGGCCTGGTGAAGAAGTCCCGCCTCGAGGACTTCGACTCCAACCGCTCCGGCGGTCTGATCGGCATCAACCTGCGGGACGAGGACGAGCTGATCGGCGCCGTGCTCTGCGCCGCGGACGACGACCTGCTGCTCGTCTCCGCCGAGGGACAGTCGATCCGGTTCACCGCGAGCGACGAGGTGCTGCGCCCGATGGGCCGGGCCACCTCCGGTGTGCTGGGCATGCGCTTCAACGACGGGGACCGGCTGCTGTCCCTCGGCGTGGTCCAGCCGGACCGGTTCGTGCTGGTCGCCACCGCGGGCGGGTACGCGAAGCGCACTCCGATCGAGGACTACCCGGTCCAGGGACGCGGCGGCAAGGGAGTGTTGACCCTCCAGTACGACCGCCGGCGTGGCACGCTGGTCGGCGCACTCATCGTCGGGATCGACGACGAGCTGTACGCGATCACATCGACCGGCGGCGTCATCCGGACCTCGGCCCGCGAGGTGCGGAAGGCCGGCCGGCAGACGAAGGGGGTCCGCCTGATGAACCTCGGCGAGAACGCCACTCTGCTGGCGGTCGCGCGCAACGCGGAGGACGATGCGGACGCCCCCGGGGTGACCGGCTGAAGCCGGCCCACCCGGTGACGCCGCAGTCCCGCACGTTGTCCTGCACGCCGACCGACGAGGAGTGCTCCACCTCGTGAGCGAGAAGAACGAGCCGGCGACGCCGCCGGGCGCCACGGACGAGGGGCGGGTCGTCACGGACGGCCCCGACTCGCCCCCGCTGCCCGCCGACGGGGCCGCGGCCCCGGCCGCGGCCTCCCCGGCCGAGGACCGGACCACGCCCGCGTCCGCGGCGGCGGGCCAGGGCGGCAACGGGGCGGGTCCGCCCTCGGCCAACGGCACGGCGTCGTCGAACGGGTCCACCCCGACCGTGTCGTCCTCGGCCACCTCCGAGGAGGCGGGCAGCGACGACGGCTCGTCGGCGCGGCCGAACCCGCGGGCCGCGGCGGCGGCCACCGAGGCGGCCGAACCGGCGGCGGGTGAGGTCGGGGAGTCCCAGGACGGCCGCCCCGGCATCGTGCCGACGCCCCCGCCGTGGCGGCGGGCGCAGGGCGACGAGGGCGCGGAGGCCGCCGAGGGCGCCGAGGCGGTGCAGACGTCTCGTCCGGCTCCGCAGCGGTCACCTGCGGTGGACTCGCTGCTCAGCGAGGCTCCCACGGCGTACATCGACCAGGGTGCCGCCCCCCGCACCGGGAGCGCCGGGCCGGGCGCTGCGGCCGGGACCACGACCCTGCCGGGCGGCTCCCGTGCCGAGGTGCACGCCGAGGTGCCGAACGTGGCCGGCCGTGCCCCACGACAGGCGTTGCTCCAGGTCAAGCGGTTCGACCCGTGGTCGGTGCTGAAGCTGGCCCTGGTACTCGCGGTCGTGCTGTTCTTCATCTGGCTCGTGGCGGTCGGCGTGCTCTACGGCGTGCTCGACGGCATGGGCGTCTGGGACCGGCTCAACGGCACGTACGCCGACCTGGTCTCCGGCGGCGGTGAGGGCGGCGGCGGTGCGCTCATCAGCGCCGGCAGCGTGTTCGGCTTCGCGGCGATCATCGGCGCGATCAACAGCCTGCTGTTCGCGGTCGCCATCACCGTGGGCGCCTTCGTCTACAACGTCTCCGCCGACCTCGTCGGTGGGATCGAGGTCACGCTCTCCGAGCGGGACTGAGGTCCGGCGCGCCGACGGCCCCGACGGGCCGCGGACCTGCGGATTCGCCTCCCGTCCCGGTTCGAGGGGCCGGTGCGGGAGGCCCGCGGGGCCTGATGTACAGTCGTCCCTGCCGCAAGGGCCTATAGCTCAGTTGGTTAGAGCGCATCGCTGATAACGATGAGGTCGCTGGTTCAAATCCAGCTAGGCCCACTCCTCCCGGCACCGGCTCCGAAGGTGATCGACGTGAAGAAGATTCTCGCTCTCGTCGCCGCAGCCGGCGCCGCGATCCTGGTCCTTCTCAGGGCCAGGAACCGCCCCGGCGAGGACCCCTGGCACGAGGCCACGAAGTAGGCGTGCATCTCGAGTCGCGCGCGGTAGCGTGGGGCTCACGGGGACGTAGCTCAATTGGCAGAGCACCGCCTTTGCAAGGCGGGGGTTAGGGGTTCGATTCCCCTCGTCTCCACCACACTTGACCAGCATCTTTACTGGTTTCAAGATCGCTAGACCGGCTCGATGGCAATGACCGTGGCAATGGCTACCGTCGCCACGTGGCCAAGAACCCGCCGAAGCCCCGGACCGAGGGAATGATCCGGCGCCGCAAGAACTCGTTCCAGGCGATCCTCTACGCAGGGACGGACCCGGTGTCCGGACGGCAGCTCTACCTGCGCGGATCCAGCACTGACGAGGCCGAGGCCAAGAGGATCCTGCGCAAGTTCAAGGCTCAGGTCGCTGAGCAGCGCCACGCGAAGACCCGCGCCTCGCTACGCACGACGATTGAGGCCTGGCTCGACACCCACGAGCTCGAGGAGTCGACCCGCGAGAACTACGTCGGCTACGCGGAGCGCCACATCTATCCCGTCCTGGGCGACGAGCCGCTCGGGAAGGTCACCACGCACGTCCTGGAGCGCCTCTACGCCGAGCTCCGCCGCTGCGGCTCACGCTGCAACCGCCGCCCGTTCGTCGAGCACCGGGTGGACGGGCCCCACGAGTGCCGGGAGGTCCGGCACAAGCGCCCTCCGGGCCGCGCTCCCGCTGCCGGCTACCCGCCGCACGACTGCGGGGAGAAGGGCTGCAAGGTCGTCGAGTGCAAGCCGCACGTCTGTCGCCCGCTCGCGGCCGCGTCGATCCGCAAGATTCACTTCGTCATCCGCGGCGCGATGACCGCGGCGCAGCGGTGGGGATGGATCACGACGAACCCGGCCGAGCTGGCCCGTATCCCGCGCCTGCCTGTCCCGGACCCTCAGCCACCCACTACGGCCGAGGCGGCCGCCCTCGTCGCCGCTGCGTGGGAGGAGGACTCGGACTGGGGAACCCTCGTGTGGGTCGCGATGGTGACCGGCATGCGCCGCGCCGAGCTCCTCGCCCTGCGCTGGTCAGACATCGACCTGGAGAACGGCGTCATCCACGTCCGCCGCAATCATGTGCGCGTGACGGGCAAGGACATCGAGAAGGACACCAAGACACACCGCGCCCGGCGGGTCACGGTCGACGAGGCGACCGTCGAGATCCTCATCGAGCACCGATGGCGGTACGAGAAGCGCTGCAGTGAGATCGGCGTCAAGCCGAAGCAGACGGCCTACGTGTTCTCGTACTCGCCGACCAGCGACAACCCCTGCAACCCCAGCGGCATCACGCACCGGTACGGCCGCATGTGCCAGCGCCTCGGCATCGACAGCCACCTGCACGCTCTACGGCACTACTCAGCAACGGAACTCCTCGCGGCAGGTACCGACCTCCGGACCGTCGCCGGGCGTCTCGGACACGGCGGCGGCGGCGCTACGACGCTTCGCGTGTACGCGGCGTGGGTCGATGGAAGCGACCGCAGGGCCGCCGAGCTGCTCGGTAGTCGGATGCGGCGGCCGTCAACGCTGACATAGGTCCGCGAGCATCGATCCTTCCCACCACGGACGTTGTGAAGGCGGCTTTGGTGTTGCTCACTCACGAGTCCGAACGGCTACGTCCCCGCGCGGCCTGCCGGTTTCACCGAGAGCACGATACGGCTGGAGCACTAGTCTTCGGATCTTGTGGACGAGGATGCGGATCTTGCCGTTTGGGCGGGCTTGAGGGGTTGTTCGCCAAGGTAGCCGGCAGGTTCGGACGGACCGAGCCACGGCGGCGGGCGCGGGCCTATTTGCGCGGGCTGTTGGCTCCGCTGGCGGGGAAGAACGGGTGGATGCTGGCCGAGGTCGCCGGTGATCCTTATACGCGCGGCGGAGCGAGACGACTACGGGCGCAGGCGGCCACGCCGCCGCGCGCGCCGCACCGCGGACGGCGTGACGCCGACGCGGGGCACGTGCGTAGTGCCGCCGAACTCCACGGTCGGTGGGCCCGCCCCGACGCCCTTCACCTTGACCACGACCGACGCGGCCGGGATCCCGCCCTCGTCGATGAGCTCGAGGATTTCCCGGGCGAGTGCCCGGTCGGCGGGAGCCATCTTGCGGAAGCGGCCTGCGGCTTCCCTGACGGCGACGAGCCGCGACCGCGCCCACTCGCCGAGGTTCTTGCCCTGCACCGTGCTTAGCGACGGCGCGCGCACCCCGCCAGTGGACTTCACCTCTCCGACGAGGAGCATTGACCGGCCGTACTTGTGCTTCACGGCCACCACGTCGATGCCCTGTCCGGACGCGTTCTGCAGCGCAACGGCGCGGTAGCCGCGGGACTCGAGGATGCCCCGAACCACGTTCTCGCCGAAGTCGCCCACCCACTTCGTCGTGTTCGCCGGGGTCATGGCGACCGCCGCACCGCGGCGCGCAGCGCCCGCTCGATCGCGGCACGGTCCGCGGCGAGCTCGCGCTCGACCTGCGCGAATGCCTCAGTGTCGTCGCGCTCCTCGATCCGCTCTAGCTCGATCAGGGCGAGGTCGGGCATGTCGGCGACGATGAACGCCGCAGCGCGCAGCTGCGCCATGCCGGTGCGGATCGCCGAGCGCACGGCGTCGTGCAGCGACTGCCCCCGACGCAGGTAGTAGCGGACATCTTCGTTTACCGACGCGTACTCGCTTAGCTCCATCATTTGCAGCGGCTGGTGGAACTCGTGCAGGTCGGTGCCCGACCAGATCAGGTGGCCGTTGGCCTCGCGCCAGCCCGGATCGGCCAGCTCCTCCCGGGGCGTGCGGCCCAACACAGGGTGGACGGTGTCGAGCCACCGCTCGTACTCGTCCGTCCGCCGTCGCTCCTCCTGGGCCAGCGCAAGTGCGCCGGCCGGGTCGTACGGGACGGCCCGCAGGTACTGCCGCAGCACCGACGAGCGAGCATCGTCGAACGCGCTGCCGGGCAGGACGAGGTGCCACTGCTCGAGCCGTCCTCGCCATGGCTCGAGGACGACCCCGGGCGGAAGCGGATCGTCGTCGAAGAGGAGAGGAAAGACGAGCTCGACGACCTCGTGCTCGAGCGCGACCCGGTCCAGGTGCAGGATCACGCCCGACGTTAGGTTCTCGGCGAGCAGCACCCGCGGGGGCGCCTCCGGACTCACGGCTGCGGCTGCTGCACAACGACGTGCAGCGGCCCGGCAGGCGGGTCGTCCGGCACCTCGGCGAGGACGCAGTGCCCCGCCGCGGGTTCGAGGTGCGCGCCGTCCACCGGGATCACGACGACCTGGGCGGTCCGCAGGCCGGGCGCCACGTCGACATGCCGGTCGGCGTCCACGAGCCGCAGCAGCCGGTTGACGTCGGCGGCCGTCACCGGCACCCGGATCGGCACGACGACGTGGGTGCCGTCGAGGAAGGCGCGCTCGGCGTCGAAGATCTCCCGCAGATCGGTCGACCCACCGTCGAGCCGCTCGGCAAGCACCTCCTCGACCAATGCCTGCACGCTGCGGATGCTCGTCATCTCGGCGAGGTGCGCGAGAAACCGCTCGGTGTAGTGCCGGGTGTGGCAGCGCAGGTGGGCGACAGCGCGGCCGATCACGAACTCGGCCCGCTCGGCGGCGCGCCGGTTCTCCCGCTCCTCCTCGGCCGGAGCGACGAGCGGGCGCAGCATCCCGCCCGCCATCGTGAGGAACCCGGCGAGCCTGCGCAGCACCTCCGTGGACTTGACCGCGTCCAGCACATTGCTCATCTTGTCGGTCTCCTCAGCGCCGATCCAGCGCGGAGCCAGCGCGGCCTCCAGCGCGAGCGCCGCTTCGACCGCGAGCGGGCCGTCGCTGGTCGGAGCGATCTCGTCGACGTAGAGCCGGTGGAACACCCCGAGCGTCGTCAGCACGACGCCGACGCCGTTCTCGGTGGCATCGGTCAGGCCGCTGAAGGAGTCGAAGGGCGTCACGAACGACGTCGCCGGATCGTTCTCGTCCCATCCCGGCGGCCGCTGCGGAATCGGTCCGGCGGGGGTGTCCATAGGCGGGTACGGGACCGGGAAACCGAATACGGTCAGGCCCGTGAACAGGTACTTTAGCGCGCGGAGCGCCATCGCCTCGGCCCGTTCCGCGGCGCCGTCCAGCTCGAGGTTCGCCGTAGCCGCGAGCGCGTCGGTGAGCTCGAAGTCGAGCGGGCGGTCGATCAGCTCCTCGCTTAGGAACGCCCGGTTGGTGAGGACGAAGTCCCGGTCGAACACCAGGCCTTCGATCGTGAGGACGATCGCGGGCGCCGACCCGGTGAAGTGGAACTCAACGCAGAACTCCTTGGCGACCTCGTAGACGTCCAACCGCAGGCTGCGGTCGCGGTAGGGGTTGGTGATTCGCCGCGCCGTGCTGGCCTCGGTGGTCAGCTCGGTGGTCTCCCGGATCTGCACCTTCTGCAGCGTCTTCAGGTTCGAGGCGGACTTCTGCGTGCTGTCGCGCGTCCGCTGGGCCGAGGAGTTGGTCGTGTCGGTGACGGTCTGCCCGACGGAGGCGCTCAGCCCCAACTCGCCGACCTCCGGCAGGCTGACCGAGGCGTTCGCGTTGACGGTCCAGTTGTCGGTCCTCGACGACGACCGGGTCACGTTGAGCACGTCCTTGTCGGCGATCGTGCTTTCGCTCTGCTCGGTGCGCTCGACCTCGTCGACGGTCTCCCGGTCGAACTGCTTGCGCTGGGTGTTGCGGATCGACACCGAGAGCGTCTCGCCAGGGGCGAGGGCCACGGTGGCGGAGAGCGCGCCCACCAGTGACCGGCGGTAGTACCAGCGCTGCTCGTACAGCAGGTCGAGGCACAGCGCCGCGCTCGCCCAGCCGATCGCGGTGCATCCGAGCGCGAGCCCGGGGATCTGCTCGACCTCGTCGCCGAGCTGGAGATCCAGGGCTTCGACCCGGACCGTCTGGCGGAACCGCACCACCTGCTCCGGTCCCTCGGCGAGCGCCAGCTCCTGGCACGGCTCCGGGGGTGCCACCGCGCACGACTCGGCTGTCGCCACCTCGGCGGGCGCCGGGCCCGATGCCACCGCAGCAGCGCGTCGAGCCGCTCTCCACGCCTGACGCGCTCCGCCATCGCAGCCTCCGTTGGTGCCCGAACCGAAATTCGTGCACAGAACTCGCTATGATCACGTATGTCGTTAACGGTCCATAGGGGTCACAGTCGGGCGAGGGGCGCCGTCACCGGCGCCCACCGCACGACCTCGTCGGGGGGACCGACTACCTAGACGACCCCGACGCACCCAAGGCCAACAGCATCGTCATCGCCCTGTCCGCGCTCGTCCGCGACGACGCCGGACGGCTGCTCATGATCCGCCGCACCGACAACGACAAGCACGCCATCCCCGGCCGCCGCCACGAGCTCGGCGAGACCATGACCGAAGCCGTCATCCGCGAAACCATCGAGGAAACCGGCATCACCGTCGAGGTCACCGGCCTGATCGGCATCTACTCCAACCCACACCACCCCATGGCCTACGACGACGGCGAGGTCCGCCAGGAGTTCTCCATCTGCTTCCGTGCTCGCCCCGTCGGCGGCGAGCCGCGCACAAGCGACGAGTCGTCCGAAGTCCGCTGGGTCGACCCCGCCAAGCTCGACGAGCTTGACATCCACCTGTCCATCCGACTCCGCATCGACCACGGACTTCAAGAGAGGGCCGAGCCCTTCTACACCTGACCGGTCAACCCCGCCGAGGCGATCCACACCTCCGCCCGCTCGACCGCACCCACCCGCTCAGCCATGCCGCGATCGAGAGCCTGCGTGACGTAGTGGTCCGGGCCGTAGCGCGCCCGCACGTCCTCCATCCGCTCCCCGAAGGTCATGCACTGCCCGTCCGGGCCGATGGTCATGTCGCACCACCACAGCATGTCCCGCGTCAGCGTCCTCTCGTCGAAGAACTCCGCGAGCTGATCCGCCACCCCGAACAGCTCCGCCTCCGCGGCCGCCGACGAGGGCATAGCGACCAGGCCGACGAGCCTCTCCAGGACGTCCGCGCTCACGAGGTAGCGAGCACCCTCGAGCGGATGAAACCCAGTCGTCGCCAGCTCCGGGGCGTAGCCGACGTCGTGGAGCCAGGCAGCCGCGTGCAGCAGCTCGTCATCCTCACCGAGCGCCTCCGA
>NZ_JBJZON010000024.1:0-118353 GCF_047200735.1 Pseudonocardia oceanicola
ACTGCGCGGGAGCGGCCGCCCTGAGCGCGTTGTGGATCCATGGTGCGACCGGGATCAGTAGCCTCCTGCGCATGAACGACGGCCGGGAGGAGCGCGCGTCCGGCGCGGCGGAGACGGGTGCAGGGCTGGCGGGCTCGCCCTTCCGTGTGGACCGGGACCGGATCGCCGCGTCGCCCTTCTTCGCCCGCCTCGCCGGCGTCACGCAGGTGGTGAGCCCCAACGGGGCCGGGCTGCTGCTGCACAACCGGCTCACGCACTCGTTGCAGGTCGCGCAGGTCGCCCGGGCGATCGCCGAGCGAATCGGCGAGGAGTCCGGGCCCGTGGTCGACAAGCTCGGCGGCTGCGACCCGGACGTCGTCGAGGCCGCCGCGCTGGCCCACGACCTCGGCCATCCGCCCTTCGGCCACCTCGGCGAGCAGGTGCTCGACCGGCTCGCCCGCGAACGCCTCAGCCTGCGAGACGGCTTCGAGGGCAACGCGCAGAGCTTCCGGATCGTCACCACGATCGACCTGCACGGCCCCGGGCGCGCCGGCCTCGGCCTGACGGCGGCGGTGCGCGCCGCCGTCCTCAAGTACCCGTGGGCGCGCCACGGGTACCCGGACCCGCACCCGAGCGGGGCCGAGCTGCCACCCCGCGGCGGCGGCCCGCTGCCCGGCGTGCCCGACTCCGGCTCGGCCAAGTTCTCCGCCTACGGGACCGAGCTCGGCGAGCTGCGGGCGGCGCGGGCACCGTTCCCGGTGGCGCCGTGGCAGCAGACGGTCGAGGCCGCGGTGATGGACACGGCCGACGACATCGCCTACGCCATCCACGACGTCGAGGACTTCCACCGGGTCGGCGTGCTCCAGCAGGCCGGGGTGGCCGCCGAGCTGCGCGGCTGGGAGCGGTCGGCCGAGCCGGGCCCGACCGCCGGGCCCGGTGCCGCACTGGAGCGCCTGCGCCTCCGCCTCGCCGAGCGCGACGACTGGGTCTACTCCGACGACGCCTTCGCCGCCGCCGTGTCCCGGGTGCGGGCGGAGCTGGTCGACGGCCTGCTCGCCGTGCCCTTCGACGGGTCGATGGCCGCCGAGCGGGCCGTCGCCGAGTTCTCGGCACGGTGGACCTCCCGGCTGGTCGGCGGCATCCGCGTGCTGGAGGAGCCGCCGGTCCGCGCGGCGCACGTGGCGCTCGGTGAGGCGCAGTGGCACGAGGTGGCGGTGTTGAAGTTCGTGCACCAGCAGTTCGTGCTGCGCCGCGCGGAACTGGCCTCGCACCAGCGCGGTCAGGCCACCGTGGTCACCGGGCTGGTCGGGGCGCTGCACGACTGGCTGGCCGACGGCCGGGCGGGCGGGGCTGTCAGCGCGGCGCCCGGCCTCCCGCCGCGGCTGCACGACCTCGTCGAGCTGGCCCGCGGCGAGTACGCGGCGCTGGCCGAGGAGGGCGTGGTCAAGGCGGCGCAGGTCGGCGACCTCGCCCGCGGCCGGGCGGTGATCGACTACGTGGCCTCGCTCACGGACGCGCAGGCGGGCGCCCTGCTCGACGTCCTCACCGGCCGCTCCGCCCGCCTCTGGACCGACGCGATGGCACTCTGAGGTCTCACCGAGTCCGCCCGTCGGGACTCCCGGTACCGCAAGTCGGCACGGACTCGCCGAAGCCCACAGCCCAACTCGCCGAAGCCCACAGCCCGACTCGCGGAAGCCCAGAACCCGACTCGCGCCGCCTCGAAGACCGCGTAGGTGCCCCTATGTTCGCGTCCCGGATCGACGCCCGGTCCGCCTCGCCGGAGGTCCCGGCCGAGGTGCACGACCGCGTCGACGCCCTCGCACGCGGCCACCCTCGCGTCGAGGTCGGCGACGTCGGCGGTGATCGCCGCGGGCTCGTCGACCGGGGACACGGTCGAGCAGCCGCAGCTCGCGGTCGGGGCGCGGCATCCGCGCGCAGCATCCGCCCGATCCGTCCGGCGGCTCCCGTGATCGGGACTCGTTGCACGCCGTGATCCTGCCCTCGCGCAGGCGGGGTCGCGCACGGCAGGGTGGACGGTATGGGTGAGCTCGTCGCCGGCGTCGACTCGTCGACGCAGTCCTGCAAGGTCGTCGTCCGCGACGCGGAGTCCGGGGAGCTGGTCCGCTCCGGGCGGGCCGCGCATCCCGACGGGACCGAGATCGACCCGAAGCACTGGTGGGCGGCGCTGCAGCAGGCGCTCGAGGAGGCCGGCGGGCTCGCGGACGTCGCGGCCGTGAGCGTCGCCGGCCAGCAGCACGGCATGGTGTGCCTCGACGAGACCGGCGAGGTGGTCCGACCCGCCCTGCTGTGGAACGACACCCGCTCGGCCCACGCCGCCGCCGCGCTCGTCGAGGAGCTGGGCGCGCAGGCCTGGGCGGAGGCGACCGGCACCGTCCCCGTCGCGTCGATCACCGTGACCAAGCTGCGCTGGCTCGCCGAGCACGAACCCGCCAACGCCGCCCGCACCGCCGCCGTCTGCCTGCCGCACGACTGGCTGACCTGGCAGCTCGCCGGAGGCGGAGCCGCCCCCCGGCGCGGCGCACCGAGCCTGGACGCGTTGGTCACCGACCGGTCCGACGCCTCCGGCACCGGCTACTTCGACGCCTCCTCCGGCGAGTACCGCCGCGACCTGCTGCGGCTCGGCCTCGGCCGCGACGACGTCGTCCTCCCCCGCGTGCTCGGCCCCACCGAGTCCGTCGAGGGCCCGGGGTTCCGGCTCGGTCCCGGCGCCGGGGACAACGCGGGGGCCGCGCTCGGACTCGGCGCCGGTGACGACGTCGTGGTCTCGTTGGGGACCTCGGGCGTGGTGTCGGCGCGCGGCGGCCAGCAGGGCAGCGACCCCACCGGCACCATCGCGGGGTTCGCCGACGCCACCGGCGCCTTCCTGCCGCTCGTGGTCACGCTCAACGCCGCCCGGGTGCTCGACGCGGCGGCCCGCCTCCTCGGCGTCGACCACGCGGAGCTCTCCCGGCTCGCCCTCTCCGCCCCGCCCGGCGCCGAGGGCCTCACGCTCGTGCCCTACCTGGAGGGCGAGCGCACCCCGAACCTGCCGCACTCCACCGGCGCGCTCCACGGCATGACGCTCGCCAACGCCACCCCCGCCAACCTCGCCCGCGCCGCGATCGAGGGCATGCTGTCGGGGCAGAAGGCGGGGGTCGACGCGCTGGCCGCGGTCGGGGTGCACGCGCACGAGATCATGCTGATCGGCGGGGCCGCGCGCTCGGAGGCGGTGCGCCGCATCGCGCCCACGGTCTTCGGCGTCCCGGTCGTGGTGCCCGAACCCGGCGAGTACGTGGCCGACGGCGCCGCCCGCCAGGCCGCCTGGGTGCTCACCGGCGGGTCGGAGCCGCCCTCCTGGGCGACCGGCGAGGAACCCGAGCGCTACGACGGCGAGCTCACCGAGGGCCTCGAGGACCGCTACCGCGAGGCGGCGGAGAAACATCTCCCGCGACTCGGACGGTGAGGTGAGGGTCGGCGTCGTCCGATCATGGTTCGACGGCGCCGGTGCTCATCGCGACAGCATGCCGGGGTCCTGTGCCACAAGCTGTTCGTAGCCCACCCACTCCTGCGCCAGCCGCTCTCCCGAAGCGAACAACTCTGCGGTCCGCGACCGGATCGCCGCGGGGAGCCAGTCCAACGGCGCCGCGCCGGCCCGGGCCGAGCGCTTCCGGTCCGGGCGCGGGGTCCCGGCGTCGACCAGCAGGGTGTACAGCGCGACCGCCGGCAGCAGGGGCGGCAGGCCCAGGCCA
Source organism: Pseudonocardia oceanicola (assembly GCF_047200735.1). Classification (NCBI taxonomy): domain Bacteria; kingdom Bacillati; phylum Actinomycetota; class Actinomycetes; order Pseudonocardiales; family Pseudonocardiaceae; genus Pseudonocardia; species Pseudonocardia oceanicola. The sequence goes on from NZ_JBJZON010000024.1 coordinate 3,729, forward strand.
GCAGTGTCCGACCGACCGGGGAAACGGACGCCCGGCGGGTCCAGGTCACCGAAGTACCGCAGCTCGAGGGGCCGCTCGGGTCGGTCTGCGAGCGAACGCAGCACGCCGGCGAGCCTGCTCCCGCCGCCGAGGACGACGGATCCGACCGGTCCCGGTGCCGCGCGGAGACGCCGAACGAGACTGTGGAAGGTCGCGACGTTCTCGACGAGAAGGGTGACCGGGCCGGGGCCGAGAGATTCCGTGCCCAGCGGGCTCGACACCGTGTAGGCGCGGAGCAGTTCCGGGGTGAGGATGCCGTCGGTGAACAGCCGGGTCGTCTGCGCCTGGTCCAGGTACTTCTCGTCGCCGGTGAGTTCCAGCGAACGTTCGGCGAAGGGCACCGCCGGCCGCTCCTCGACCGGAACCGGCGCTGCTCCGGACCGTCGCGCGGAATGGAACGGGCCGCGTCCGTCCCGGAGGAACACGTGCACCGCGTCCACCAGCGCACGCTGCGCCTCGCCTGGTGGATGGGCACGAAACAGCGCGTCCACCGCGCGGAGTTCCGGCGGACGCACGGGCTCCCGACGCGCCGCCGGCGGGGACGGCCGAGCCGGCGCCTTCCGCACCCAGATCGGTAGCGCGGGACGTCGGGTGCGGTCCCACCCGGTTCCCCGTTCCACGGGCAGCACGATCTCCCCGGCCGAGGCCAGCTCCTGCAGGGCGTCGAGGAGTCGGTGGCGGGCGTCCGCTGCGACCTCGAGGCTCGCGTCCGCAGCCGCCGCAGCCAGGCGCAGGGCCTCGACCTGCACGGTTCGCCCGGGCGACCGGGTCACCGCCTCCGCGAGGGCGGCTGCGAGCCGGGACCGGGTCACAGCAGGGTGAGGGCGACCGGGTCGTCCCGGTGGATCCGAGTGCTGTCGATCGCGCCCGCCGGGTCCTCGTCGGCGAGGGTCCGCTCGGCGACCCGGACGTACTCCCGGCCCCGGTTCGCAGCGTTGCGCAGCCGGATGATGTTCGGGAAGCGGCCGACGGCCTTCATGTCCCCGACGCCGGTCAGGAAGATCAACTGCACTCCGTTGGCGGCCGCGACCTTGCGTTGCAGGTCGAGGAACACCACGTAGTTGGCCTTGCCGAGCGGGTTGTCCAGCGGCAGCGCACCCAGCCCCGGGACGTCCCGGCCGCGACTCGTGGCCCGCAGCTTGGCGACCATGCAGAACAGCAACAGCGAGATGGTGACCTTCTCGCCGCCGGACCACTTGCGCATCCGCTCGACCGACACCCGTTCCAGGGCCAGCGCCGTGGACGGCTTGAGCACCCGGGCCCGCCAGTTCCCGTCCCCGACGACGGCGTTCGTGGCCTGCCAGAGCAGCTCCAGACCGCGCGGGACCTCCGCGCCGCGGGCGGTGAGCACGTCCACCAGGCGGGCACACCGGTCCCGGACCACCGCGTCCGCCGTCTCGACCGCCGACCGCGGCCCGACGTCCAGGAACCGGTGCCCGGCCCACGGGCCGAGGTTCTCGGGGAGCTCGGACAGGGTCTGCGCCCGCGCCAGGGACTTGAGCGCCTGCCGGACCATCCCGGTCATCGCGGTGACGACGACCGACTTGTGCTGCTCCAGCTCGTCCAGCCTGCCCTGCAGGTTGACGGCGTACTTGTCCAGGTCCTCGGCCAGCGCGCCCACGCCGTCGCCGAGCTCGTCGACGACGTCGGCGACCCGGAACCGGTCCCGCACGGCGGGCTTGACCTCGGCGAACCGGTCCGCCGAGGACCACACCGTGATCTCCTTCGCCGCCTTGTCGACGGCCGCGCGGCCCCGCCGCACGGCCGCGGCGGTGTCGTCCAGGAGCTCCCGGATCGCGCTCACCTCGGCGGTGGCAGCCTCGACCCCGATCTCCCCGGCCCCGATCACCCCGGCCCCACTCTCTCCGGCTCCGGCGGCCGGTCCCCCGACGCCCAGCAGCTGCCCCTGGTGCACGAGCTCACGCCCGCGCTCGCGTGCCTCGGCTCGCAGGGTCCCCGTGCGTTCGAGCTCGAGCCGGGCCCGCTCGGTCGCCTCGCGGGCTGCCGTGTGCGCCACCTCCGCCCGCGCGGCCGCCGCCATCGCACTCGCGATCGTGGTCGGCGCCGGCTCCGGGACGTCCGTCGGTTCCGGGTGGTGCGCGGCCTCGGCCCGGGCGGAGTCCGCCCGGATACGCGCGGCACCGACCGCCTCGTCCGCGACCTGCGCCGCGGCCTCCGCCCGGGCCGACGCCGCCGCGCGGGACTCCGCGTCGCCGCCCTCGGGACCGTCCGCGAGTGCCGTCGCGGCCTCCCGCACGTCCGTGGGAAGGGCGCTGACCTGCTCGGCCGGCCCCGCGAGTCCGCGTCGGGCCTCGTCCAGCGCGGCGGCGAGCGCGGAGTCCGACACCTCGCGCCGGTACGCCGCCACGGCGCTGTCCCACGCCCGCTGTGCCTCGGCGGGCACGACCGGCTCGGCCGCCTCCAGCGCCGACGCGGGCACGTTCAGCGTGGAGCGGACCTCCTGCTGGGCGGTGGTCGCACGGCGTACGGCGTTGAGCTGCTCCTCGACCTCCTGGAGGACCCGGCGGGCCGACTCCTCCGCCGCCTCCTCGCGGGTGATGACGGCGCGCGCCGCCTCGATCTCCGCGGGCAGCGCGGCGGCCCGGGCGCGGCTCTCCTCCGCCGCCGCCAGCCGGACGGCGAGGTCGCCGAGCACGGCGCCGGCGACGTCCGCGGCCCGCCGGGTGGCCTCCGCGGCCTCCCGCAGCCCCTCGATCGTCTGCTCCCGCTCGGCGAGCTCACCGAGGTCCGCGCCGACGCGCCCGAGATCGGAGTCCACGCGGGCCAGGGCCTCCCGGGCCACGGCGACCGCGCCGTCGAGCTCCTCGAGGGTCCCGGGCGGGCAGTCCCGGCGCAGCGTCCGGACCCGGCGGCGGAGGTCGTCGTCCCGGTCACGGACGGCGGTCAGCTCCCGATCCGCGTCCACCCGGTCGGCACGGGCCCGCTCCCGGGCCACCGTCTCGGCGCCACCCGCCGTGGGATCGGTGAGCGCGGCGGCGGGCGGGACCAGCTCGAACTCCTCGGTCCGCTTCCCCCGGACCACCGCGTCGAGGTCCGCCGTCGTACCCAGCACCAGTGCGGTCGTCGGGCGGAGCCCCGCCTCGACGAGCGCCGCGCGGGCCGCGGGGAGGTCCTCGGCCGAGTGCACCAGCAGACCTGACGCCAGCGCGGGTGCCGCGCGCAGGACGGCGGTGTGGGAGCGCTGCGGCACCGCGTCCGCCAGGTACTGCCAACCCGTCGCGATCGCGATCCCGGCCTCCTCGACGACAGCGCGGGCCCTCCCCAGGTCCAGGGCCGGCGGGAGGAGCCCGGTCGCGGCGAGCGCCTCCAGCGCCCGCTCGTCCTCGGCCCCTTCGACGGCCAGCTCGGCCCGGCGCCGCTCGGTCCGCGCGATCGCCGTGGTGAGCAGCTCCTCGAGGTCGCCCGCCTCGGCGACCGGATCGACCGCGTCCCCACCGCTCAGCGCCTGCAACCGGTCCTCGGCGGCCAGCTCGGCCGCACGTTCCCGCAGGTCCGCAGCCCGCTGCGAGGCCGAGCGCACGCGCTCGACAGTGGTGCGCCGCTCGGTCGCCAGGCCCTCCTCGGCGGCCCGCAGTTCCTCGCGCCGCTCCCGTGCCGCGGCCCGTTCCTCGGCGAGCCGGGCCAGGTCCTCCGCCGCCGCGACGGCGGCCGCGCGGTGCCGCCGCAGGGCCGCGGGGACCTCCTCCTCCGGCTCGACGTGGCCCGCCGCGCGCGCCGCCGCGACCGCGCGGTCCAGGTCGGCGAGCCGCTCCCGCACGTTCTCCTGCTCGGCGGTCAGCCGGCCCTCGACCGTCCGGGCCGCTCCCGCGCAACCCCGCGCGGCCTCGGCCTCCGCCTGCTCGGTCCTGCGTCGTTCGTGCAGCTCGGCGGTCCGCTCGGCCTGCTCGGCGAGCGCTCCGTCGAGCGCGCGGGCGTAGCGCGCTGCCGCCTCGTCCGCGGCGCGGCGCAGCGGCTCGGCATCCAGCTCCGCGGCGGCCTGCTGCTCCTCGAGGGACCGGACGCGGGCCTGCGCCTCGCGCCACCGGAGCAACGGGTCGACCGCCCGCCACGCGGCCCGGACCTCCCGCGCGCTCCGCTGGGCCTCCTGAGCCGCCGCCAGCTCCGCCTGGGCCTCGGCGAGCCGTAACCGCGCAGCGAGCCCGTGCAGGGCCGCCACCTGCGACTCCGCCGTGGCCGCCGCCGACCGCAGCTCGACGAGCTCGGCGGACAGCTCCTTCTGCCGGTCCGCGTGGGCTGCTTCGTCGCGCCGAGCCGCGGCCGCCGCCGCCGCGATCCGCCCGGCCAGCACGACCGCCCGTTCCTGCACCGACTCCGCCGCCCCGCCGGCCTCGGAGAGCACCCCCTGGCAGTCGGCCAGGGTCCGCAGCAGCGGGACGGCCTCGGTGGCGAACGCCCGGTCCGCGAGCAGCTGGGGCCGTTCGGCCAGGCCCGAGCGGACCTTCTCGAGGATCTCCGAGACCTGCGCGGGCACGTCCGGGTCGACGATCAGCTCCAGCAGGTACCGGACGAACTGGTCGGCACCGCGGAACTGGAACTGGCCCTCGATGCCGCCCTCGGTGGCGTTCATCTGCAGCAACGCGGTGAAGATCGCGGGATCCAGGCCGTGGTCGTCCAGCACCTGGCGCCAGCGGTCCTGCCGGTCGGTGACCACGACGCCCGCGCCGGGCACGGCGTCCCACTCGCGCAGCGCCGCGACGTAGTCCTTCTGGCTGAGCCGCTGCCCGACGGGCAGGGCGTCGAACCCGGTGCGGCCGTTGCGGTCCTCGGTGCAGAGGTACCACCGGGCGTTGAGCCGGTCGTGGTCCCGGTTCGGATCCGCCGGCTGGGCGCGGTCCGTCCACTCGTACACGGCGCCGGTGACCAGGCGGCGCCTGCCCGGGCCGGACCACTCGACGACGACGTGTCCGGTGTCGTCGTCCAGCAGGTAGTCCTCGAGGTGCTTGCCGGTGGCCTGCGTGGCGAGGAAGTCCTTGCGCGCCGGCCGGATCAGCGCGCAGATCAGCGACAGGACGGTCGACTTGCCGCCACCGTTGCGCAGCCAGAGGATCGAGTCCAGCGGCCTGTCCTGCGAGTCACGGAAGTCCAGGGTGACGTCGAGGAAGCGGGCGGCCCGGGGTCCCATGCGGTCGATCCGGACGCGGCTGATCTTCCACATCACCGGCGCGCTCACGAGGCCGCCCGCAGCTCGCGCAGCGCGTCGAGGGCCGCCCCGCCCGCCGAGTCGGCGACGAGCAGCCGGAACCGGTCGGTGAGGTGGTAGACGTCCGGACCCAGCGAGGTGGCCTCGCGAGCGGCGCCCTGGTCCACCAGCCAACCGAGGGCGTCCTCGATCGCCTTGAGCGTGCAGCCGCGACCCCGGCGCCCGGTCTGCGTGGTGATCAGCTGCGGCATGTCGTCGTAGATCTCGGCCGCGATCCGCGCCCGCTCCTCCGGCGTGCCCTCGCCACCCTCCTGGGCCTGGAGGGTGTCGACGGCCGCGCGCAGGAACTCGTCCACCTTGACCAGGTCCACCAGTTTGGTCTCCGGATCGTCGAAGTCCACGTCCTGGGGGTAGGCGTAGGCGGCGATGCCGATCAGGACCAGCCCGAACACCAGGCGCTCGGCCTGGTCCATGGTCCGCAGGTCGGTGAGCCGGGTGGCGAACGGGCCGCCGGGCTCGGGGGCGAGCACGATCCCGGAGCGTGGGGTGCCCAGCGCCTCCAGACCGAGGCCCTCGGCCATCGTGTCCACCACGTCCCGGAACCGCAGCTCGGTGCGGTACCGGTCCAGCAGGGCGCGGTAGTCGCTGCCCTCGACGGGCCTCGCCCGGCGCTGCAGGCCGAACGCCAGCAGCTCGGCGGCGGCGCGCACCTCGGTCAGGTCCGCGGCGACGGCGTCACTCACCCACGGCCTCCAGTTCGTCCGCGACCGACGGTTCCTCGTCGACGGCCATGCGCAGGGGCCGCACCCGCAGGTCCCGTCCCCGGGCCAGCCGGTGGTGCAGTTCGACGCCCTCGTCCAGCGCCTCCAGGCCCCCGGCGAGCTCGACCGAGCCGTCCGGGTCCTCCTCGTCCGCCGCAGGGTCGGGGGCGAACGCCCACAGCGCCGTGAGCAGCACGAGCTCGGCGACCTCGTCGTCCTCGCTCGCGTCGAGCAGCTCGGACAGGGCGGCCCCCTCCTCGGTCACCCGGGCCACGGACAGCACCTCGCGCGCTCCCTCGACGACGGCGGCGGGGTACCGCTGCACGTCCTCGGCCTCGTCCTCCGCCGGGGCCGCCTCCTCGTCCACCGGCTCGACGGTCTCCCGCTGCCGCGGCGGCGCCCAGAGCTGGTCCAGCAGGTCGTCGAAGCGGACGAGCCGGGGCACGCTCACCCCGAGCACGCGGTCGGCGAAGGCCGTGCCGACCTCGACGGCCTGCTCGCGGGGCAGGTCGAGGACGGGGAGCAGCACGTCCTCCCCGAGCGCCAGCATGCGCAGCCGACGACGCCGCGCCAACCGTTGACGGACCTGCGCGGCCAGGAACACCTCACGGGCGCCGACCAGCCGGCGCTCGAGGTCCAGGTGCACCTGCCGGACGCGGTGCAGCAGGTCGACGATCCGGCCCGAGGTGGCCCGGACGTCCGCCGACGTCTCGGTGTCCAGACCGCCCTGCACGTGCTCGAGGAACCGGTCGTCCTCGGCGATCCGCTCCTCGACGTGCCTGCGCGCCGTGGCGAGCCGCTCGGGGACGTCGACCAACCAGTCGTGCGAGCCGACGTCCCGGCGGGTCGCGTCGAGCAGCTCGGACAGGGTGGCGGCGATGCCGACCGAGGTGCGTTCGGCCTGCGCGGCCGTGCGGGCCGCCGCGTCGAACCGGCGATCGTCCAGCTGTCGCTGCAGCACGTGGGCCAGGGCGCGGTCGGCGTCCTCGATGTCCACGTCCAGGCCGTGCAGGAACAGCGTGATGGCCTGGTCGGACGCCGTGAGCACCGGCCCGTACTCCGCCTCGCGCAACGACAGCAGCCGGAAGCTGTAGGGCTCGCGCTCCACCCGCTCGCCGGACAGGTCGGCGAACCAGTAGGTGAACCGGCGGTGCTCGTGCGCCTCGTTGAGCAGGCCCTTCAGCACCACCTGTGCGACGTCCCGCGCCTGGTGCGCGCGGTCCGGCCGCATCCGGGCGGCCAGCGCGGTCAGGTCGTCCGCCACCTCCTCCAGGGTCGCCTCGCGCGCGAAGCCCATCGATCCGACGACGAGGTCCACGGCGGCCAGGGCGAGCTGGCGGAGGTCGAACAGCTCGTCGTCGATCCCGGCGTGCGCGGCGTTGCGCACCAGCCGCGCGATCGGGTCGGTGAGCGCGAGCGCACGCCACCGCGCCCGGGCGGTCGCGTCCGCCGCGGGCGACACCACGGAGGCGGCGGCCGTCATGGTCGTTGACCTTAGAAGGGCGCACCGACAGAAAACTCTCAGGCCCCTCTCACCTGGGATCGGGACACTCGGTGGGGAACCGGAAAGGAGACCGCCGTGATCGCCTCCCTCCTCGGGCTGCTGCTGGTGCTGTTCCAGCTGGTCCTGCTCGCACGGGTGGTCGTCGACTGGATCGGGGTGCTCTCCCCCGGCAGCGGCGGCTCGGCCCTCTACCAGGCCCGCCGCGTGACCCATGGCATCACCGAGCCCGTGATCGCCCCGGTCCGCCGGGTCGTCAGGCCGGTGAACCTCGGCGGGATCAGCCTCGACCTCGCCTTCATCATCGTCTTCTTCGGCGTGCTGATCCTCCGCACCGCGATCGTCCCGCTCATCCCGTTCTAGTCAACCGTCGGCCCGGGCGGTCGGCCCGTGCCGGGCCGAAATTGGCGTGGTCGCCCGCTGACGTCGTTGCTCTGTGCCGGTGAGGTCGTGCTCTAGTTCCACGGAGCGACTGGAGCAGATCACGAACGGACGTTCGATGACGTTCGGCGCATACCCCACCCCCGCCCGGGTAGTCGCGGGCATGACCGACCCCCGGAACCCCGAGCGCAGCAGGGCCGAGGACGAGCCCGCCCTGCCCGACGACCCCGTGGACCAGGACGCCGAGCCCACGATGACGGCGCCGGCGGAGGACCGGCCGGACGGGGGCACGCAGGATCCCCGCGGCGACAGCCCGGACGTGGCGGACGCCGACGGCGAGGGGTGAGGCGGTCCTCAGCCGGTCTGCGGCGAGTCCTCCCCCGGCAGCAGCACGCGGGCGAGCCGGCGGATGCGCTCGGGGGTGGACCGACCCTGCACGGAGTCCCGCACCACCCGGAACCGGGCGGCGCGGACCTGCCGCGCGGTCACCTCGGTGACCACGGGCTCGTCAGCCTGGTCGCTCATCGTCGTCCTCCGTGTCGAGCACGAACTCCTCGCGGGCCGCGGCCGGGGGTTCCGGCGGCGCGAAGGCCCGATCGAGTTCGTCCAGGATAGCGTCGACCCGCTTCGCGTACCGCCGGTTGAAGGCGTACCAGTGCCCCGTGATCCGCCGCTCCTCGAGCATGTGCCGCGCGGCCTCCGGGGGAACCTTGCCCTCGACCACCCAGTCGTAGACCTGGCTGCACCAGCCGAGCAGGGCGGTGTCCTCCTCGCGGCGCCGCTTGCCCTCGCCGACGAGGATGGTCGCCACGGCGCCGAGCAGCGCACCGAGGAGCCCGCCCAGGAAGCTCGCCCACGTCGCAGCCATCGACGCGGACGTTAGCGGGACCCACCGACGAAACCGGCGAACCCGACGGCGCGCCGCCCGGCGGAGGCCGGAACGCCGCGAAGGCCGGGACGCCGCCACGTTCGAGACGCCGCCACGTTCGAGACGCCGCCACGTTCGGAACACCGCCCGGCGACGGGCCGGTGGCGCCCCTACCCGTGCCGCTTCAGCTCGTGGAAGAACCCGTCGACGACCTGCAGCTCCCCCGACCGCACGATCTGGTCGTACACGTACTTCCCCACCGCGAGGTCGAGCACGCCCAGCCCGAACGGCGAGAAGATCACCGTGCCCTCGGCCGGCACGGAGACCCGGCCGGAGAGGACGTCGTCGAGCGTCCCGGCCAGGAAGTCCCGGTGCCCGAGCCGCTGCTCCACCAGGTGGGGCGAGGTGTCCGCCTTCAGGCAGTGCTCGACGTCGTCGACGTAGTTGGTCGCCTCCAGCAGGATCTCCGGCGCGAGGTCGCGCAGCGAGACGTGCAGGACCAGGGGCCCGTGGTCGAACCAGGAGACCTCGCTGACGTGCGGGGTCCCGGCGATGGTCGCGAAGACCACCAGGTCGCTGCTCCGGATCAGCTCCTCCGGGGTCTCGTGGATCGTCACCCGCCCCGAGGTCCCGGTCCGCTCGAGGTGCCCGCGGAAGCCGGCGGCGCTGTCCGCGGACAGGTCGAACACGCCGATCTCGGCGAACTCCCAGCCCGTCCCGGCGAGGAAGGTCTGGATGTAGCGCGCGATCAGACCGGTCCCGAAGAAGCCGACCCGGGTCGGACGCGTGCGGCCCTCGCTCAGCCGATCCGCGGCCAGGGCGGCCGAGGATGCCGTGCGCGTCGCGCTGATGATCGAGCTCTCCATGCACGCGAACGGGTAGCCGGTGTCGTGGTCGTTGAGGATCAGCACGGCGGAGGCGCGCGGGATCCCGGCCTGCACGTTGTCCGGGAAACTGGAGATCCACTTCAGCCCGTCGACCGGCGACGGGCCGCCGAGCGAGGCGGGCAGCGCGATGATCCGCGAGGTCGGCCGGTCCGGGAACCGCAGGAAGTACGACGGCGGGTTGACCGTGTCCCCCGCCCCGTGCAGCCGGTAGGTGGCCTCGACCAGCTCGGTGATCTCCCGTTCCCGGCCCTGCAGCGCCGCCTGGACCTGTGCGCCGGGCACCACGGCGAAGGGCGGCACCGTGAGTTCGGTGCCCGCGGGGGCCGGAGCGGGATCGACGGCGGTCACTGCGCACCCGCCGTGGGCGCGCAGTCGGCGAGCTTGACCGAGTCGGCCAGCCCGACGAGCACCTGCCGGTCGCCCTGGTAGGCCTCGCGGCTGTGCGCGCACCGGACGTTGTCGACGAGCAGCAGGTCCCCGGCCTGCCACGGCTCGCGCAGCGTGTGGGCGGTGTAGACGTCGTTGATCAGTGCGATCACCTCGGGGCCGATCGGGTCGCCGTTGCCGAACTTCGTGGTGAAGGGCAGGCCGTCGGGCCCGTAGGTGTCGACGAGGAACTCGCGGACGTCCGGGTCGAGCGTGAACTCGTTGAGGAAGGCGATCTGGTTGAACCAGCACCGCGCCCCGCTCACCGGGTGCCGCACGACGGCGAGCCGCCGCTGCCGCGTCTTCAGGCCGCCGTCGGCGGTCCACTCGAACTCGATCGCGTTGGCGCGGCAGTACGCCTCGACGGCGGCGCGGTCGTCCGTGCCGAAGGCCTCGGCCCACGAGGCGCCGATCTCGTCGTTGTAGGTGCGGGTGAGCATCCAGCCCTCGCGCTCGAACCGGCCGACGAGGTCGGCGGGCAGCGCCTCCAGCACCGCGGCGGAGTCGGAGACCGTCGTGGCGCCGCCGGCGGCAGGCGGGTTGAGGCAGGCGAAGAGCATCAGCCCGGGGAACTCGAGCGTGTAGCTCAGCTCGTGGTGCATGCACATCTGCTGGTTGGCGGGCCAGGCGGTCGACGAGTGCACGCCGTCGCCGAAGTGCTGGCGCGGCGCGAACGCCTCCCGCTCACCGAGCAGCTGGTTCGTGAGCCCGCGGAAGACGGCCGCGGTGGCCGCCCAGTCCTGCAGGCCGAGGCCGCGGACGAACAGGTGCCCGTACTGCGCGACCAGGTTGCGGACGGCCTCCCGGTTCTCGGCCGCCCAGGCGGCGGGCCCGGCGGGCGCGGAGGTGGTCAGGACGACGGGCCCACCGGGGCGCTGCGTGAGGTCCAGAGCGGCTGCGGGCTGGGTCATCTCGGTGTCCTCTCGACGGTGTGGGTTCCGGAGGGTGTGCTCAGGAAGAGGGCGCGCGGAGGGCGTCGAGTACCACGGAGGCCGCCTCGCGGGGCCTGCTCCGCAGGAAGTGGTGCCCGCCCCCGTCGAGCTCTCGGGTCTGCACCACCGCGGCGAGGGCCTCCCAGTCCCGCCGCCGCGTCTCGTCCGCCGTGCTCGGGTCGTCGGCGGCCCGGACGATCAGGACGGGCGCGGTGATCGTGAGCCCGGAGGTGGCGGCGTCGGCGAGGTAGCGGTGCGCCTCGATGCAGTCGTGCCGGTACGCCGCGGCGACCCGCTGGGCGCCCTCGGGGTCGAGCTGGTCGAGCTCGGGGTACATGCCGGTCTCGCGCAGCCGGTCGACCAGCGCGGCGTCCGACCGCCCGGAGAGCTCGACGATCCCGTTCCGCCGGGTGGTGGGGTCGCCGAGCTGCTGCGAGGACAGGACGACCTGCTCGACGCGGACGCCGCGACGGTCCAGCTCCCGCGCGGCGGCGACGGCGAAGGCCGTGCCGGAGGAGTGCCCCCACAGCAGCACGCTCGTCAGTCCCCTCGCCGTGACCTCGCCGGCGACGCGCTCGACGATCTCGGCGAGCGAGGCGAACTTCTCCGTGGCGGACGGGTCGTGGCCGGGCGGCTCGACCCCGTACACGGTCAGCCCGGCGAGCTCGTCGAGCTGGGCCGCGAGCGGCCGGAAGTTGACGGCGTTGCCCCCGGCCGGCGGGAAGCAGACCAGCGCCCGCGCCGGGTCGCCGCCGGTGGTGAGCGGCTGCAGCAGCTCCGGCCGCGCCGCCATGTCGGTGGTGGCGGGTTCGGCCGGGGCGTCGAGCAGCGCGGCCAGGTCGGCGAGCACCGGGTTGCGGGTGATGTCCTTGAGCGACACCGCCCGGTCCAGCGCGACCGCGAGCTTCACCGCCGAGAGCGACGAGCCGCCCCGGTCGAAGAAGTGGTCGTGGCGGCCGATCTCCTCCTCCGGCACCCCGAGGATCTGCGCGAACGCGGCCGCCAGCCGTTGCTCTGCGGGCGTCGCGGGGGCCTCCTGCGCGGCTACGGCGGGCTCGTGGGCGAGCTCGGCGGCGAGCCCCGTCAGCGCCTTGGTGTCGATCTTCCCGTTGGCCGTGAGCGGCAGCGGCTCCCGCCGGTGGAACGCGGCGGGGACCATGTAGGCGGGCAGCGTGCGGGCCAGGCCCTCGCGCAGCCGGTCGACCGGCAGCTCCTCGGCCGCGGAGTAGAAGGCGACCAGCTGCGCACCGGCGCCGGGACGCTCGGCGACGACGACGGCGCCGTCGCGCACCCCCGGGATGCCCAGCAGCGCGTTCTCGATCTCCCCGATCTCGATGCGGAAGCCCCGGATCTTGACCTGGCTGTCCCGGCGGCCGAGGAACTCCAGCTTGCCCTCCGGCGTCCAGCGGCCGTAGTCGCCGCCGCGGTAGAGCCGCTCCCCCGGCACGTGCGGGTCGGTCAGGTAGACCGCGCGCGTGCGCTCCGGGTCGTTGACGTACCCACGCCCGACGCAGACCCCGGCGAAGCAGATCAGGCCGGGCGCGCCGAGCGGGACCGGCTCGAGGTTCTCGTCGGTGACGTAGACGCGGACGTTGCGCACCGCCGGGCCGAGCACGACCTTGGCCGGCGCGGAGCGCATGACCTCGTGGTTGGTGTCGTCGGAGGTCTCGGTCAGCCCGTAGGCGTTGACCAGCGCGACCCCGTGGAGCTGCGCGAAGAACCGCTGGGCGAGCTCGGTCTTGAGCGCCTCGCCGGTGGCCGAGACGCACCGCAGGTCCGGCAGCTCCCGGCCGGTGCGCTCCAGGTAGGACAGCACGACCTCGAGGTAGGAGGGCACCAGCTGCAGCACCGCGACCCGCTCGGCGACGACCGTGTCGACGAACCGTTCGACGTCGAGGATCGAGTCCTGCCCGACGACGACGGTCCGGCCGCCGACCAGCAGCGCCGACACCAGCTGCCAGAGCGAGATGTCGAAGCACTGCGGGGCGGTCTGCGCGACCACCGCGCCCTCGGCGATCTCCAGGTCCTCGATCTTCGCGAGCAGGTGGTTGAGCATCCCCGCGTGCTCGCACAGCGCGCCCTTCGGCTCGCCGGTGGAGCCGGAGGTGAAGTAGACGTAGGCGGCCTGGTCGGGCCCGACGGCCACACCGAGGTCGGACCCGTCGGCCTCCTCGGCCAGCGCGTCGGCGAGGGTGAGCACGCCGACCCCGGGCAGGGCGGCGAGCGCGCGGTCCAGCGTCTCGGTGCTGCCCGGTTCGGTGACGGCCAGCGCCGCCTCGGCCCGGGTCAGCGTCCGCTGGATGCGCTCGGCCGGGAAGTGCGGCTCGATCGGCAGGTACACCCCACCCGCCTTGAAGACGGCGAGCACCGCGGCCATCCAGTCGAGGTTCCGCTCCGTGACCACGGCGACGACGCCCTCGGGCACCAGCCCGCGCGCCCGCAGCGCCCGGGCCAGCCGGTTCGCCCGGTCGTTCAGCTCGGCGTAGGTCCAGCGCGTGTCGCCCTGGACCACGGCGACCGCGTCGGGGTGGCGGCGGACGCGCTCCTCGACCAGCTCGTGGAACCGCCGGTCCGGCAGCGGGCGGCGGGGCCCGGCGAGGCCCTCGAGCTGGTAGGTCCGCTCCTCGTGCGACAGCAGGGTCGACGCCGCGTGGTCGGCCTCGGGGTCCGCGGTGAGCTGGGCGAGCGCGGCGAGGTGGTAGCCCGCGATCCGCGAACCGGCGGCGGGGTCGAGGACGTCCGTGCGGTGCGTGAGCTCCAGGTGCCCGTCGCGGACGCCGACGGTCAGGACGACCTCCCCTGCCGGCTCCGGCGCCGGCCCGGCCGGGTCCAGGGCCGTCTCGAACACCGGACCGGCCAGGCCGAGCTCGGCGCGCAGCGCGTCGACCGGGAAGTCCTGGTGGGCGCGCAGCTCGGCGACGGTCTTCTCCGCGGCCGTGAGCAGGCTGCGCCAGGGCCCGGGCTCCACGGCGAGCCGCAGCGGGAGTTGCCCGGCGGGGGTGACCAGCCCGGTGACGGTCTCGGGCTCGCCGGACAGCGCGGCCAGCACCTTCGTGTGCGCGGCGATCAGGGCGGCCTCGGTGACCGGCCCCGGCAGCGGCACCGCCACGGTCGCGACGCCCGGGCGCGGATCCGGTGCCCAGCGCGGGAGCGTGGTGCGCCCGCCCGCGGCGAGCGCGGCGGTCCACCAGACGCGGGCCGCGCTGCCGGGGGCGCAGGTCGGGGCGGCGGTCGGCGAGGTCATCAGGTTCTCCCGGGTGATCATCGGGGTGGTCGTCGGGGTGATCGGGGTGGTCATCGCACGGGCTCCTCGCGGGCCGTGAGGAGGGCGGCGGTCCAGTCGGACGCGCCCTCGGCGGTCGGGGCGGGCAGGGCGGACGCCGGGGCCGGCGCGGGGGTCTCCGGCAGCTCGTGGGCCGGGTTGCCGCCCCACCGCGAGCCCGCCGGGATCTCCTCGCCCTTCATGACGAACGAGTCGGGGGCGATCTCCACGGCGTCGCCGATCGACACCCCGTAGTGGACGAAGGCGGCGACGCCGAGGGTCACACCCGCACCGAGCGTGGTGCGGTCGGACTTGAAGGCGCCGTCCTCCTGGGAGTGGCACTGGATCGTCGTACCGAAGTTGAGCGTGCAGTCGTCGCCGACGGCGGTCAGGGTGCGCTCGGTGAGCCCGAGGCCGTCGTCGAACACCCGGCGGCCCATCCGGACCCCGAGCATGCGCGAGATCAGGTTCTTGAAGGGCGTGCCGCCGAGCAGTCGCTCCATCGGCGGGACCACCAGCTTCCAGAAGCGCTCGTGCCGCCAGAACTGCCGGTCGTAGATCGAGCAGGACTTCGGGCGGAGCCGGCGGAAGCCGAGGATCGCCCGCTCCCACAGCACGAACCAGAAGATCGTGAACAGCAGGCTCGCCACCAGCTCCAGCGCGAAGGCGACCGCGCCGAAGTCCCGGAAGTGGTCGAGGGCCAGCAGGCCCAGCAGCAGCAGACCGAGGACGTGACCCCAGCGCACCAGCAGGGCGAGGCCGATCGTGACCAGGTTGTGCAGGTTCTTGCGGCGCAGGCGGCGGCGGCGCTCGCGGACGTCGATCTCCAGGACCCGGTCCCGCTGGACGGTGCGGGGGATCTCGAACGCGGGCGACCCGAGCAGCCCCACACCCTCGCGCACCGGCCCGTCGATCGGGATCGCGACCTTGCTCGCGAGCAGGCAGTCGTCGCCGGTGCGCCCCCCGATCGGGTAGGCGATCTGGTTGCCGAGGAAGTTGTGGCCACCGATGGCGACCCGCGAGGTCCGGAACGAGCTGTTGGAGAAGTCGGCGTTGTTCACCGACAGCCCGTCGGCGACGACCGTGCCCCGCCCCACGGAGGTGAGGTACGGCGTCTCGTGCGCGACGGCCGAACCGAAGTTCGAGCCGGTCTGCTCGACCTTGCCGAGGTCGTAGCCCAGCAGGTACAGGTAGCTCACGATGTACGAGCTGTCCCCGAACAGGTAGACGAAGGTCTTGACGTTCGTCAGCCGGGTGACGGTGCGGTGCATCGAGTAGCGCCATCCGTGGACCGGGTAGACGCGGTCCGGCCGGACGAACAGGGCCGCGAGCCGGGGCACGGTGAGCACGATCAGCAACCCGACGACAAGGCTGCCGAAGACGAGCAGCGCGGACTCGGCCACGGCCTCCAGGTAGAACGGCGCGGAGGTGTAGCCCCCGAAGCCCGGCCGGAGCAGCTCCTTGAACCGCGGCACGGTGTTGACCACGAGGAACAGGCCGCCGAAACCGAGGGGCAGGTAGATCGCGAACAGCTTCACCAGCTGGCTGGTGACGTAGGTGACCTTGCGCAGCGCGCGGATCCGCACCGGGGGGACGCCGTGGAAGTCGGTGTCCGTCGGAACGGCCGGCGAGCCGTGCCAGCTCTCCCCCGCGGGAACGCTCTGCCCGCGGTGCAGCGAGGACGCGTGGCCGAGCTGCGCACCGTCGCCCATCGCGGTACCGATGTCGAGCACACCCTTCTCGCCGACGACGACGTCACGACCCAGCGTGACCCGCCCGGTCTGGATCGTCCCGGCGTGCGCCCGATAGCCGAGCAGGAGCGCGTCCTTGCGGATTACGGTGCCCGAGCCGATCGTCACGAGGTCGGTGCAGACCGGCAGGTTCCGGGTGAGGATCACGACGTCCTTGCCCACCTTCGCCCCGAGGGCCCGCAGGTAGAGGGTGTAGATCGGCGAGCCGACCATGAGCAGCGCGATCGGGTTGCTGCGGACCAGCGTCTTCACGAGCCAGAACCGGAAGTACCGCAGGCTCCAGACCGGGATCTCCTTCTCCTTCCAGCGCCCGACCAGCAGCCACTTCGCCACGATCGGCAGCAGGCACAACGCGAGGAACGCGCCGCCCCCCGCCTCGGCCGAACGGACGTAGATCTCGAGCGGCGCGGTGCTCGTCTCGATCCACGTGTAGGCGCGCTCCATGACGACGCCGGCGGTCGTCACGTAGAGCACGAACACCAGGAACTGCAGGAGCCCGGTGAGGTAGTAGCCCAGCGTGCTGTGCCGCACCGGGCGGACGGGCGCGGGTGCGGCCTGGACCGCTGCGGGAGCCGCCGCGCTCGGCGCCGCCGCGGCGGCCATGCCGGCGATGGTGGGGTTGGCGTAGACGTCGCGGATGGAGATCGACGGCAGGTCCTCCCGCTTGCGCAGCCGCGCGCAGAACCGGGTCATCACCATCGAGTCGGCGCCGAGGTCGTCGAAGACGTTGCGGTCGGTCGGGACGTGCTCGACGTCCAGCACCTCGGCCAGGACCTGCGCGAGCCCGCGGACGACGTCGTCGCCCGCCGCGCCGGCCGGGACCACCGGTGCGGCCGCGGCCATCGACGGGGCGAAGGCCGTCGCCATCCCGGCGATCGTCGGGTGCGCGTAGACGTCCTTGATCGAGATCGACGGCAGGTCGGCCCGCTTGCGCAGCCGCGCGCAGAACCGGGTCATCACCATCGAGTCGGCGCCGAGGTCGTCGAAGACGTTGCGGTCGGTCGGGACGTGCTCCACGGCCAGCACCTCGGCCAGCACGCTCGCGAGCGCGGCGGCCAGGCCCGCCGTCGACGGTGCCCCGGCCGGGGCGGCCGGCGGCGTCGGAGCCGGCGGTGCGGGAGCCGGGACCGGGACCGCCGGCGTCGGCACGGGAGCGGCCGGAGCCGGGGCCGTGGGGACGGGAGCCGGGATCGCGGGGGCCGGGATCGCGGGGGCCGGGCTCGCCGGAGCCGGGCTCGCCGGAGCCGGGCTCGCCGGAGCCGGGACTGCGGGAGCCGGGACCGCCGGGGCCGGACCCGCGGGAGGGGCCGGCGCGGGAGCCGGGACCGCCGGGGCCGGACCCGCGGGAGGGGCCGGCGCGGGAGCCGGTGCCGCAGCCCGCGGGAAGGGGCTGGGTGCCGGAGCCGCGGGCCGCACGCCGGGGGGCCGCTCGAACGAGCGCGGGAAGGGCGTGGGTGTCCGGCGCGGGGTGGGCGAGGGCGCCGGGGCCGGGCGCGCGGTGGGCGAGGGCGCCGGGGCCGGGCGCGCGGTGGGCGAGGGCGCCGGGCCCGCCGGGCGTGGATAGGGCGTGGGCCGCGCCGGCGCCGGGGCGGCCGACCGCGGGTAGGGCGTCGGACGCCGCGAGGGGACGGCGGGCCCGGGCTCATCCGCCGGGGCGGGACGCTCCGGCACCGCATCCGGAGACGGGACCGGAGACGGGACCGGAGACGGAGCCGGGGCGACCGGAGACGCAGCCGGGGCCAGAGATGCCGCCAGGTCCGGAGAGGGAGGTGCGGCCGGGGCGGGAGACGGAGACGCAGCCGGGGCCGGGGTGGGAGTGGCGGCCGGAGACGGGGCCGGAGTGGGAGTGGCCGGCGGGGCGGGCGCCGAGCCCATGATCTGCTCGAACGTGAGGACGTCCGGCCGGGGCTCGGCCGGTGGGGCCGGTGTCGCTGCCGGGGCCGTCGTCGCGCCCACGATCTGGTCGAAGGTGAGGATCCCCGGCTCGACCGGCGCGGCGGGCTCGACCGGCGCGGCTGGCTCGGCCCCCGCGGCGGGCTCGACCGTTGCGGGAGCGTCGGCCGGCCCGGACGGCGCTCGCTCGGCCACCGGAGCGGACGCGGAGGCGCCGGCGGCCGGTGGCGCCGGCGGGCGCAGCCGCTCGAGCTGTTCCTGCAGCCGCGCGTTCTCGGCGCGCAGCCGGGTCATCTCCCCGCCGCTCCTGGGCAGGGCGGCGCGGTCGATGCGGCCGTCGGCCGTCAGCGGCAACGTGTCGAGGCGCTCGAGCCGGGCAGGCACGTGGTCCGACGGCAGGCGCTCGCGGAGCCACGACCCGATCTCCCGCTCGGTCACCCCCGGGCTGTCCGCCCGCAGCGTGTAGAAGCCGACCAGGTCCGGGACGCCGGGTGCGCCCTCGTGCGCGGCGACGGCCGCCGAGGCCACCCCGGGAACCGCCAGCATCACCGACTCGATCGCGGCGAGGTCCACGTGCTCGCCGCGCACGAGCACCTGCAGGGCCGTGCGGCCGCGGTACTCGATCTCGCCGGCGTCGTCGACGCGGCCGAGGTCACCGGTGCGGTAGATCCGTCCGGACGGATTGCCGGGGATGCCGAGGAAGTCCTCGACGAAGGCGTCGCCCGAGGGGTCCGGGTAGCCGCAGGCCAGGCCGAGGCCGGCCACACCGATCTCACCGGTCTCGCCGTGCGGCAGTGCGTGCCGCGGGGTGTCGGGATCGAGCACGACGGTCGCGAAGGTGGGCAGCGGGGTCCCGATGGTCATCGGCTTGTCCGGGTGCGCCTCGGTCCAGGTCGCCGCGACGGTCGCCCCCGGCGGCACATAGGCCACGAGGAACCGCCGGCCGGGCCGGTACCAACGCGCGACCAGGCCCTGCGGGCAGGCCTCCCCCGAGACCAGCAGGAACCGCAGCTGGGGCAGGTCCGCCTCCAGCGTCGCCAGGACGGCCGGGGTGGTGCACAGCGCGGTGACCCGGCGCTCGCTCAGGACGGCGTGCAGGACGTCGCCGGTGAGACGCGGACCGTCGGGCGCGGGCACCAGGGTTGCGCCGGCCGCCCAGCCCATCCACACCTCCTCGATGCCGCCGCCGGAGAACAGGGCGCGGCCCTGGTAGAGGCGGTGCCCCCGGACACCGAAGGTCTCGGACGAGACCCGCACCGCGTTGCACATGCTGCGGTGGTCGATCGCCACGCGCTCGGACCAGCCGGCGGGGCCGGGTACGTGCAGGACGTACGCGGGCCGGTCGGCGGGTTCGCCGCGCTCGGCGGGCTGCAGCCGCGCAGGACTCATCTCGGCGATCAGTGCGGTGGCCTCGTCGACGGCCAGGACCTCGGCGCCCGACGGGAGCGACCCGACGACGCCGACCCGTCCGCGCAGGTGCGAGCGGGTGAGCACGAGCCGGGCCTCGGCGTCGGCGACGACGAACCCGAGTCGCTCGGCCGGCGCGTCGGGATCGAGCGGCACGCAGGTGGCGCCGATCTTGAGCACCGCGAGCACCGCGACGTAGGTCTCGACGCGGACGTCGAAGAGCAGGGCGACCCGGTCGCCGGGACGGGCGCCGTGCAGGCGCAGGAAGCGCGCGAGCCGGTTGGCCCGGGCGTCCAGCTCGTCGTAGGTCAGCGCGATCCCCGCGCCGTCGACGGCGAGCTGGCCCGCCCGGCCGTACTCCCGGATCCAGTCGCACCGCTCCTCGAACACCGAGTCGAGGCGCTCGTGCCGGCGCACGCGCCAGCCCTGTGCCTCGTGCCGGTCCACCAGGACCAGCTCCGAGAGCGGGACCGGCGCCGCAGCGATGCGGTCACCGGCTTCCGACATCGTCATGGCTCAGGCCACCAGGCTCTCGTCGGCCGGCTCGGCGGCGAGCACCTCGTCGCCGAAGTTGTCCCGGACCCAGTCGGCCCGGTACAGCGTGTCGAGGTACCGCTCGCCCAGGTCGGGGGCGAGCGTTACCGACGTGAGGTGCCCGGCCGAGTTCTGGTCCAGCCAGGCCTTCGCGCCGCTCACCACCGTGCCCGTCGAGCCGCCGAAGAGGAAGCCCTTTCTGGCGATCCGGTGGCACATGGCGATCGCGTCGGGCTCCTCGACGAACACGACGTCGTCGACGTAGGACCGGTCGAAGATGTCCGGCACGACGCTCGTGCCCAGGCCGGGGATCATCCGGCGCCCGGACTGCTGACCGAAGGTCACCGAGCCGACGGCGTCGACGGCCACGATGTGCACGTCCGGCCGGTACTGGCGGAACCAGCGGGCGCAGCCCATCAGCGTGCCGGTGGTGCCCGCGCCGACGAACAGGACGTCGAGCTGCGGGAACTCCTCGGCGATGGCCGGCGCGGTGGTGCGGAAGTGCGCCTTCCAGCTGTTCGGGTTGGCGTACTGGTTCAGGCAGTGGGCGGACGGGTCCGAGGCCACCAGGGACCGGACGTAGGCCTGCCGGGCACCGAGGAAGCCCTCGGGGCCGGCCTCGCGGATCACGTGGACCTCGGTGCCCATGGCCTCCATCAGCCGGATGGTGGCGACGTTGCACCGGGCGTCGGTGACGCAGACGAAGCGGTAGCCCTTGTTGGCCGCGATGATGCTCAGCGCCACGCCCAGGTTGCCGGACGACGACTCGACCAGCGTCGAGCCGGGCCCGATCTCGCCGTTGCGCTCGGCGGCCTCGATCATCTCGGAGGCGGCCTTGAGCTTCACCGAACCGGCGAAGTTGAAGCCCTCGCACTTGAGGTAGAGCTCGTGCCCGACGAGGGAGCGCAGGTCGACGAACAGTCGCTCTTCGGTGAATTCCTGCGGAGCACTCACGATCGGCATTGCGGCCTCCCCCCGTCGTGCAGCGTCTGTGCTGCGTTCCCCCGGTTCGTCGTCCGCCATCGGTGCGGTTCGACGCCAACGAGAATGCTCTGGGGAGAGCCGCCGGACATTGGGGCAGATACCCGAGGTCGGAGAGGGATCCCCCTGACTCGGACGGGGGTTGTCCCCCGGTGCTCCGGGGGCATGCTCCCTCGCCGCGCGGGCCGCGCACCCCGACCCTTCTCGGCACCCGCAGCCGCGGGCCGTCACCGGCGTCCGCACCGCGGGCCGCCATCACCGCCCGCACCGCGGGCCGCCATCACCGCCCGCACCGCGGGCCCTGTCGGGGAGGGACCGATGTCCGCAGTAGAGGAGACGGGGCCGAGCCGCCTGCAGCTCGGCCTGCTCACCGGGGTGCCGTTCGGCCTGCTCTGGGGCGTGCTGATGGCCCTCCGGGAACGGCAGGACGCTGCCGCCGGACCCGCCGCCTACGTGATCGTGGGAGTGGCGTCGGTCGTGGCCGGGACGCTCTTCGGCCTCGTCATGGCGGCGTTCCTCGGCCGCCTGCAGGACCGGGCCGCCCGCCGGACCGGGGTGGGCGGCGTGGTGGCCCAGCGGGTCGTGCGGGCCGCGGTCCCGCCCCGGGAGGTGCTCGCCCGCGCCGCGGAGGCCGCTGCCCGGCTGCCCGGCGGGCGGGTGACCGCCGTCGACGGCGACCGCGCCCTGCTGCGGACCGGCGTCACCTGGCGCAGCTGGGGCGAGCGGGTGGACATGGAGGTGCTGCCCCAGGAACCGGGCGCGCGCGTCGTGCTGCGCAGCCGCCCGCTGGTCCCGGGCACCCTCGTCGACCAGGGCCGCAACGCCGAGAACGTCGCGCTGCTCGCCGACTGGGTCGCGGACCTGCCGTGAGCCTCACCGAATGTTCGTTCACCTGACGCCGCCGCGCCGCCTCCCGTCCCGCGAGTCGTGAGAACCCGCGGCGCGAGTCGCGAGGCGCAGCAGCGCGAGTCGCGAGGTCAGGCCGGCGGGATGATGCCGTCGGAGACGATCCGGACGACCTCGCCCGGCAGCGCTTCGGACCCGGGCCGGCCCGGCCGGTACCACTCGATGATCGAGTTCACCGTGCCGGAGAGCAGGCGGGCGGCCAGCGCGGGCTCCACACCCGCCCGGACCTCGCCGTCGGCGACGGCCTCGGCCACCAGCGAGGCGATCGTCGCGTCGAACGCCCGGCGCCGGGCCAGCGCCCACCGCTCCGTCTCGGTGTTCCCCCGCACCCGGAGCAGCAGCGTGACGTAGGGCAGCTCGGTGGTGAGCACCTCGACCTGCCGGAAGATGATGTGCCGCAGCCGCTCCAGGGCCGAGCCCTCCTGCGCGGCCGGCTCCTCGAGGATGCCGAACAGGCCGTCGAGCGCGCGGCTCAGCGCGGCCCGCAACAGCTCCTCCTTGCCGCTGACGTGGTGGTAGAAGGAGGACTTGGTGATCCCCGCCGCTCGCGAGAGGTCCTCCATCGAGGTGGCGTCGTAGCCGCGGGTGTTGAACTCCTGCACGGCCACGGCGAGCAGGGAGGAGACGTCGTAGACCGGCCGGCGCGCACCGGCGGCCCCCCGCGCGCGGCGGGTACGCACGGCGGGGGTGGGCGGCTCGGACGGCGCGGCGGTCATCGGCCCTCGAACACGGGCTTGCGCTTCTCCAGGAACGCCTCGACGGCCTCCCGGTGGTCGCGGGTCACGCCGAGCCGGGCCTGCCCCTCGCCCTCGTGGGCGAGCACGGTGTCGAGCGGGGACACCGCCCCGATCGCGACCGCCTTCTTGATCTCCGCGTAGGCGAGGGTGGGGCCGGCCGCGAGCCGCCGCGCCAGCTCGAGTGCCGCGCCGAGCACCTCCTCGGTCGGCACGACCGCCCTGACCAGCCCGGACGCCTGGGCCTGGGACGCGTCGAAGGACTCGCCGAGCAGCAGCAGCTCGGTGGCCCGGGCCGCGCCGAGCGAGTGCACGAGGCTGGCGGAGAGCCCGGAGTCCGCGGTGAGCCCGATGGCGGAGAAGGCCGTGGCGAAGCTCGCCCCCTCGGCGGCCACCCGCAGGTCGCACGCCAGCGCGAAGCCCAGACCGGCGCCGACGGCGCCGCCGTTGATCGCGCAGACCACCGGCTTCGGCATCGTGGCGATCGCCCGAACGATCGGGTTGTAGTGCTTCTCCACGGTGTCGAAGGAGGTCGAGGCGTCGCCGCGCAGCGACTCGACGTGCTCGCCGAGGTCCTGTCCCACGCAGAAGGACTTTCCGGTCCCGGTCAGCACCACGGCCCGGACCGCGGTGTCGCCCGCCACCCTCTCCAGCGCGTCGAGCAGCGCTTCCTTGACCTCCACGGTCAACGAGTTGCGCTTCTGCGGCCGGTTCAGCGTGACGATCGCGACGGCCGGGTCCATCTCGTCGGCGGTGAGGAGGACCGCCGGGCCCGCGGGTTCGGCCGCGCCACTGTTCGTCTGCACGCGGCCATGCTAGCGTCTCGAGGCAACCGAACGATCGTTCGCCGCGAGATCGAGTGATCCGGGGCGGACGCCCGGCTTCCCGACGACGAGGAGACCGCCGTGAGCATCCGGGTCCTGCGCAGCTACGTCGGCGGCGACTGGCACACACCGACGGACGAGGGCCGTCCCCTGTTCGACGCGGTGACCGGCGAGGAGATCGCCCGGCTCTCGTCCGCCGGCGTCGACTTCGGCGCGGCCCTGCGCCACGGCCGCGAGGTCGGTGGGCCGGCGCTGCGGGAGCTGACCTTCCACCAGCGCGCCGCCCTGCTCAAGGCGCTGGCCCAGCACCTGCGCGAGCACCGCGACGAGCTCTACGCCGTCTCCGCACGGACCGGTGCCACCCTCGGCGACTCGAAGTTCGACGTCGACGGCGGGATCGGGGTGCTGCTCGCCTACGCCTCCAAGGCCAAGCGCGAGCTGCCCAACGACACCGTGTACGTCGACGGCCCGGTCGAACCCCTCGGGCGCGGTGGCACCTTCGTCGGCCAGCACCTCTGCGTCCCGCTGCGGGGAGTGGCGGTGCAGGTCAACGCGTTCAACTTCCCCGTCTGGGGACCGCTGGAGAAGTTCGCCCCGGCCTTCCTCGCCGGCGTGCCGAGCCTGATCAAGCCCGCCAGCCCGACGGCGTTCCTCACCGCGACACTGGTCGAGCTGATCGTCGGCTCCGGGATACTGCCGCCCGGCACCCTCCAGTTCGTGGCCGGTTCCCTCGGCGACACCTTCGACCACCTCACCGGCCAGGACCTGGTGTCCTTCACCGGCTCTGCCTCCACCGCGCAGACGTTGCGCGCCCACCCCGCGATCGTGCGCAACTCCGTGCGTTTCACCGCCGAGGCCGACTCGCTCAACTTCTCCGCCCTCGGCCCCGACGCCTCCGACGCCGAGTGCGACCTGTTCGTCGCGAGCCTGGTCGCGGAGATGACGGTGAAGGCCGGGCAGAAGTGCACGGCGATCCGCCGCGCGTTCGTCCCGGCCGCGCGAGTGGACGCCGTCGTCGAGGCCGTCTCCGCCAGGCTGGCGCAGACCGTGATCGGCAACCCGGCCGAGGAGGGCGTGCGCATGGGCGCGCTCGCCTCCCTGGGCCAGCGCGAGGAGGTCCGCCGCAGCGTCAAGGCCCTCGCCGACGCCGGCCGCATCGTCTTCGGCGACCCCGAGAAGGTCGAGGTGACCGGCGCGGACGCCGACCGCGGCGCGTTCGTGTCCCCGATCCTGCTGGTCGGCGACCCGGAGCGGGCCGAGCCGCACGAGGTCGAGGCCTTCGGCCCGGTCTCCACGATCCTCCCCTACGAGACCACCGCCCAACTGATCGACCACGCCGCGCGCGGGCAGGGCAGCCTGGCCGGGTCGGTCGTCAGCTCGGACCCGGACTTCGTGCGCGAGGTCGTCCTGGGCACCGCGGCCTTCCACGGCCGGATCCTGGTGCTCAACGAGTCCGACGCCGCGGAGTCCACCGGTCACGGGTCCCCGCTGCCCCAGCTCGTGCACGGCGGCCCCGGCCGAGCCGGCGGCGGCGAGGAGATGGGCGGCATCCGCGGCGTGCTGCACCACATGCAGCGCACCGCCGTCCAGGCCGATCCCGACTCGCTGGTCGCGATCACGGGTCGCTGGGTCGCCGGCGCGCAGCGCCACGAGACCCTGCAGAACGAGGGCGTGCATCCCTTCCGCAAGCACCTCGAGGAGCTCAGGCCGGGCGACACCGTCGTCGCCGGCCCGCGGCGGGTGAGCCAGGAGGACGTGGAGCACTTCGCCGAGTTCACCGGCGACACCTTCTACGCCCACACGGACGCCGAGGCCGCGGCCGCGAACCCGCTGTTCGGCGAGCGCGTCGCGCACGGCTACCTGGTCGTGTCCCTGGCGGCGGGGCTGTTCGTCGACCCCGACCCCGGCCCGGTGCTGGCCAACTTCGGGGTGGACGACCTGCGGTTCCTCACCCCCGTCGCGTTCGGCGACGAGCTCACCGTGACCCTGACCTGCAAGCAGCTCACCCCGCGCGAGTCCGCCGGCTACGGCGAGGTCCGCTGGGACGCCGACGTCACCCGCCAGGACGGCCGGTCCGTCGCCCGCTACGACGTCCTCACCCTCGTCGCGAAGCAGGAGGCCGGTCAGTGACCACCCCGACCACCGCCCGTCGGCCGGGCGAGGCGCCGGACCCGGAGACCCTCGACCCGGCCGAGCGGATGTCCACCGACGAGTTGCGGGCCCTGCAGCTGGAGCGGCTGAGGTGGACCCTGCGGCACGCCTACGACAACGTGGCGCACTACCGCGCGGCCTTCGACGCCGTTGGCGTGCACCCGGAGGACTGCCGCGAGCTCTCCGACATCGCCACGTTCCCCACCACCAGCAAGGCCGACCTGCGGGACAACTACCCCTTCGGGATGTTCGCGGTCCCGCAGTCCGAGGTCCGCCGCGTCCACGCCTCCTCCGGCACCACCGGACGGCCGACGGTCGTCGGCTACACCGAGCGCGACATCGACACCTGGGCCGGCCTGGTCGCCCGGTCGATCCGCGCCGCCGGCGGGCGGCCCGGGCACAAGGTGCACAACGCCTACGGCTACGGCCTGTTCACCGGCGGGCTCGGCGCGCACTACGGCATCGAGAAGCTCGGCGCGACCGCGATCCCGGTGTCCGGCGGGATGACCCCGCGCCAGGTGCAGCTGATCCGCGACTTCGAACCCGACGTCATCATGCTCACCCCGAGCTACATGCTCACCCTGCTCGACGAGTTCGAGCGCCAGGGCGTCGACCCCCGCTCGACCTCGCTGAGGGTCGGCATCTTCGGCGCCGAGCCGTGGACCGAGCAGATGCGCGCCGAGATCGAGGACCGTACGGACATGCACGCGGTCGACATCTACGGCCTGTCCGAGGTCATGGGCCCCGGCGTCGCGCAGGAGTGCGTCGAGACCAAGGACGGCCTGCACATCTGGGAGGACCACTTCCTCCCCGAGGTCCTCGACCCCCTCGACGGCACCGTGCTGGCCGACGGCGAGGAGGGCGAGCTCGTCTTCACCTCGCTGACCAAGCAGGCGCTGCCGATCATCCGGTACCGCACCCGGGACCTCACCACCCTGCTCCCCGGGACCGCGCGGCCCGCCCTGCGCCGCATGCAGAAGATCACCGGCCGCAGCGACGACATGATCATCCTGCGGGGGGTGAACCTCTTCCCCACCCAGATCGAGGAGATCGTGCTGCGCACCCCCGGGTTCGCGCCGCACTTCCAGCTCGAGCTCACCACCCAGGGCCGCCTGGACGCGCTCGCGGTCCGCGTCGAGGCGCGGCCGGACGCCACGGCCGCCCGGCGGGCCGAGGCCGCCACCGAGCTGGTCAGTGCGGTCAAGGACACCATCGGCGTCTCGGTGACCTGCGAGGTCGTCGACCCGGACACACTGGAGCGCTCCGTCGGCAAGCTGCAGCGGCTGCGTGACCTCCGCGGGAAGTAGGCCGCTCCGCGGCCGGCCCTGACGGGGCGAGCAGCACGCGGGCCTCGGGTGGGCGGTCCATGGCGCCGTACCCGCACCGCCCGCGCGCCAGGACGACCCGTGTGACTCCCTACCGCACGGTAACCCCGCGCCCCGAAGGGGTGCACACTCGACACCAGCACCAGCCCTCCAGCGAAGGAGACACCCGTGCCCGAGGCAGTGATCGTCGCGGCGGCCCGCTCCCCCATCGGCCGCGCGCGCAAGGGCTCCCTCAAGGACATGCGTGCGGACGACCTGACCGTCCAGATGGTCCGCGCCGCACTGGACCAGGTGCCCGCACTCGACCCGACCGAGATCGACGACCTGTTGCTGGGCTGCGGTCTGCCCGGCGGCGAGCAGGGCTACAACATGGGCCGCATCGTGTCCGTGCTGCTCGGCCTCGACACCGTGCCCGGCACCACGATCACCCGGTACTGTTCCTCGTCCGTGCAGACCACCCGCATGGCGTTGCACGCGATCAGGGCGGGCGAGGGCGACGTGTTCGTCTCGGCCGGCGTCGAGACCGTCTCCCGGCTCGAGAGGGGCTCCTCGGACTCCTGGCCGGACACGCACAACCCGCTGTTCGCCGACGCCGCGGCCCGCACGGTCGCCACCGCCGAGTCCGGCACCGACACCTGGACCGACCCGCGCACGGACGGGAAGCTGCCGGACGTCTACATCGCGATGGGCCAGACCGCGGAGAACCTCGCCCGGGCCAAGGGCGTGACCCGTGAGGACATGGACCGCTTCGGCGTCCGCTCGCAGAACCTGGCCGAGGAGTCGATCGCGAACGGCTTCTTCGCCGACGAGATCGCGCCCGTCACCCTGCCCGACGGCACGGTCGTCGACACCGACGACGGCCCGCGCGCCGGCGTCACCTACGACGCGGTCTCGCAGCTCAAGCCGGTCTTCCGGCCGGACGGGTTCGTCACCGCCGGCAACTGCTGCCCGCTCAACGACGGCGCCGCGGCCCTGATCGTCATGTCCGACACCAAGGCCCGCGACCTCGGAATCACCCCGCTGGCCCGGATCGTCTCCACCGGTGTGACCGGCCTGTCGCCGGAGATCATGGGGCTGGGCCCGGTCGAGGCGTCGAGGCAGGCGCTCGCCCGGGCCGGCATGACCATCGCCGACGTCGACCTCGTCGAGATCAACGAGGCGTTCGCCGCCCAGGTCATCCCGTCGGCCCGCGACCTCGGCATCGATCCCTTCGGCGACAAGCTCAACGTCCACGGCGGCGCCATCGCCGTCGGCCACCCGTTCGGCATGACCGGCGCCCGGATCACCTCCACCCTGCTCAACGGCCTGCGGGCCGCGGACAAGAGCATCGGCCTGGAGACCATGTGCGTCGGCGGCGGGCAGGGCATGGCCGTGATCTACGAGCGGCTCAGCTGATTCTGTACTGACCAATCGTCAGGCTGCCGTCATGGGCGGCAGGGTCGCGGTCGCCGGTGGCGCGACCGGTCCGGGCGCGGCGGTCGGCCCGCCTGGCCGGCCGCGGCGCCCGGATCGCGATCACCTGCTCCCGCAGCGCCGACGAGGCCGAAGCACGGCGGAGGAGTGGCTAGACCGGCCAGACGTACGTGGCCCCCGGCTGGTCGTCGGGGAAGCGCGGGGCGTAGTGCTCCGCCACCGTGTCGACCTTGCCGCGGCCCGCCCACTCCGCGCAGATCGCGAGCGCGTAGGCGGCCACGCCCTCGGGATGGCCGCGCCACATCCGCACCGCCGGGTGGTGCTGCCAGCCGTACCCCTCGCGCACCTGCGCACGCAGGATCTGCAGCGCCTCCGCGCGTTGCTTGCCCAGCCGCCGGTCGTCGAGCGCCCGGGCGCTGGCGGCGAAGTCGGGGTACGGGAGGAAGGTCTGCACCACGGACCGGGAGGTACCCGCTCGACGCCGCCCGCACCGGAGGTCAGCGGGTGACGAGGGTGGTGATTCGGACCAGCGAGGGCGCGGTGGGGGCGGAGCCGAAGCCGAAACGCACGGGCGGGTGGACCGGCCGCAGCGGGCCCTGGTCCTCTCCCTCCCAGCGGACGACGGCGGCAGTGAGGCGGTGCAGGTCGAGCGCGCCGTAGTACTCCCTGCGGCCGGCGCCGGCGCTGCCCACGGTCCGGACCCCGGGAAGCACGCGGCGGGCCACGGCGTCGATCGTGCCGATCCAGCGGGGCGCGGTGGCGAGCCGGCGGGGCACCGCACGGAGCAGCAGGCCGAGCGGGGTCCGGCCGCCCACGCGGAACGCGCACTCCAGCGGCCCCGCCCGGACCTGCCGGCGGTCGCCGCGGATCTCGTGCTCGACGGGGCCGATCCGCACCTCGTCGAACGTGTAGGTCGCCGAGACGAACCCGGCGACCCGGTCGTCCGGCGCGAGCAGGAGCCGGTGCCCGTCCCGGCGCTCCACCATGACGTCGGTGAAGGACCCCAGCGGGGAGCGCGGCCAGTGCCCCACCACGACCCGTAGCCCGGAGTCCGTGCCCAGGCCGGCGATCCAGCCGTCGAAACGATCGATCACCCGGTCTGCATACCCGCGACCGGGCGCGGGATGCTGGACCGGTGTTGGAGCTGGACCATCTGATCGCCTTCCTGCCCGGTCCCCCGGACGCGCCCGAGGGGCTGCTGCTCGACGAGGGCGCCCGGCACGTCGGACAGGGCACCCGCAACCGGCGGATCCTGTTCTCCCGGCACTACGTCGAACTGCTGTGGATCGACGACCCGGAGGTGGAGCGGGCCTCGCGGCTGGGGTTCGCGGCGCGCTGCGCCCGCACCGCCTACCCGTTCGGGATCGTGCTGCGCGGCACCCTGCCGGAGGGGCGGTTCCGCCGCTACACCGTGCCGGACGGGCCGACCCTGGCGGTGCACGAGGGCGACCCGGAGATGCCGTTCCTCGCCGTCGCCGAGCTGTCGGACGCCCAGCTGACCGGCCTGGTCCACCGGCCGGTCCCCCCGCACCCGGGCGGCGCGAACGGGATCGTCGCGACCCGGATGACCGGGGCCGTCGCCCCGGGGCCGCGCCTGCCCGGCGTCTCGCTCACCCCCGACGGTCCGGCGTCGCTGCGCCTGCTGCTCGACTCGGGCCCGCCGCTCGTCCTGACCTGATCCCTAGTAGCTCCGGGGCAGGCCGAGGACCTGCGTGCCGATGTGGGCGAGGACCAGCTCCTCGGCGACGGGGATGGTGCGGGCGATGCGGGAGTCGCGGAACAGCCGTTCCACCGGGTACTCCTTCGAGTACGCCATGCCGCCGAAGGTCTGGAAGGCCTGGTTGGCGGCCTCCCACCCGACCTGCGCCCCGGTGAGCTTGGCGATGTTGGTCTCGGCGTGGCAGGGCAGGCCCCGGTCGAAGAGCCACGCGGCCTTGTAGGTCATCAGCCTGCCGAGCTCGGTCTTCGCCTTGATCTGCGCGAGCGGGAACTGGATGCCCTGGTTCGCGCCGATCGGGCGGCCGAACACCTCGCGCTCCTTCGCGTACCGCACGGCGACGTCGAGCGCGGCGTCGGCGGTGCCCACTCCCCCGGCCGCGGCGAGGATGCGCTCGGGGTTGAGGACGTCCCACAGCACCGAGAAGCCGCCGTCGACCTCGCCCAGGACGTTCTCCGCGGGCACCCGCAGGTCGTCGAAGAAGACCTGGCTGGAGGTGACGACGTTGCTGCCCAGCTTGGGGATCGGGGTGTACTGCAGCGTCCCCGCGGCGACCGCCTCCTTGACGTCGACCAGGAACAGCGTGAACCCGCCGGTGCGGGGCTTCGCCTCCTCGGCGGGGACGGTACGGGTGATCGCGATCATCCAGTCCGCGTTCTCGAGCCCGGAGATCCAGATCTTCTGACCGTCGATCACGAAGTCCCCGCCGTCCCGGACGGCGCGGGTGCGGATGCGCAGCGCGTCGCTGCCGGCGTCGGGCTCGGTGAGGGCCATGCAGAACTGGGTGGCGCCCGAGGCGAGGCCGGGCAGCAGGCGCTTCTTCTGTTCCTCGGTGCCGTGCCGGGCGAGCGTGGTCGCGCCGAAGCCGGGGGTGAGGACGTAGAGGAAGATCCCGGCGGTGCCGCCCGACGCGGCCAGGGTCTCGCAGGCCACGGCCAGCTCGAGCATCCCCTGCCCGCCGCCGCCGTACTCCTCCGGCACGGTCAGCCCGACCCAGCCGCCGTCGGCCAGGTCCGTCCACACCTCCCACGGGAAGCGGTGCTCCTCCTCCAGCCGCGACCAGTACGCGTGGTCGTAGCGGGCGCCGATCGCGCGCACGCCCTCCTGCACGGCGAGGGCGGTCTCGGGGAGGGTGAAGTCCACGGCGGTCCTTCCGGGTCGGCGACGGGCAGCTCGGTCCCATCATCCGCCGCTGTCCGACGTCCGGGGGCCCGGTCCCGCGGCGCCCCGCGTGGCCCACCCGTCCGGCCCAACGCCGACACGCCCGGCTCGCCCGGACTGGCCGACGTCGCCCGCCCGGGTTAGAACTGTGCTCCGCTCGACGCTCCGGAGGACACGTGCACATCTGGCCCGGCTCGCCCTACCCGCTGGGCTCGACCTTCGACGGCGGCGGCACCAACTTCGCGATCTTCTCCGAGGTGGCGGAGCGCATCGAGCTGTGCCTGCTGCACGACGACGGCTCCGAGGAACGGGTGGTCCTGCCCGAGCGCAACGGCCTGATCTGGCACGGCTACCTGCCGCGGGTCGGACCGGGACAGCGCTACGGCTACCGGGTGCACGGCCCGTACGACCCGCACGCCGGGCTGCGGTGCAACCCGTCGAAACTGCTGCTCGACCCGTACGCCAAGGCGATCGACGGCGAGTACCGCTGGAACGAGGCCCTGTTCTCCTACCGCTTCGGCGACCCGGACTCCTACAACGACACCGACTCGGCCCCGTACGCGATGACGTCGGTCGTGGTCAGCCCCTTCTTCGACTGGCAGGACGACCGGCCGCTGCGGATCCCCTACAACGAGACGGTCGTCTACGAGGCACACGTCCGCGGCATGACCATGCGCCACCCGGACATCCCCAAGGATGTCCGCGGCACCTACGCCGGGCTGGCCCACCCGGTCATGATCGACCACTTCCGCCAGCTCGGGGTCACCGCCGTCGAGCTGATGCCGGTGCACCAGTTCGTGCACGACTCGACGCTGCACGACAAGGGCCTGCGCAACTACTGGGGCTACAACACGATCGGCTTCTTCGCGCCGCACAACGGCTACGCCTGCTTCGGCACCCGCGGCGAGCAGGTCGCGGAGTTCAAGGCGATGGTGCGGGCGCTCCACCGGGCGGGCATGGAGGTGATCCTCGACGTCGTCTACAACCACACCGCCGAGGGCAACCACCTGGGCCCGACGCTCTCCTTCCGCGGTATCGACAACCAGGCCTACTACCGGCTCGTCGACGGCGACCCGATGTACTACTTCGACACCACGGGCACCGGGAACAGCCTCAACGTCCGCCACCACGAGTCGCTGCGGCTGCTCATGGACTCGCTGCGGTACTGGGTCACCGAGATGCACGTCGACGGCTTCCGGTTCGACCTCGCCTCCTCGCTGGCCCGCGAGTTCCACGCCGTCGACCGCCTGTCCGCCTTCTTCGACCTGGTCAACCAGGACCCGGTGGTCAGCCAGGTCAAGCTGATCGCCGAGCCGTGGGACGTCGGCGACGGCGGCTACCAGGTCGGCGGGTTCCCGCCGCTGTGGACGGAGTGGAACGGCCGCTACCGGGACACCGTCCGGGACTTCTGGCGCGGCGAGCCCGCCAGCCTCGGCGAGTTCGCGGCCCGCTTCACCGGTTCCTCGGACCTGTACGAGACGGACAACCGGCGGCCGATCGCGTCGATCAACTTCGTGACCGCCCACGACGGCTTCACCCTCGAGGACCTGGTGTCCTACAACGAGAAGCACAACGAGGCCAACGGCGAGGACAACCGGGACGGGGAGAGCCACAACCGCTCGTGGAACCACGGCGCCGAGGGCCCCACCGAGGATGTGCAGATCCACGCGCTGCGCGAGCGGCAGAAGCGCAACATCCTCACCACCCTGCTGCTCTCGCAGGGCGTGCCGATGATCGCGCACGGCGACGAGCTGGGCCGCACGCAGCAGGGCAACAACAACGTCTACTGCCAGGACAACGAGCTGGCCTGGGTCGACTGGGACCGCGCCCGTGAACACGAGGTGCTCACCGAGTTCGTCGGCCGGCTCACGCAGCTGCGCGCGAAGCACCCGATCTTCCGTCGGCAGCGCTTCTTCCAGGGCCGGCCGATCCAGGGCTCGAACATGGAGGACATCGCCTGGCTGCGGCCCGACGGCGGGTACATGAGCGACGAGGACTGGCAGCGCGCGCAGACCCGGTCGCTGGCGATCTACCTCAACGGCCAGGGCATCCCGGACCGGGACCACCTCGGCGTGCGGATCGTCGACGACTCCTTCCTGCTGCTGGTCAACGCCCACCACCAGCAGGTCCAGTTCGCGCTGCCCAGCGAGGAGTACGGCCGGGTGTGGGAGACGGTCGTCGACACGGCCGATCCCCTGCTGGCGAACCCCCGCCGGCGCACCAACAAGGCCGGGGCACGGCTGCGGGTGTCCGCCCGTTCGCTGCTCGTGCTGAGGTGCGCGGTCCCGCATTCCTGACCCGACATGTCGAACTTGACATGTCTGCCGCGGGCGGAGCAGACTCGTGCCGTCCGACGGGGGTGGTGGGTGATGACCGAGCAGGACCGAGCGACCGGACGGGACGGGGCAGGGACCCGCATCGGCGACGACGAGCGGGAGCGCGGAGCCGCCCGGCTCGCCGCGGAGGTGGGGGCGGGCCGGCTCGACCTCGCCGAGTACGAGGAGCGGGTGGACCGGGTCTACGCGGCCCGTACCCGCAGGGAGCTCACCGCGGTCTTCGCCGATCTCCCCGCGCCGAGGCCGGCGGCGGGGACACGGACGCCGGTCCCGGCGCGCCCGGCATCCACGGGCGGGTTCCCGGCGGGCGCATGGGTGCCGTGGGCGGCGGTCAACGCGATCTGCCTCGTCGTCTGGGTGGCGACCTCGCTCGGCGCCGGGCACCCGCTACCCTTCTGGCCGGTCTGGGTCGCCGGGCCGTGGGGCGCGATGCTGCTCCTCGGCACGCTGACCGGGCGCCGCCCCTGCGGCGACCGCCGCTGACCGCCGGGGCGCGCTGACGGGGGCCGGCCGCGGGGGCGCGGGCGGCGGAGGGGCGGCGTCGCGCCGGCATGCAGCCGCAGTCCGGGGGGACCGCACCCGCCCCGGCGGGGGCTCAGCGTGCGGCGGCCTCGAGGATCGACCGCAGGTGTCCGATCTCGGCCACGTCCCGCGGCGGGTAGAGCAGCACGTACCCCTCGGGCAGGTCGAGCATCACGCCCGCCAGCGGGTGGAACTCGCCCCACCGGCGGGCGACGACCACGCGGGCGTCGAGCGGGGACAGGACGACGTGCATCGAGCCGTCGGCGGGATGCACGTGCCCGACCTCGGCGCCGCCCGCGCGCACCAGCGCCGGATGGTGCTTCTCCCACCGGCTGGTGCGCATCTCCAGGCCCTCGCGGGCGGCGAACTCCTCGACCACGTCCTGCAGGGCCGCGACCTGGGCCTGGTCCGCGTGCTGGGTCAGGACCCGGTGCGGGACGGGATGCGGCCCGACCTCCGGCCGCTCCCCCGCCCGGGGCGGCAGGGTCAGCAGCGCGCGGTCCACGTCCCCGCTGCCCGCGTCGCGCCAGGTGTAGGGCTCGCGGGCGCGCAACCGCATCCCGCTCACCGCCAGCCAGCCCACCGGGTTCGCCGGCACCCCGCCCGGGTCCAGCGCCCTCCACCGCCGGTAGTCGCGCGCGGCCCAGCCGATCCCGGCGGCCGCCGCGCCGACCACGACCCCGGCGACCCCGGTCCGTCTCGTCGTGCTCACCCGGCCCAGGGTTCCAGAGCGTCGGTACCGACGCTCGCTCCGCCAGGAGATCGTGTATCCGCCGTCGACCCGGACCGCTCCCGCCCGTCGTGGCACCCCGTCCTGATCGATTGTTCAGGACGGGCCGATCGTGCCATCCCGACGGTCACGTCGGAACGGCGCGGCGCCGGTTCCTCACCCCTCGACCGCACCGGCGGCGGAGCACGGCGCCGCCTGGTCTAGCCTCGCGGCCGTGGAGGGTGCGGGCGAGCAGGTCCCGGCGGCCCCGCGGCACGGGCCGGCGGCGCGCGAGGTGGTCCAGCCCGCGCCGCAGGAGGGCCGGCTCGAGCGGGCGATCGCGGCCCAGGTCCGGCAGCTGCGCCAGGCCGCGGGCCTGACCCTGGCGGACATGGCGGTGCGCACCGGAGTCTCGAAGCCGATGCTGTCGAAGATCGAGAACGCCCAGACCTCCTGCAGCCTCACCACACTCGCCCGGCTGGCCGATGCCCTCGACGTCCCGGTGACCGCGCTCTTCCGCGGCGCCGACACCCCCCGGGAAGCAGTGTTCACCCCCGCCGGCTCCGGCGCCCGGATCGTCGCGCGCGGCACCCGGGTGGGCCACGACTACACGCTGCTGGGCGCGCTGCGCGGTCCGCACAAGCGGATGGAGGCCCACCTCGTCACGCTCAACGAGCGCAGCGAGGAGTTCCCGCTCTTCCAGCACCCCGGCACCGAGCTGCTCTACATGCTCGAGGGCGAGATGGTCTATGGGCACGGCGAGTCCAGCTACACCCTGCGTCCGGGCGACGCGCTGCAGCTCGACGGCGAGGGCGTGCACGGTCCGCGCGAGCTGGTCGCCCTGCCGATCCGGTTCCTGTCCGTGGTGGCGTACGGCGACCTGCGCGAGGGGTGACGCGGCCCTCGTCCCCGCCAGGAGGGACCCGCCGGCCGTGCGTCGAACTGAGACGGGCCCGGCCCGTCCCGCGGCCTACGGTCGCCGGATGACGGTCGGCGCGCGCTCCACCGGTCCCGGCGACGAGCCGATGGTCGCGCGCTGGGGGTCGCCGCACCCCGCGGCACCGCTGGTGCTGGTGCTGCACGGCAACGGGACCAGCGAGCACTCGATGATCGAGATCTCGCCGTGGCTGCCGCACGGCCCGGTCGCGTACGTGGCCGTCCGGGCGCCGCTGGCCGTCGAGCGCGGGTTCGCGTGGTTCGCCGAGACCGACGGACGGCCGGACCCCACAGGGCTGGTCGACGCCGGGGACTGGCTGCTGCGCTGGCTGGACACCGAGGGCCACCCCGACCGCTGCGTGCTGCTGCTGGCCTTCCGCAGCGGTGTCGCGCTGGCCGGGCACCTGATGCTGCGCGCGCCGGAGCGCTTCTCGGGGGCGGTCCTGCTGCACGGCGCCGTCCCGCTCGATCCGGCACCACCCCGCGGGGCGCTGCGGGGGATGCCCGTGTTCCTGGCCCACGCCGACGCCGACCCGCGCACCCCCGCACCGCTGCTCGGCCGCACGTGGGACTGGCTGCGGCGAGGGTCGGGCGCGCCGGTCCGGGTCGCGCGCACGCCCGACGGCGGGACGCTGGCGGGGTCGGTCGTCGCGGCGGCCGGGAGCTGGCTGGGCGACCGGCTCGACTTCCTGCGCGCCCACGGCGAGAACCCCCTGCCCGACGGCGACGAGCCCACCTGGCCCGGGCCGGGCCGGCTGCCGGAGCGGGCCGGGGAACCGCCCGACACCACGCTCGGCCTGCCCCAGCTCCCCCTCGGCCCGCCCGGCACGCGGCAGGCGGCGCTGTGGGACCGGATCCGCGGCCTCGGCCGGGAGGGACCGGCCGTGATCGGCCCGGCGGGCACGCGGGCGTTGTTCCTGGACGGCCCCGCTGATCCCGCGGCCGTGGTCCATCCGGCGCAGAACGAGCTCGTGCACCTGCACCCGGACGGCAGCCTGCACCTCGCCCTCCCCGACGCGCTGCTCTACGACGCCCTCGGGAAGGGCTGGGCCCTCGCCCACCCGCTCGCCGGCGTCCGGCTCGCGGCCGGGCTGGTCCTCGTCCCGGCGCCGCGCGACGACGCGGAGGTGGAGGTGGTGGCCGCCCTGGTCACGGCGGCGCACCGCGCCGCGACCGGCGGCGGGTCCGCGCCGCACCTAGGCTGACCGGCATGCCGGAGCCGGACGAGGAGACCATCGCCTTCGCCCACCGCATGTTCGACCTGGCCCGGGACGGGGACGCCGCCCGGCTGGCCGCCTACGTCGACGCGGGCCTGCCGGCGGACCTGACCAACGACAAGGGCGACACCCTGCTGATCCTCGCTGCGTATTACGACCACCCGGACACGGTGCGGGCGCTGCTCGACCGCGGCGCCGACCCGGACCGCGCGAACGACCGCGGACAGACCGCACTGTCCGCCGCGACCTTCCGCCAGTCGGCCGAGTCCGTGCGGGCCCTGCTCGCGGCCGGCGGCGACCCCGCCCTCGGCGCCCAGCCGGCGCTCGCCACCGCGGAGTTCTTCGGGCTCCCCGAGATGAAGGAGCTCCTCCGCGCGCACCGTGCGGTCTAGCGGTCCGGCGCGGTCAGGAGCCCTCGGCCGCCAGGCCCGCGAGCGCTGCGGCGACCGTCGGGAACGAACGGAACCGCGCCAGCGCCTGGCGGTCCGCCGTGCCCAGCCGCCCGGCGAGCGCCCCTGCTCCGACGAGGTCGAGGGTGACGCCGCTGCGGTCCGCCGCGTGCAGGGCGTGGGTGAGCGCCGCGAGCGCGCCGGGGCCGATCGAGTCGACGTCCGCGACGTCGATCAGGACGTGCCGCGTGGCGGCGTGCCCGAGCCGGGCGAGTTGGAGCCGCGCGTCGACCAGCCGGAGCAGCCGCGCACCGGTGAGGCGGTCGAGGTGACCGCGGAGGCGGATCGTGTACGCGCCCGGCTCGGGGACGTCGATGGACATGGGAGCGGGATGGGCGAGCGTCATCGGCCGCCTCCTCTCGTCGAGGGTCGGGCGGCCTTCTTCACCCGTGCCTGGACCGTACCGCGTGGAGATCGCTTCCGCGTCCCGAACGTGGATCTCGGCGCGCCGAGCAGCGTCGTCAGGTCGCCGGGGACGCCGCCACCGGCGAGCCGACCAGCCGCTCGACGAGGAGCGGGCCGAGCGGGCGGCCGGTGTCGAGCACGACCCGCGTGCGCACCCCGGGTCGGTCGGTCGACGGGCCCCAGCCGCTGGGGCAGGTCCGCGATGGTCTGCCCGCGCCCGGGTCATGATCCTTCGACCCCCGACTCCTTCTCGGCGCGTCAGCCCCGGAGGAGCTTGCCGGGGTTGAGCAGTCCCGCGGGGTCGAAGCGGTCCGCGACGGCCCGGCGCGGTGGCATGTCCTCGTGCACCACCCAGCTGTGCGGGCTGTCGACGGCGAGGCCCTCGGCACGCAGGCGCTGCATGCCCGCGTGCACCAGGGCGTCGTCGCGGTGCGGGGCGTCGACAAGGGCTTCTTCTACGTCTCGGGGCACGGCGTCGGGCCCGAGTTGCTCGAGGCCGCGTTCGCCGAGGCCCGCACCTTCTTCGCGCTGCCCGCGGCGGAGAAGCAGCGGGTCGCGATGACCACGGACAACTACGGCCGCGGCTACGAGGACGTCGGCGGGCAGACCCTCGAGGCCGGCGCACCGCCGGACCTCAAGGAGGGCTACTACCTCGGCCGCGAGTCCCGCGACGACGACACGTGCCGGAAGGCGACGCCGGCACGGGCTTCGGCCCGAACCTCTGGCCCGCGCGACCGGAGTTCCGCGCGGTGCTCACCGAGTACCACCGCCGGATGACCGAGGTCGCGACGCTGCTGATGGAGGGCCTCGCGCTCTCGCTGGACCTGCCGGCGGACTGGTTCCGGGACTTCTGCAGCGACGCGGCGCCGTCGCTGCGGATCCTGCACTATCCGCCGCAGCCGCCGAACCCGCGGCCGGGCGAGAAGGGCGCGGGCGCGCACACCGACTGGGGCGGTATCACGCTGCTCGCCCAGGACGAGAACGGCGGCCTGCAGGTCCTCGACGAGCACGACGGGTGGATCCACGCCGCTCCCATCCCGGGCACCTTCGTGGTGAACCTGGGCGACCTGATGGCGCGCTGGACGAACGATCTCTATCGCTCGACGCTGCACCGGGTCGTGAACACCTCGGGCGCCGAGCGGTACTCGATGCCCTTCTTCTTCTCCGGGCGGCCGGACGCCGAGGTCACCACCATCCCGACCTGCCGCCGCCCCGGCGAGCCGGACCGCTACCCGCCGACGACCCCGGCACGGCACACGCGGGAGCGCCAGCGGGAGACGTACGAGCTGAACAGGGCCGGGTGACGCTGGTTCTCGATCACGTCGCCCTGGCGGTGCCCGGGCTCGACGTCGCGCTCGTCCGGCACGTCGACCTCCTCGGGCACCGCCTGCTGCGGCGCGGCACGCACGTGGTGACCGGCGGCGGGATCGCCCGACGGCACTCACGGCCCTGCGCGGCTGACCGCACCCGCCCGGCAGGGCAGGATGCGCGCACGACCGACCGCCCGGCACCCGCCTCGGGGATGCGGCACCGCAGCATGCGGGACCACAACCTGGGCGTGGTGCTGGGCGAGGTCGCGCGGCGCGGGACGATCAGCCGGGCCGGCCCGGCGGTGGCGACCGGGCTGGTGCGGTCGTGCCGGCGACCGAGGTGTCACGCTCGTCGCGATCTTCCGTACAGCGTGTGTGCGCCGCCGAGCCCC
The DNA here is from genome assembly GCF_047200735.1 of Pseudonocardia oceanicola. NCBI lineage: Bacteria > Bacillati > Actinomycetota > Actinomycetes > Pseudonocardiales > Pseudonocardiaceae > Pseudonocardia > Pseudonocardia oceanicola. The sequence goes on from NZ_JBJZON010000024.1 coordinate 43,020, forward strand.
GCACCGCGACTCGCGAGGGCCCACAGCGCGACTCGCGGACGTCTGGTCCCTCGCCCCACCCCGCGCGGCTACGACATCCGGTTCGCGCTCCAGCCCAGCCGAACGAGCCGCGCGGCGACATCCTGCTGCATCCGCCGCGGGCCCGCCGGCCGGCGCTCCTCACGCGTCCAGCCGCTGCGCCAGCCGCGTGAGGCTCTCGTCGAGCCGGCGACGTACCTCGTCGGCCGCGGCGCCCGGCCGCGCCTCGGGCCGGTCGCCGAGGAAGGACAGGTGCACCACGACCCGGCTGTGTCCCTCGTCGGCGTGCATCACCTGGATGTAGCCCGTGTAGTCCGGCGACCCCTCGGCGCCCCACTCCACGCGCAGCTGCTCGGGGCGGACGCGGGCCAGCGCGGCATGGTCGCCGCCCGCCGCCTCGACGGTGGTCAGGTCCCCGTCCTGGCCACGGACCCGGAGGTCCTCGGGCACCCACTCGTCGGCGCGGTGCAGGTCGGCGACGGCGGCGAACACCGTCTCCGCGGACTGGTGCAGCCGGCGTTCGGCCTCGTACTCGGTCATGGGGACGCGGTACCCGCAAATCCTGCCCCCGTCACGAACCGGTTAACGGCCCGGGTGATCGGAACGAGCGCGATCCCGGGGCCAGCCGGCCGGGCGAGGGGAGGGGGTCGGGGTGGGACGGCCCGAGGACCGCCCGCCGCTCGCCGAGCACGGAAGGCCTTCAGGCACCTCGCGCTGATCAACGGGACCTCGACCACCAGCGCGACCACGGCGCCGGGCGGCCGCGTCGGCGTCCGGCCACGCGCCCTCACCTGACGTACGGCACCACGGACACGGGGCACCGGACACACGGGAACCTGGCACACGGGAGGACGACGGGATGCAGATCGCGATGATCGGGCTCGGCCGGATGGGCGCCAACATGGTGCGCAGGCTGCTGCGCGCCGGGCACGAGTGCCACGTCTACGACGTCTCCCCCGACGCCGTCGCGGCGCTGGAGGCCGAGGGCGCGCGGGGCGCCCGCTCGCTCGAGGACCTCGTCGCGGGCCTGGCCGTACCGCGCTCGGTGTGGCTGATGCTGCCCGCCGCGATCACCGGCGACACCGTGTCCACGCTGCTCGACGCCCTGGACCCCGGCGACGCGGTCGTCGACGGCGGCAACTCCTCGTACCGGGACGACATCGACCGCGCGGAGCGGGCCGCGGCGAGCGGGATCGACTACGTCGACTGCGGCACCAGCGGCGGGGTGTGGGGCCTCGAGCGCGGCTACTGCCTCATGATCGGTGGCCCGGACCGGGCGGTGTCGCGGCTGCGGCCGGTGTTCGCCTCGCTGGCGCCCGGCGTCGCCGCGGCGCCGCGCACCCCGGGCCGCAGCGGCGACCCGGGCCCGGCCGAGCAGGGCTGGCTGCACTGCGGACCGTCCGGCGCCGGGCACTTCGTGAAGATGGTGCACAACGGCATCGAGTACGCCCTGATGGCCGCCTACGCGGAGGGCCTCAACGTCATCCGCAACGCGGGCGCCGGCGTCCGGCCGTCGGAGGCCGACGCGGAGACCGCCCCGCTGCGCGAGCCGAAGTACTACCCCTACGACGGCATCGACCTGGCCGAGGTCGCGGAGGTGTGGCGGCGCGGCAGCGTGATCGGGTCCTGGTTGCTCGACCTCACCGCCGAGGCACTGCGGCAGGACCCGGGCCTGGAGCAGTTCACCGGCCGGGTGTCGGACTCGGGCGAGGGCCGCTGGACCTCGATCGCCGCGATCGAGGAGGGGGTGTCCGCGCCGCTGCTCACCGCCGCGCTGTACAGCCGGTTCGCCTCCCGGGGCAGTGAGATGTTCTCCGACAAGGTCGAGTCCGCGCAGCGGCTGGAGTTCGGCGGGCACCTCGAGAAGAAGGTCGGGGGTTCCGCGTGAGCGGCTCGGCGAGCGCGCCGACGGCGGCGAGCGGGCTCGCGGATGGGCCGTCGGTGGAGCCTCCCCGCGCCGGCGAGGTCCTGGTGCTGTTCGGCATCACCGGCGACCTCGCGAAGAAGATGATCATTCCTGCCTTGTACCGGCTGGTCCGGCGGGGCGAGCTGACCGTGCCGGTGATCGGCGTCGCGCTGACCGACTGGGACGACGACCGGCTGCGCGCGCACCTGGCCGACTGCGTGCGCGCTGCGTCCGGTCGGAGCGGCGGGGAGGTCGACGAGGAGGCCCTGGAGCGGCTGCAGCGCTCGACCTCCCTGGTGGCGGGCGACTACACCGACCCGGCCGTGTTCACCCGGCTCGCCGACGCCATCACCGAGCACGCCGGTCCCACGGCGTTCGCGGTGCACTACCTGGCCGTGCCGCCCGCGCTGTTCGGCACCGTGGCCGACGGGCTGGCCGGGGTCGGCCTGCACACCCGCTCCCGGCTCGTCGTCGAGAAGCCGTTCGGGCGGGACCTGGCCTCGGCCCGGGCGCTGCAGGCCCTGCTGGCGAAGCACTACCCGGAGGACCGGATCTTCCGGGTGGACCACTTCCTCGGCAAGGAGCCGGTGGAGGACCTGCTGGTGCTCCGGTTCGCCAACACGCTCCTGGAACCGCTGTGGGACCGGCAGTGGATCGACCGGTTCGAGGTCACCATGGCCGAGGACTTCGACGTCGCCGACCGCGGCTCGTTCTACGACGCCGTCGGCACGGTCCGCGACGTGGTGCAGAACCACCTGCTGCAGGTCCTGGCCTACCTGCTGATGGACGCGCCGCTCTCCGACGCCGCGGACGACCAGCGCGACGCCAAGGCGCGGTTGCTGCGGGCGGTGCGCCGGCTCGACCCCGCGGAGGTGGTCCGCGGCCGGTACGACGGCTACCTCGACACCCCGGGCGTCGCGTCGGGCTCGACCACCGAGACCTTCGTCGCGGCCACCTTCCACGTCGACGACTGGCGGTGGGCCGGGGTGCCGGTGCACCTGCGGGCCGGCAAGGCGCTGCCGGACACGGTGCTCGACGTCGTCGCCGTGCTGCGGCCGCCGCCCCGGGCCTTGTTCTCCGGTGGGCACGCGGCCGTGCAACCGGACCGGGTCCGGCTGCGCCTGCAGCCCCGGGCCGGGATCACGATCACGCTGCTCGCCAAGCAGCCGGGGCAGGGCGACATCCCCACCGAGATCCCGCTGTCCGTGGACTTCCGCGAGGTACTGGGCCCGGTGCACGCCCCCTACGAGCGGATCTTCGGCGACGCGTTGGCCGGGGACCCGGCGCACTTCGCCCGCATGGACACCATCGAGCAGGCCTGGCGGATCGTCGAGCCGATCCTCGACCCGGGGATCGCTCCGCAGCCCTACGCGCGGGGTTCGTGGGGACCCGAGGCCGCCGAGCGGCTGCCCGGCCCCGCGGGCTGGGTGACGCTTCCCCCGGCGTGGACCGAGGCCCCGGCGCCGCGGGACACGGCGGGAGGAACCTCGGCGACGGGGCCGGCGGGAACGGGAGCGGCGCGACCCGCGACGGAGGGAGCCCTCACCCGGTGAAGGCACCCGCCGGGCCGGTCCTGCGCCGGGCGGTGCGGGTGTCGACGGCCGCCCTGTCCGGCTTCTACGTGTGCCTGTACGGCGTCGGCGACCCGGTCGTGGCGATCTACGCGCTGTTCACGGTGATCGCCCTCGGCGCGCTCTCCGAGGTCACCGGCCCGCCCGACCGGCGGCTGCGCACGTTCCTGGCCGCCGTCGCCGCGGGCGTCGTGCTGGTGTCGCTGGGCACCCTGCTCGCGGTGTCGACGTGGGCCGCCGCGGCGGGCATGCTCGTCGTCGGGTTCGTGGTGGCCTACGCCGGGGTGGGCGGGCCGCGGGTGGTCGGGGTGGCGAACGGGCTGCTGTTGCTCTACGTGCTGCCCTGCTTCCCGCCCTTCCAGCCGGACACCCTCGACCAGCGGCTGCTCGGGCTCGTCCTCGGCGCCGCGCTGCTGATCGTCGCGGACCGCTACCTGCTCCCCCCGGCCGACCCGCGGCCGGTCCCGGACCGGCTGGCGGTGCTCGCCGACACCGTCGCGGCGTTCGCGACCGCACTCGCCGGGGTCCTCCGCACCCCCGGCGCCCCGGCCCCCGAGTTCGCCCGCCGGCGCGAGGTGCTCGAGTCCGCCGAGGACCTGCGGATCACCAACCTCCCGCTTGCCGAGCGCCCGCTCGGTCCCGGACGGCGCGACCGCAGCCTGCTCACCACCGCGGCGGCGGTGCGGGCGGCCGCGGACCGCTGCGTGACGCTGGCCGATCTGCTCGGCGGGCCGGGCGATCCGCCCCACCCGCGGACCGCCGACCTGGTGGCCGCGTCAGGTCGCGTCCTCGGCGGGCTGGCGCGCACCCTGCGGGCCGGCCGGGAGGCCGTCCCGGTCGACGGGAGCGGGATCGAGGGGGCACTCGCCGCCCACGGTGCCGCCCGGATCCCGGGGCCGGCACCGACCCTGCGGGCCGGACTCGCCGCCGTCGCCCTCGCCGAGGAGGTCCGGGTCGCGGCGCTCGCCGTCTCGGGCTGGTCGGGCGCACCGCTGCCCGCACCCGCCGAGACCCCCGCCCAGCTGTGGTTCCTGCACGCCACCCGCACGCAGCTGTGGTGGCGACGGCTGCGCGGGCACCTCACCCCCCGCTCGGTCTCCCTGCAGAACGCCGTCCGCCTCGCGCTCGGGCTCGCCGTCGCCCGCGTCGTGGCCGGGGTCCTCGACCTCGCGCACGGCTTCTGGGTGCTGCTCGCGACGCTGAGCCTGATGCGCACCTCGGCGGCGGCCGACCGCCCGGTGCTGGTCCGGGCCTTCGCCGGCACGCTGGTCGGCGCGGTGCTCGCGGCCGGGATGCTGATCGCGGTCGGCACCGACCGGGCCGTCTACGTCTGGCTGCTGCCCGCCGTCATGCTCGGGACGTTCGCGGCGGGCCCGCTGCTGGGTGTCGCCGCGGCCCAGGCCGGCTTCACGGTGCTGGTCGCGGCCCTGTTCGCCCAGCTCGCACCGTCGACCTGGCGCCTGGCCGAGGTCCGGCTCGTCGACGTCCTGGTGGGTGGGCTGATCGGCGCCGTGATCGGCGCGGCCGTGTGGCCCCGGGGCGGGGGCGGGGAGGTGCGCAGGGTCGCCGCCGACGCCCTCCGAACGGTGGCCGACGACGCCGAGGTCGTCGCCGCGGTGCTCGCCCGGGCGCCCGCGCCGCACCCCGACGAGCCCGCCCGGCTGCACACCGGCGCCGTCCTGCTCGAGCACGCCTACGTCCAGTACCGCACCGAGCCGATGCCGCGCGGTCCCGTGGGTCCCGACTGGCTGACCGTGGTGCTCGTCGTGCACCGGCTCGCCGCCTACGACGAGGCGCTCCGCGACCGCCATCCCGTGCTGCCGGCCGTGCCGGACGCCCCGGCCGAGCCCGGCGCGGACCGGCTGCGCGCGGCCACCACGGACGTCGCCGCCGCCTACCGGCGCACGGCCGACGCGGTCGGGTCGGGCCGGATGCCGGAGGACCTCGCCGAACGGTGCCGGGACCGGTTCCCGCCCGTCCCCGCCGAGAGCGATCCCCGGTTGCTCGACGGGTGGGGGTGGTTGCACGCCCTGTGCGACAACCTCGCCCGGATCCGCCGCGCCCTCGCCGGCGACCCCGGTCCGCCGGCCACGGCCGGTGTCGCGGCGTCCGCCCCGGACGAAGGTCAGCCGGGCTCGTAGGAGAACTCGACGACGCACCCGTCGGGGTCGGCGACCTTGACCGAGGTGTGGCCCTCCTCGTCGCACCACTCGACCTCCGGCACCCCCTCCCTCCGCAAGCGCCGTCCAGCCCCAGGGTGTCGATCACCCGCCCGCCGCCCTTCCCTCGAGGCAGGATGGGCGGTGGACTTGCGGGAAGGAGGGGGCGGTGAACCTCGCGGTCGGCGCGATCGCCTTCGTGTGGCTGGGCATGGTGTCGGCGCTGTCGTTCCTGGAGGCGCCGCTGAAGTTCCGCGCGCCGGGCATCACCCTGCAGCTGGGCCTCGGCATCGGGCGGCTCGTGTTCCGGGCGCTGAACGCGGCCGAGGTCGTGCTGCTCCTCGGCGTCGGCGTCGCGCTGGTGGCCGGACCCCGGTCGACGTCGATCGGCTGGGCGGCGTCAGCGGTCGCGCTCCTGCTCCTGGTGCAGCTCGTGGCGGTCCGCCCGGCACTGGCGGCTCGCACGCGGCGGGTGCTCGCCGGTGACCCGCACACCGGCTCGAAGGCCCACCTCGCCTACATCGGCCTGGAGGCCCTCAAGGTGGGCGGGCTCGTCGTGCTCGGCCTCGCCGCCTTCGGGGTCGTCTAGTCCGCTCGGCCTCGCCGCCTTCGGGGGCGTCCAGCCCGCGCGGGCTCCCCGCCTTCGGGGTCGTCCAGCTCGACGAGCGGGCGGACGCCGCCCTCATCCCTCCCAGTCCGGCCCGCGCCGCAGCAGCGAGTGGGCCGCCACCCCCACGCCGGCCAGGAGCAGGAGGATCAGCGCGAAGGCGGCGGGGGCACCGGCCGTCCGGACGAGCACGGCACCGGCGACGGCACCGACCAGCAGGCTGAGCACCGCCGCCGCCCGGCGCAGCACGGCCGGCCGGGTGGAGTGGGTGTGGTCCGCGGCGAGTCCGGTCATGGACATCGAGATCACGCTGGTGTTGAGGTCGGGCACCCCGATCCGCCGGGCCACGGCGTTCTGCACGCCCATGGCCACTGCCGCGATGACGGCGGCCGCCAGGGTCGGCGCGGAGTCGGTCGCCGGCGGCCAGATCAGCACGAGGACGAGGCAGACGGCCAGGAGCACCCACTCGACCAGCACGGCGGCCCGGAGCAGCGCGCCCCGACGGTCGATCCGGTCGATGAGCACACCCCCGGCGGCCGCCCCGACCAGGAACGCGGCCAGCACGGCCAGCGAGGTCCGGAGGGAGAACTCCGGGACGCCGGCGATCGCGAACCCGCTGACCACGACGTTGCCGGTCATGTTGGCGACGAAGACCCGGCCGAGGGTCAGGAGGCTGATCGCGTCGATCACGCCGGTGACCAGGGTGAGGACGAGCAGCAGCACCGGGAGGGACCCGTGGCGCTCCTCCGCGAGGCGCAACCGAGGGCCGGCCGTCATGGGGCGAGTGAACCAGCCGCCGCGCCGCCGTGGAAGGAGGCCGCCGCCGACGGTGCACCGTGCGGCTATCTGTTCCGTGCACTTACTCCGCACGGGCGTCGCGGCTACAACGGTGATCTCGTCCGCACGTCGGCTCGGCGGTGCAGCGCCGACCGCCCAGGGGGTGACACCGATGTCAGCACCGACCACGGAAGCCGGACCCGCGGACGCGGCCGAGGACTCGCCCGTCCACATCCTCTGGATCAACGCCGGGCTGAGCTGCGACGGCGACTCGGTCGCCCTGACCGCCGCCACCCAGCCCACGATCGAGGAGATCGCCCTGGGCGCGCTCCCCGGCCTGCCGAAGGTCGCCGTGCACTGGCCGCTGATCGACTTCGACAACGGGCCGGTCGGCGGCGCCAACGACTTCATCGAGTGGTTCTTCAAGGCGGAGCGGGGCGAGCTCGAGCCGTTCGTGCTGGTCGTGGAGGGGTCGATCCCCAACGAGGCCGTCAAGCCCGAGGGTTACTGGTGCGGCTTCGGCAACAATCCCCTCACCGGCCAGCCCATGACGACCAGCGAGTGGCTGGACCGTCTGGCGCCGAAGGCCCTCGCGGTCCTCGCGGCGGGCACGTGCGCCACGTACGGCGGGATCCACGCGATGGCCGGCAACCCCACCGGCGCCATGGGCGTGCCGGACTACCTCGGCTGGGACTGGAAGTCCAAGGCCGGCATCCCGATCGTCTGCGTCCCCGGCTGCCCCACCCACCCGGACAACCTCTCCGAGACGATCCTCTACCTGCTCTACCAGGCGACCGGCGCCGCCCCGATGATCCCCCTCGACGACGCGCTGCGCCCCACCTGGCTGTTCGGCCAGACGGTGCACGAGGGCTGCGACCGCGGCGGCTACTACGAGCAGGGCCAGTTCGCGACGGAGTACGGCGAGCCGACCTGCCTGGTCAAGCTCGGTTGCTGGGGCCCGGTCGTGAAGTGCAACGTCCCGAAGCGGGGCTGGATCAACGGCGTCGGCGGCTGCCCGAACGTCGGCGGGATCTGCATCGGCTGCACGATGCCCGGCTTCCCCGACAAGTTCATGCCGTTCATGGACGCGCCCCCCGGCAGCCTCGTCTCCGGCACGGCCAGCAAGGCCTACGGCGGCGTGATCCGCAAGCTGCGTGCCATCACCGAGTCCAAGCTCGACGCCGAGCCGATGTGGCGGCACCGCGGCGAGGAGCTCACCACCGGCTACCGGAAGGCCTGGTGACGACCGTGACCGCGACCGAACCCCGCATCGCGTCCGAGGAGACCACCGGCCTGACCGAGATGGCCTGGGACCCGATCACCCGCATCGTCGGCAGCCTCGGGATCTACACGAAGATCGATTTCTCGCAGAAGCGGGTGGCCGAGTGCCACTCGACGTCGTCGATCTTCCGCGGCTACTCGATCTTCATGAAGGGCAAGGACCCACGCGACGCCCACTTCATCACCAGCCGGATCTGCGGCATCTGCGGCGACAACCACGCCACCTGCTCGGTCTACAACCAGAACATGGCCTACGGCGTGCGCCCGCCGCACCTCGGCGAGTGGATCATCAACCTCGGCGAGGCCGCCGAGTACATGTTCGACCACAACATCTTCCAGGAGAACCTGGTCGGGGTGGACTACTGCGAGAAGATGATCGCGGAGACCAACCCCGGGGTGCTCGAGCAGGCCAACCGCACCGAGGCGCCGCAGGCCGCCGACCACGGCTACCGGACCGTCGGCGACATCATGCGGGCGCTCAACCCGTTCACCGGTGAGTTCTACCGGGAGGCGCTGCAGGTCAGCCGGTACACCCGCGAGATGTTCTGCCTGATGGAGGGCAGGCACGTCCACCCGTCGACGCTCTACCCCGGCGGCGTCGGCACGCACGCCACCGTCCAGCTCTTCACCGACTACTACACGCGCCTGATGCGGTACGTGGAGTTCATGAAGAAGGTCGTCCCGATGCACGACGACCTCTTCGACTTCATGTACGAGGCCCTGCCCGGCTACGAGGAGGTCGGCCGGCGACGCGTGCTGCTGGGCTGCTGGGGCTCGCTCAACGACCCGGAGCACTGCGACTTCGACTACCGGCACATGACCGACTGGGGCCGGAAGATGTTCGTGACGCCCGGCATCGTCGTCGACGGGCAGCTGGTCACCAACGATCTCGTGCGGATCAACCTGGGCATCCGGATCCTGCTGGGGCACAGCTTCTACCGGGACTGGGAGGACCAGGAGACCTTCGTGACGCACGACCCGCTGGGCAACCCGGTGGACCGGCGGCACCCCTGGAACCAGCACACCATCCCCGCGCCGCAGAAACGGGACTTCGACGACAAGTACTCCTGGACGATGTCCCCGCGCTGGTTCGACGGCACCGACCACCTGCCGCTCGACACCGGCGGCGGCCCCCTCGCCCGGCTCTGGACGACCGCACTGTCCGGGCTGGTCGACTGCGGCTTCGTGAAGGCGACCGGGCACAGCGTGCAGATCAACCTGCCGCGCACCGCGCTCAGGCCCGAGGTGAGCTTCGAGTGGAAGCCACCGACGGACAAGCAGGGCCGGCCGCTGTCGAACGCGATCGAGCGCAACCGCGCCCGCACCTACTTCCAGGCCTACTCCGCCGCCGTCGCGCTGCACTTCGTGGAGCAGGGGCTGGCGGAGGTCCGCGCGGGCCACACCAGGACCTGGGAGAAGTTCACCGTCCCCGAGGACGCGAACAGCTGCGGGTTCACCGAGGCGGTGCGCGGCGTGCTCAGCCACCACATGGTCATCCGCGGCGGGAAGATCGCGAACTACCACCCGTACCCGCCGACCCCGTGGAACGGCAGCGTCCGCGACACCTACGGCACCCCCGGCCCGTACGAGGACGCCGTGCAGAACACGCCGATCTTCGAGGAGAACACCCGCGAGGACTTCAAGGGCATCGACATCATGCGCGCGGTGCGCAGCTTCGACCCGTGCCTGCCGTGCGGTGTCCACATGTACCTCGGCGACGGCAGGGAGCTGCACAAGACGCACTCCCCCGGCTCCTTGAACGTGGTGTAGGGCCGGCCGGCATGGGCGACTGGGACCCGGCGCGCGTGGCCGGACGACTGGAGGAGGTCCTCGACCGGCTCGACCCGCGCACCCGCCCGGCCGGCGAGGAGCTCGTGCGGCTGCTGATGCAGTTCTACGGGTCCGGGTTCGAGCAGGTCGTCGCGGTGGCCCGGGCGGCAGGCGGCGACGGGTTGGTGCACCGGCTGGCGGCGGACCCGCTGGTCGGCGGTCTGCTCGCGCTGCACGACCTGCACCCCGTGCCGCTTCGGGCGCGGGTGGAGCAGGCCATGGCCGTCGCGGCGCGCAAGCTCGGCGGCCACGGTGGCGACGTCGAGCTGCTCGGCATCGACCCGGACGGCACCGTCCGGGTCGCGCTGCCGGCGCACGGCTGCAGCACCGGGACGATGCGCGAGATCGTCACCGACGAGGTCGCGGCCGCGGCGCCGGACACGGCCGGGGTGGCGTTCGTCGAGCGCGACCCCGGCCCGGCCCTGCTGCAGATCGGGGTCCGCCGTGGTCGATGAGGGTCGTGGGGGTGCGCCGCGATGACCGGGTTGCGGCGTTTCCTCTCCGCACCGCCCGCCGAGGCGGCCGTGAAGCGGTGCGAGCTGTGCGCCACGCCGGTCCCGGAGGACCATCCCCACCTGGTGCACGTGACGGACCGCCGCCTGCTGTGCGCGTGCGGGCCCTGCGCCTTCCTGTTCGACGCCCCCGGTGCCGGTGGGTTCGCCCGGGTTCCGGACCGGTACCTCACCGACCCCGGCTCCGCGCCCTCCGGCCCGCAGTGGGACGCCCTGCAGATCCCGGTCGGGATCGCCTTCTTCCTGCGCAACTCGGCGCGGGAGGCCGTCGTCGCCTGCTACCCGAGCCCGGCGGGAGCGACCGAGAGCGAGCTGACGCTCGACGCGTGGGCCACCGGGCCGGGCGCGAGCCCGCTGGCCGGTGAGCTGCGCCCGGACGTCGAGGCGCTGCTGGTGCGTCGCGAGCCACCCGCCTGCCTGCTGGTCCCGATCGACGCCTGCTACCGGCTCGTCGGCCTGGTCCGGCTGCACTGGCGGGGCTTCGACGGCGGTCCCGAGGCACGCGACGCGATCGACGCCTTCTTCGCCGGGCTCCACGAGCGGGCGCACCGGATCGGGAGCGGGGTCTGACGTGCTCCGCTTCGCCTGCACCGGATCCCGCCCCGAGCCCCACGCCGCCGGGCCCGCGCTCCGCCTGGACCTGCGGATCGACGACGGCACCGGCCGGCGGGTGCACACCGTCGCCCTGCGCGTGCAGATCCGCATCGACCCGCGGCCCCGCCGGTACGCGCCGGCGGAGACCGCCCGGCTCACCGACCTGTTCGGCGAGCCCGATCGCTGGGGCGACACGCTCACCCCGCTGCAGCTCGCCACGGTCCCGGTCCTCACCCCCGCGTTCACCGGGAGCGTCACCGTCCCCGTCACGGTGCCGCTGTCCTACGACCTCGACGTCGCCGCCGCCCGGTACCTGCACGGGCTCGACGCCGGCGAGGTCCCGCTGCTGCTCCTGTTCTCCGGCACGCTGTTCTACGCCGGCGACACCGGGGTGCAGGTCGGCCCGGTGCCCTGGCAGGAGGAGGCCCACCACCGGCTACCCGTCGCGGTGTGGCGCGCGGCGATGGACGAGCACTTCCCCGGCGCCGGGTGGGTACGGCTGCGCCGCGACACCCTGGACCGGCTCGCCGCCTTCCGCTCCGCACACACCCTCCCCACCTGGGACGACGCCGTCGAGCGGCTGCTGAAGGAGGCCGACGGTGCCTGAGCGAACCACGGAGCACGACCTCCTCTTCGCCGATGCGGCCGCCGTCGCCGATGCGGTGCTCTTCGAGGGCTACCTGCTCTACCCCTACCGGGCGTCCGCGCAGAAGAACCGGATCCGGTGGCAATGGGGTGTGCTCGTGCCGCAGGGGTTCGGCGCCGACTCCGGGGAGACCTCCGCCAACCGGACCGAGTGCGTCCTCGAGACCCGCGGCCGCGGCCCCGTGCTGCACCTGCGGCTGCGGTTCCTGCAGCGCGAGCGCCGCACCGTGCAGGGACCCGACGGCGTGCCGGTCGACGCCGTCGAGGTGGCAGGCGTGCGACACGTCCCGTTCGAGGAGGGTCTCCCGCGCCACGTCGACGCGGTGCTCCCCCTCGTCCCCGGCGACGAGGCGGTCGAGGTGCCGGTGCACGTGCCGGGCGGCGGGTCCGTCGAGACCCTGCGCGCTCCCGACGGCACCGTCGTCGGAGGGCTGGCCCGGTCCCGGGATCCGCTCGACGCCGCCGTCCGGGTCCGCGTCGACGAGCCGACCGGGCCGTACCCGGTGCTGCGGCTGTCCGTCGAGGTCCGCAACGACGCGACCGCCCCGCCGGGGTCCACCCGCGAGGAGGCGCTGGACCGCGCTCTCATCGGCACCCACCTGCTGCTCGCCGCGGAACGGGCCGCGTTCCTCTCCCCCACCGACCCGCCGGAGTGGGCCGCGCCCTACGTCGCGCAGTGCCGCTGCAGGCACGCCTGGCCGGCGCTGGCCGGACCGGAGGGCCGCTCCGACCTGCTGCTCTCCGCACCGATCATCCTCGCCGACCACGCGACGACCGCGCCGGAGAGCACGATCGACCTGTTCGACGGCACCGAGAACGACGAGCTCCTCACCCTGCGCACGATGACCCTGACCGACGCCGAGAAGGCCGAGGCCCGCGCCACCGACCCCCGCGCCGCCGCCCTGCTCGACGCGGTCGAGGGCCTGCCGCCGGAGTACCTGGAACGGCTGCACGGCGCCGTCCGGTCCCTCACCCCGGTCGCCGCGGACCCGATCCCGACGCTGCACACCCCGGCCGGCGGGGACGGCCCCGACGTCACCCCGCCGGACCGGCTCCCGTGGTGGGACCCCGCCGCCGACGCGGCGGTGGACCCCGACCACGACACCGCCCTGGTCGACGGGGTGCCGGTGGCGAAGGGCAGCGCGGTCGTGCTGCGCCCGCGGCCGGGCGCCGACGCGCAGGACGCCTTCCTCGCCGGGTTGCGCGCGACCGTCCGGGCGGTGGTCCACGACGTCGACGGGGCGGTGCACGTCGCCGTCTCGGTCGACGGCGACCCGGCGGCCCAGCTGCAGCTCGCGCACGGCCGCTTCCGGTACTTCCGGCCCGAGGAGCTGGAGGTCGTGCCATGACCGTGGTGGTCGCCGGCGTCGGCAACGTCCTGCGCCGCGACGACGGCTTCGGCGTCGAGGTCGCGCGGCGGCTGGTGGAGCGCGGCGGGCTGCCGGCCGGGGTCGAGGTGCTCGACGTCGGCATCCGCGGCGTGCACCTCGTCTACCGGCTCCTCGACGGGTGCGCCGGCCTGCTGCTCGTCGACGTGGTGCACCGCGACGGGCCGCCGGGCACCCTCTACCGGCTGGAGCACACGCTCGCCGAGGCCGATCCGCAGGCCCGGCCCGAGGGGATCGCGCTCGACGGGCACGACATGAGCCCCGATCGCGTGCTGGGGCTGCTCCGCGACCTGGCCGCGGCGACGGGCGTCGCGGACCCGGTGGGCCGGGTGCTGGTGCTGGGCTGCGAACCGGCCGACCTCGCGGACGGGATCGGGCTCTCGCCCCCGGTCGCCGCCGCCGTCGATCCCGCGCTGGCCGTCGTCGACGACCTGCTCGCCCTGCTGGTCCCGGAGGGAGCCGCTCGATGAAGATCGTCCTGTTGGCCCTGCTCGGCGCCGTCGCCGGGACGGCCGCGGTCCTCGCGGTCGCGTCCCGCGACGAGATCGCCCGTTATCGCAAGCTCAGTCGGATGTAGCCGGGCGCGTCGGTGTGCGGGGCACCACCGACGGGCACGGGGAACGGAGTTCGCAGATGTGCCTGGGGATCCCCGGTGAGGTGGTCGCGCTCCTCGCGGAGCACCCGGACCTCGCCATGGTCAGCGTCGAGGGGGTGCAGCGGGCCGTGAACATCGGGCTGCTGCGCGAGGAGAGCGAGGGGCCGCTGGAGCTCGAACCCGGCGACTGGGTGCTCATCCACGTCGGCTTCGCGCTGTCGAAGATCGACGAGCAGGAGGCGAAGGCCTCGCTGGAGTGGCTGACGGGCGTCGGCGACGCCTATACCGACGAGCTCGACGCGCTGGCCGCGTCGGACATCACCTGAGGGACCGGCCGTGAAGTACGTCGACGAGTACCGCGACGCGGACACCGCCCGCGCCCTGTCCACCGCGATCACCGCGCTCTGCGAGCCGGGCCGCCGCTACTCCTTCATGGAGATCTGCGGCGGGCACACCCACACCATCTACAAGCACGGGCTCGAGGATCATCTGCCGGAGGCGATCTCGCTGGTCCACGGGCCGGGCTGCCCGGTCTGCGTGATCCCCATGGGCCGGGTCGACGACGCGATCGCGCTGGCCGAGCACGACGACGTCATCCTCACCTCGTTCGGGGACATGGTGCGCGTCCCCGGCGGGCGCGGGTCCTTCCTCGACGCCAAGGCCGCCGGTGCGGACATCCGGATGGTCTACTCGCCGCTCGACTCGCTGAAGATCGCGCGGCAGAACCCGGACAAGCGGGTGGTCTTCTTCGCGATCGGGTTCGAGACCACGACCCCGTCGACGGCGATGACGATCCTGCGCGCCGAGGCCGAGGGGCTCGCGAACTTCTCCGTGTTCTGCAACCACGTGCGGGTGTGCCCGGCGATCACCGCCATCCTGGAGTCGCCCGACCTGAACCTCGACGGCTTCATCGGCCCCGGGCACGTCTCGACCGTGATCGGCTGCGCGCCCTACGAGTACGTGCCGCGGGACCACGGCAAGCCGCTGGTCGTGTCGGGGTTCGAGCCGTTGGACATCCTGGACTCGATCCGCCGGCTGCTGCGGCAGTTCGCCGAGGGGCGCTGCGTGGTCGAGAACGAGTACGGGCGGGTGGTCCCGTGGCACGGCAACCCCCGCGCCCTCGCCGTCATCGACAGGGTCATGGAGGTCCGCGAGACCTTCGAGTGGCGCGGGTTGGGCTGGATCCCCGAGTCGGCGATGCGGCTGCGCGCGGAGTACGCCGCCTTCGACGCCGAGCGGATCTTCGCGGTGCCGGGCGTGCGGGTCGCGGACCCGTCGGCGTGCCAGTGCGGCGAGGTGCTGCGCGGGCTGATCAAGCCGTGGGAGTGCAAGGTCTTCGGCACCGCGTGCACGCCGGAGACGCCGATCGGGACCTGCATGGTCTCCAGCGAGGGCGCCTGCGCCGCGTACTACAACTTCGGCCGGTTCAGCCGGGCGCGCGTCAAGGAGGCGACCCTGCCGTGAGTGAGGTGCTGCCGTGAACGAGGTGCTGCGGTGAGTGACGTCGAGACCAGGGCGGGCTGGGCCGAGGAGGCGGTGCGCTCCGCCCGCCCGCACGGGCACGGCGTGACCGAGGAGCAGGTGCTGGAGCGGATCGCACGGGCGCGGGCCCGCGCGCCGCGGTTGCGCGACGAGCGGATCACGCTGGCCCACGGGGCCGGCGGCAAGGCCACCCACACGCTGATCGAGGCGGTGTTCCTGGAGGCCTTCCGCAACCCGCTGCTCGAAGCGCTCGACGACGGCGCCGCCCTGTCCACGCCGGCCGGGCGGCTGGCCTTCACCACGGACTCGTTCGTGGTGTCGCCGCTGTTCTTCCCGGGCGGCGACATCGGGGACCTCGCCGTGAACGGCACGGTCAACGACCTCGCGATGTGCGGGGCGCGGCCGATGCACCTCTCGGCCGGGTTCATCCTCGAGGAGGGCTTCCCGGTCGCCGACCTGCGCCGGATCGCCGCGTCGATGGCCGCAGCCGCCGAGGCCGCCGGCGTCACGATCGTCACCGGCGACACCAAGGTCGTTCAGCGGGGCAAGGCCGACGGCTGCTACGTGACGACGGCGGGCGTCGGGTTGCTCGACCGGCCGGTTCCGCTGAGCGCGGCGAACGCCCGGCCCGGCGACGTCGTGCTGGTCTCCGGCCCGGTCGGCGACCACGGGATCACCGTGATGCTGGCCCGCGGGGAGCTCGACATCTCCGCGGACCTGGAGTCGGACACCGCCCCGTTGCACGGGATCGCCGCCGCCCTGCTCGACGCGGCCGGCGACGGCGTCCGGCTGCTCCGCGACGCGACCCGGGGTGGCGTGGCCACCATCTGCAACGAGGTGGCGACCAGCTCGTCGGTCGCGGTGGTGCTGGAGGAACGGGCCGTCCCGGTCCGCCCGGTCGTCACCGGGGCCGCCGAACTGCTCGGCATCGACCCGCTCTACGTGGCGTGCGAGGGCCGCTTCGTCGCGGTCGTCGCGCCGGACGTGGCCGAGGCGGCGCTGGCCGCGCTGCACGCGCACCCGCTCGGCGAGGGCGCGGCCCGGATCGGCACGGTCGGCGACGACCCGCCCGGGCTGGTGTTGCTGCGCACGGGGTTCGGCGGCACGCGGATCGTCGACCTGCTCGTGGGCGACCCATTGCCCCGGATCTGCTGACGGGCATGCACGAGCTGTCGATCACGCAGTCGGTCGTCGACGCGATCGCCGAGCGCCTCGGGGACGCGCCCGTGCGGCGGGTCCGGTTGGAGATCGGACGGCTGTCGGGCGTGGTGCCCGACGCCGTCCGGTTCTGCTTCGAGCTGGTCACGGCCGGGACCTCGCTGGAGGGCGCGGGCCTGGAGATCGACGAGCCGGAGGGCGAGGCGCGCTGCCGGACCTGCGGCGCCGCGTTCACCACGTCCGAGGTGCTGCCGTTGTGCACCTGCGGGAGCGCCGACGTCGAGGTGCTGGGCGGGGCGTCGCTGCGGATCCGGGAGGTCGAGCTGGTGCCGGGAACGGAGGTGGACGGATGTGCGCGACCTGCGGATGCGACGGGGCCGACGTCCGGGTGAGCGGGCCGGGGCACGGACACGGCCACCCCGACCCGGTCGTGAGTGGCGATAGTCGCCATGGCGACTATCGCCACTCACAGCGGGTGGAGCTCGAGGTGGACCTGCTCGCCGGGAACGACGCCCTGGCCGAGCGCACCCGGCGGCGGCTCGACGCGGCCGGGATCCGCGCCGTCAACCTGATGAGCTCGCCCGGCTCCGGCAAGACCACCCTGCTGGAACGCACCGTCCGCGACCTCCGCGGCGAGGTCCCGTGCGCCGTGCTGGAGGGCGACCAGGAGACCCTGCTCGACGCCGACCGGATCACCGCGACGGGCGTGCGGGCGGTGCAGATCAACACCGGTGCGGGGTGTCACCTCGACGCCGACATGGTCGCCCGCGGGCTCGACGCGCTCGCCCCGCCGCCCGGGAGCCTGGTGTTCGTGGAGAACGTCGGGAACCTGGTGTGCCCCGCGCTCTTCGCGCTCGGCGAGCACGCCCGGGTCGTGGTGATGTCGGTGACCGAGGGTGCCGACAAGCCGCTGAAGTACCCCCACATGTTCCGTACCGCGGACCTCGTGCTGCTCAACAAGATCGACCTGCTGCCGCACGTGGACTTCGACGTACGGCGCTGCGTCGGGTACGCGCGCCGGGCGCGCCCCGGTGTGGCGGTGCTGGAGGTCAGCGCGACCCGCGGGGACGGGCTGGCCGAGTGGTACGCGTGGGTGCGGGGCCTGGTCACGGGTCCGGCGGCGGGGACGAGCGCCGGGCCGCCGCGACCGCGACCTGTCCCAGGCTGATCCCGCCGTCGTTGCAGGGCAGCCGGGAGTGCACGAGCACGCGGAGCCCGGCCGCCGCGCAGCCGGACCGCACGGCCTCGAGCAGCAGGAGGTTCTGGAACACCCCGCCGGACAGCGCGACGGTGTCCCGCCCGAGCATCCCCGCGGCGTCGACCGCGGCGCCGACCAGCAGCCCGGCGAGGCCGCGGTGGAACCGGGCGGCGACGACGGCCGGGCCCACGCCCGCGCGCAGGTCGTCGACCACGGCCCGGACCAGGTCCGATCCGCGTAGCAGGCCCGCGTCGCGCCCGGCCGGGTAGCCCTCCCGCACGGCCGGGTCGGCGCAGCGCTCCAGCTCGATCGCGGCCTGCCCCTCGTAGGTCACCCGGTCGCGGACCCCGCAGAGCGCGGCCACGGCGTCGAACAACCGGCCGGCGCTGGTCGTGGCCGGCAGGTCGAGCCGCGACCCGAGCAGCCGCTGCACGGTCGTCCACTCCGGGCCGACGCGCTCGGCGAGCCCGGGCAGCACCTGCCCCGTTGCCCGCAACCAGGAGGCGGCGGTGCGCCAGGGCTGCCGGATGGCCGTGCTGCCGCCCGGCAGCGGCACCGGTTCCAGGTGGGCGACCCGGGTGAAGCCGGTGAGCGAGACGTCGAGGACCTCGCCGCCCCAGAGGGTGCCGTCCGTGCCGTAACCGAGGCCGTCGCAGGCCAGCCCGATCACCGGCCCGGGCTCGCCGTGTTCGGCCAGGCACCCGGCCAGGTGGGCGTGGTGGTGCTGGACGCCGACGAGCTCGGCCCCGGTGTCCTCGCCGTGCGCGAGCGCCCACTTCGTCGACAGGTACTCCGGGTGCAGGTCATGGGCCACGACCTCGGGCTCGACGCCCAGGAGCCGGCCCAGGTGGGCGATGCCGTCGGTGAAGGCGCGCAGGGTCTCCGCGTTCGCCAGGTCGCCGATGTGGTGCGAGACGAAGGCCTCGCTCCCGCGCAGCAGGCAGACGGTGTTCTTCAGCTCGGCCCCGCAGCCCAGGACCGGCGGGCCGGCGGCCACCGCGAGGGGCATCGGCTCCGGCGCGTACCCCCGCGAGCGCCGCACCGGGTAGGGGCGGTCGCGGACCACCCGCAGGACGGAGTCGTCCGCCCGGGTGCGGATCGGGCGGTCGTGGACCAGGGCGGCGTCGGCGATCGCCGCGAGGCGGGCGGCGGCGTCGTCGTCCCGGTGGGCGATGGGCTCGTCGGAGACGTTGCCGCTGGTCAGGACCAGGGGTGCGGCGACCGCGTCGAGCAGCAGGTGGTGGACGGGCGTGTAGGGCAGGAACAGCCCGAGGTACCGGTCGCCGGGTGCGACGGCCGCGGCCACGGTCGCACCGGGACGGCGCCGCAGCAGCACGATCGGGGCCCGCCGGGACGCCAGCTCCGCCGCCTCGGCCGGCGAGACCGCACAGAGGTCGGCGGCCGCGTCGAGGTGCGGGACCAGCACGGCGAACGACTTGTCCTCGCGCTGCTTGCGGGCCCGCAGGGTGGCGACGGCACGCTCGTCGGCGGCGAGGGCGGCCAGGTGGTACCCGCCGAGGCCCTTCACCGCGACCACGGCGCCCTGCCGGAGCGCCGCCGCCGCGTCGGCGATCGGATCCCCGTCGTCGCCCCGCTCCCCCGCCGCCCACGCGTCGGCGGACAGGAAGCGCAGCACCGGGCCGCAGTCGTGGCAGCAGATCGGCTGGGCGTGGAACCGGCGGTCGGTCGGGTCGTGGTACTCGCGGGCGCAGGCGGGGCACATCGGGAAACCCGCCATCGTCGTCGTGGCCCGGTCGTAGGGCACGCCGGTCACGATCGTGAACCGCGGCCCGCAGTGCGTGCAGGAGAGGAACGGGTGCCGGTAGCGGCGGTCGGCGGGATCGCGCAGCTCGCGGAGGCAGTCGGCGCAGGTCGCGAGGTCGGGCGAGATCAGGGTGGCGGCCGCGCCGCCCGACGAGCTGGGCACGATCGTGAAGGACCGCTCGCCCCGCACGGGCAGGGGCGCGGCCGACACCGAGCCGACCAGGGCGGTCGCGGGCGGGCGCGCCCGGATCTCGGCGATCAACGCCTCCAGCGCCGCGGGCGGGCCCTCGGCCTCGATGACCACGCCGCGCTCGTCGTTGCCCACGAACCCGGCCAGGCCCAGCCGCCCGGCGAGCGCGTGCACGTAGGGGCGGAAGCCGACGCCCTGCACGATCCCGGTCACCCGGATCGCGGACCGGACCACCCTGCCGGTCGTGCCGCCGGGGGTCCCGGCGGCGGGCTCCGTCGTGCCCGTCACGGCGGGGTGGCGCGCCCGATCGCCTCGCCGGCGTGCACGAGCACGACGTCGCCGACGGCGGCCTCGACGAGCGCGACGCTCACCTCCTCCCGGGTGCCGGCCTCGGTGCGCACCTCGGCCAGGTCCGCACCCAGCAGCCGCACCACCGTGACGGGCACGGCGGTGTCCGAGCAGGTGAGGCAGACCGGCCCGATGCAGGACGCCGCGGCGACCGGCTCAGCGGGCGGCGCGCCGGGCTCCGGGGCGGGCGTGGGCCCGCTCGTGTCCGAACCCGTCATCCGGCACCTCCTCGGCGCCGGACGGCCCGACCGTCGAGCGCTCGTAGCGGTCCAGGAAGAGGTGGAGGGCGTCGTCGACCTGCCGCAGCTCGGCGGCCTGCAGGTCCAGGAAGGCCTCACCCTCCACGGTCAGGTGATAGGTGCGGCGGGCCGGCCCGGCCTTCGGGATGGACCACTGCGAGCGCACCAGGCCGCGCCGCTCCAGACCGCGCAGCGCACGGTAGACGCCACCGGAGTCGCCTTCCCCGTCGTGCAGGGGGCCGAGCCGGGACACCAGTTCGTAGCCGTGGTCGGCCTGCTCGCGCAGGAGCAGGAGCAGGCAGGGCTGCAGGAAGTTGCGCGGTTCGAGCACGGCCATGCGAGCCCCCGGAACGACGGCGGTGGTGGACGCCTTCGGCACTCGATACTGGCCGTCTGTGACCTGGAGCACAAGGCCCTCGTCGATCAGAACAGCGCCGGTGTCCCGTCCCGGCCGACCGGGGCCCGGCCCGCCGTGAGCGCCTGCAGCGCGGCGAGGCAGACGGCCAGCCACGCGCCGCCCAGGAACCACCCGGCGAGCACGTCGGTGAACCAGTGCACTCCGAGGTAGAGCCGGGACACACCGACGAGGGCGACCGCGGAGGCGGCGGCGCCCAGCGCGGCCGCGCGCACCAACCTCGAGCGCAGGAACCGCACGGTGACCACCGCGACGACGCCCACGATGACGAGGGACCCCACCGCGTGGCCCGACGGCAGCGACAGGTCCGTCTCCCGCACGAGCTGGCCGGCGAGCGGCGGCCGGGGCCGCCCGTAGAAGGCCTTGGCGGCGGGCACCAGCACCGCGACCCCGGCACTCGCGACGGTGACGGTCGCCGCCTCCCACCAGTGCCGCCGCCACACGAGCAGCGCCACCGCGACCGCGGCCAGCACGAGGGTGCCGAGCGTGCCGCCGAGTCGGCTCGCGGTCTCCATGACCAGGGTCCCGTCCGGTGCGCGGTGCGCGACGAGCCAGGCCAGCACGGGCCGGTCCGTGGCGGCCAGGCGGCCGTGGTCCTCCACCGAGTCGACGACCGTCGCCTGGGCGGTGAACAGCGTCGACGCCACACCGGTGCCCCAGACCGCGGGCCGGCGCAGCACCCGGCGGACCGGGTCGAGCACCACGCCGGGGGCGGGCAGCGCCGGCAGCGGCGGGTTCCCGGAGCCGGTGGTGGCGCGCAGCCCGACCCGGTAGGCACAGAGGGCGACCGCGGTCGCCAGCCAGCACACCCACACCAGCACCCCGGCGCCCTGCTGGAGATCGGCGAATCGCACGCTGTCCCCCCTCGTCCCGCGACGGTCCCGCCGTGCGACGCGACCCCGACGCCCGCAGTGTGCGCGGCCGACGCTGTAGCCGGGCTGAGAGCGGCACGCCCGGCTGTGGCCGCGCTGAGAAGGAGTCGATCGTGGGGGTGGGACGGTGAGGCTTATTGCGTGCTGGGCCCGGGTGCCCCTCCGCCGGGCCCAGCACGCGGGGTGGGCATCGCCGGCTCCCCAGCGACGATGCCGTGGTCTCCGCCGGCTCCGGGGTGCCGGACCGGCTGTACACAGTGGTACCCATCGAGGGGCGGAGCTGTCCACGAACACCGAGATTCGGCTGTCGGATCGTCCAGGTTCGGGCCGGAAGGCCCTGGGTACACCGGGTACCGCGAGGGGGTGACGGGTGCGCAAGGACGAGGAACGGACAGGGCCCGGGTCCGTCGGCGTGCCGATCGGGACCGCGGCGGACTACGTCGGCGTGTCGGTGGAGACCCTGCGTGCGTGGCAGCGTCGCTACGGGGTCGGCGCCAGCGCGGTGACTCCGGGCGGCCACCGCCGGTACACCTTCGACGACCTGGTGCGGCTGCGGATGGTGCAGGACCAGGTCACCGCGGGTGAGTCCACCGCGACGGCCGTCCGAGCGGTGCTGGGTCCCCGGCAGCCCCAGGTCGCACCCTCCCCGGACGAGTCCGCCTCGCGGAAGCTGGCCGGCGCGTGCGTGGAGCTCGACGGGCACGCCGCCCGTCGGCTCGTCGGCGCCGCCCTCGCCGGCGAGGGGGCGGTCCGGATGTGGGAGGCCCTGGTCCGGCCGG
The DNA here is from genome assembly GCF_047200735.1 of Pseudonocardia oceanicola. Lineage (NCBI taxonomy): Bacteria > Bacillati > Actinomycetota > Actinomycetes > Pseudonocardiales > Pseudonocardiaceae > Pseudonocardia > Pseudonocardia oceanicola. The sequence goes on from NZ_JBJZON010000024.1 coordinate 65,348, forward strand.
CCTTCGCGAGGCTGGAGCGCGCGCCGCTGCCCGCGGCCCGGATGGTGGGGGCCGAGCACCTGCTCTCGCACGTCGTGGTCGGGGTCCTGGGTGCCCGGGCCGGCCGGGAGCCGCCGGAGCGCGGCGCGGTGGTGCTGGCGTGCGCGCCCGCCGAGCAGCACGACCTGCCGCTGACGGTGCTCGCGGCCGCGCTCGCCGAGCGCGCGATGCGCGCCACGCTGCTGGGCGCGCGCACCCCGGCCGCGACGCTGCTCGCCGCCGCCGGCCTGCCCGCCACCTCCCGGATCGTGCTCTACGCGCAGATGCGGCTCGACGACCCGGAGGAGGCGCTGCGCTCGCTACCGGACCCTGCCGCGGTGGTCGCGGCCGGTCCGGCGTGGGCCGCCCTTCCCCTCGATCCCGTCGTCCGGGTCACGAACGACCTGGTGGACTGCCTCACCGTGCTCGGGGCCGGGTAGGAGCGCGGACGGGATGTCGCTGGTGACCCGCCCCTGAGCGGGTCCGGCCGCGACCGCCCGCGGCCCCTCGTCCCCGCCGATCCTGTCAGCCGATCGGCTCAGCTGATCGGCTCGGCCGATCGGCTCAGCTGATCGGCTCAGCTGATCGGCTCAGCTGATCGGCTCAGCTGATCGGCTCAGCTGATCGGCTCAGCTGATCGTCTGGGGCTCGCCCCACGGATCGACCGTGAACGGGGTCTCGAGGTCGAGGTTGCCCTCGTCGAGCAGTGCGTCGAGCACATCGACGCGGCCGACCGACTCGCCCCACACCTCGCCGGTCGCCGCCGAGGCCGGGTTCTCCAGGACGAGGCGGCGGAGGTGCAGGAAGTCCTGCAGCCACGCGGTCTCGTCGACGTCCCCGGCGGGGGTGCCGCCCATGTCCGCGTTCGTGCGCCGCACGAGGTCGGGGAGGCCGTCGGGACCGTCCTGCGTGCCGTGCTGCACGGCGGTGTCGACGAGGGCGGCGAGGCCGAGCGGGGTGGTCACGCCGTTCTCCTCGGCCAGCGCGCGCGCCGGGGCGACGTACAGCTCGTCCGTGACCTCGTCCTGCACCTCCCGGAACACCGGATCGTCGGCCGCGGCGCGCCAGGCCTCCTCGAACCCGTCGAGCTCGGCGGTGGAGTCGCTGAAGCCCGCGGCGAGCCCGCTCAGCACCGGGAGGTAGCCGGCGAGGGCGTTGTCCGGGACCTGCGCGGTGTAGCGGTTCACCACGGTGAGCAGGTCACCGCACGCGGTGCAGAAGCCCGCTCGGCCCGCGGTGTAGCCGCGGCCGTCGTCGAGGTCCTCCACGTAGGCGTACTGGATTTCGGGGGTGCCGTTCTCGAAGACGCTGACGAGCTGGGCGATCACCTGGTCGACGTCCCGCTCCCCCGTGGCCGGCCCGCCCGACGAGCCGGTCGCGCCGTCGGGGGTGCCCGCGCCGCCGAGGAGCAGGACGACGGCGGCCGTGACGAGGACGGCGCCGGCGACCACGGCGCCGAGCACGGCGAGGAACCGGCCGCGGCCCGGTGTGGGGCGCCGGCGCCGGGGCACACCCGCGGGCCGGTTCCGGCGGGAGGAGGACAGGGTCCGTTGCATCGTCGTCCAGTGTCGTGGGAGGAGTACCGGGCGTCGTCCGGCGGGTCGCGGTCGACCCTAGGACGGGTCCTGCCGACGGTTCGGTTCCGGGCCTCGCCATGCGGCGCGATGTGGCGGAGAATGGGCGGCCCTTCGACGACGAAACCCGGGAGCCGCATGAACTCCCCCGCTCGTCCGGCGTCGCCCGAGCCGGACCCCTCCGCCGCCGTCCTCGCCGACGACACCCCGACCGTCGAGGTCCCGACCGGTCGACACGCCCGTCCGGATCCGACCGTCCGCATCCGGGCGTCCGACCTCGAGCGCGAGCGCGTCGTCGTCCGGCTGCACCGCGCCGTCGGCGAGGGCCGGCTGGACCTCGCCGAGGCCGACGAGCGGCTCACCGCCGTCTACGCCGCCCGCCACCGCGACGAGCTCGATCCCCTCCTGGCCGACCTGCCCGCCGTCGAGGCGACGGACGACGCCGCGCCGTGGTCCGCCATCTGGGAGTCCGTGGTCTGGCGGACCCGCACGGCGGTGTGGGGTCCGGGCACGTCCCGGCCCACCGTGGAGCACTGCCACGTCGCGGTCGGGGTGGCGGCCGGTGCGCTCCTGTGGTTCCTGTTCTGCGCGGTCCTCGGTGCCGCGGCGGTGGCGTCGTGACCGGCGACCGGCCGCGCCGCCTGCTGCGCCGGCCCGTGATCGTGCTGACCGCCGCGGTGCTCGGGCTCGGCGCCGCCGGTGGGCTCACCGGGATGGCGCTCGGTGGCGTCGCCTCGGCCTCGTCCGTGTCCCCCGGATCCGGCGGGTCGGGTGGCTCGGGCGGGTCCGACGAGTGCGGCGGGCGCCATCATCGCTGGCACGACGACTCGTCCGACCGGGACTGACCGGCCCCCTCGTGCCCGCCCGCGGGGCCCGACCCCGCAGCACCTGCAGCCCGCCGGGAGCGAACCCCCGAGCCGAGGAGGTCGGAATGGACGACGACGGGCGCAGCCCGACGGGCAGCGGGCCGGTACTCGACGAGGACGTCGCGCTCGAGCTGCTCGCGTATCTCGTCACCGCTGCGCGCACGCAGGTGGACGAGGCCGCGGAGTACGGACCGCTGCGGCTGCTGACCGCCGCGAAGCGGCTGGGTGCGGCGATCGCGCCGCGGGCCTCGGCGGCGACGGCGGCTTTCGTCGGCGGCCCGCTCGCGGCGGTCCCGGAGCTGGCCGTGCCCCGCGACGACCGGGCGGAGTACGTCGCCGGGCTCGACGAGCTGTGCCGGGCGCTCGCCGGGCACCTCACCGCGCACTTCGGCCGGGAGGCACCATGACCGGCACGCCCGACGGGCGGGCCGTGCTCGCCGCCATCCGCAGCCGCCGGGTGGTGCGGGCGATGACGGACGAACCGGTCGCGCGGGGTGACCTGGAGGCCGTGCTGGACGCCGGTCGCTGGGCCCCGACGGCCGGCAACCGGCATCTGCAGCGCTTCGTCGCGACGGACGACCCGGTCACCCTGCGCGTGCTGCGGATGGTGTCGCCCGGGATGCTGCAGCACCCCGCGGCGGCGATCACGGTCTGCACCGACCGCCGGCAGGCGGCCGCGTTCGGCTTCCCGCCGGACGCCGCGGGCCTGCACGTCGACGTCGGTACCGCCGCGGCCACGCTGCTGCTCGCGGCGCACGCGATCGGCCTCGGTGCCGGCCCCGTCACCTCGTTCAGCCGTGCGGCGGTGGCCGTGGTGTTGCGGCTGCCCGAGGGCTGGGTGCCCGAGATGATCGTGTGCCTCGGCCACCCGGCGCCCGTCGGGCCGGCGCCGGTGCGCGGACGTCCGCGCCTGACCTGGCGCGACCTCACCACCTGGGTGCCCTGACCCCGCTCCCCGGCACGGAGGTCCGGGCAGGGAGGTCCGGCCAGGGAGGTCCGGCCAGGGAGGTCGTGCGGTCAGCGGCGCAGGAGCCCGCGGCGTCGCCGGCCGTCGTACGCCCCGGCCGCGATCGCCACACCGACGGCGGCCACGGCGATCTGGATCAGGAACAGGACCCACGGGAATCCGCCGCCCGCGTTGGAGTACCCGAAGGCGCCCGCGATGAAGGAGCCGACGAAGGCCGCCACGATGCCGATGAGGATGGTGAGCCAGATCGGGATCCGCTGCTTGCCCGGCACCACCAGCCGTCCGAGCGCTCCGATGACGAGCCCGATCACGATCGCCGAGATGATGCCCGTGATGGTCATGGCGTCCTCCTCGTGGGTGGTGGCGCCCGGGTACCCCGTGCGCCCGTGCGGCAACCCGAGAGCCTCGGGCATAACGTTGAGCGCTCAATCGTTCGCGGTAGGGTGGCGGACGAGATCGGGAGGGACCGCATGGACACGCTGGAACTGGGCCTGGACACCTTCGGCGACGTGACCGTCGACGGGCGGGGCGACCGGACGCCGTACGCCCAGGTCATCCGGGACGTCGTGGAGCAGGCCGTGCTCGCCGACCGGGTCGGGATCGACGTGTTCGGCGTGGGCGAGCACCACCGGGACGACTACGCGGTCTCCGCGCCCGAGGTCGTGCTCGCCGCGATCGCCGGGCGCACCGAGCGGATCAGGCTGGCGACCGCCGTGACCGTGCTGAGCTCGGACGACCCCGTGCGCGTCTTCGAGCGGTTCGCCACGCTCGACGCCGTGTCGAACGGGCGCGCGGAGATCACCGTCGGCCGGGGGTCGTTCACCGAGTCGTTCCCGCTGTTCGGCTACGACCTCGCCGACTACGAGACTCTCTTCTCCGAGAAGCTCGACCTGATGGCCCACCTGCTCGAGGAGGGGCCGGTCACCTGGGAGGGCACGGTCCGCGCCGCCCTGCGCGGCCAGCAGGTCTACCCGAAGACCGAGTCCGGCCGGATCACCACGTGGGTCGGCGTCGGCGGCAGCCCGCAGTCCGTCGTCCGGGCCGCGGGCCACGGCTTCCCGCTGGTCCTGGCCGTGATCGGCGGGGACCCCGTGCGGTTCGCGCCGTACGCCGAGCTGTACCGCCGCAGCCTGGAGCAGCTCGGACGCGAGCAGCTGCCGATCGCGGTGCACGCGCCCGGCTTCGTCGCGGAGACCGACGAGGAGGCCGTCGAGACCCTGTTCCCGCCCGCCAAGATCGCGCTCGACCGGATCGGCCGCGAACGCGGCTGGCCGCCGCTGACCCGGGCGCGGTTCGAGGCCGACGTCCGCGAGGGCGCCCAGCACGTCGGGTCGCCCGAGACGGTGGCGCGCAAGATCGCCCGCACGGTGCGGGCCCTGGGCCTGCAGCGCTTCGACCTGAAGTACACGACCGGCCCCGTGCCGCACGCCGAGCTCCTCAGGTCGATCGAGCTGTACGGCACGGTCGTCGCGCCGCGGGTCCGTGAGCTGCTCGCCGCGGAGCCGGAGGAGCAGCCGGACGGCATCGCGGTCTGATCTCCCGCGGGCCCCCCTCGCAGGCCGATCAGCACGGCCGACCCGTGCGCGGCGGCGGCCGGTTCGACGGGCTCGGCGCGCTCGGCCTGTCGGTGGCGCTGGTCTGCCTGCTGCTCGGCATCTCCAAGGGCGCCGACCGGGGCTGGACGGGCGGCGCGACGCTCGGGGTGTTCGCCGCTGCGGTCGTCGTCCTCGGCGTGTGGGGGCGCGACGAGCTGCGCCGGGCGCATCCCCTGGTCGACCTGCGCACCCTGGGCCGCCGCGAGGTGCTGCTCACCAACATCGCCGCGATCCTGACCCTCACCGGACCCCGACCCTCACCGAGGGCGCGGCATCCCGTCAGGCGAACGCCGGCGACGCCAGCGTCACCTCGGGGTCGACGCCGTACCGGGCCTCGTACCGGGCGGCGAACCCGTCCGGCCGGAACCCCCAGGTGCACGCGACCGACGTCACCGTGGCCTCCCCGCGGCGCAGCGACGAGAGGTCCCGGTGCGCGCGCTCCAGCCGGACGCGGCCCACGTCGGCCCGCGGGGTACGGCCGCGGTGGCGCTGCCAGCAGGCCTGCAGCGCCCGCACGCTGAGCCCCGCGGCGTCGGCCAGCGAGCGGTCGGTGTGCGCGCGGTCCGGGTGGGTCTCGATCAGGTCGAGGAGCGTGTGCACGGTCCGCGGTCCCCAGGAGGGCGCCGCGGCATCGAGCGCCTCGCGGGTCGGGTGGTCGGCGGCGTAGAGGACGCCGTCGAGTATCGCCTCCTCGAGCGGCTCTGCGCGGAGCAGGTTGTCGAGCACCGAGTCGCGGCCGGGCCGGTCCTCGAGGAAGGGCTGCAGCGCACCGAGCGTCCCGGCCGCTGCGGCCGGTATCTCGGCCGTGGTGCGCAGCGGACGCACGACCGTGCGGCCGAGCAGCGCCTCCAGGTCCTCGCACAGCAGGTCGCCCACGACGCGGAGCAGCGCCACCTCCGCGCCGGCCGGGATCAGGACCGTGGCGTCGTCCGCCGGGACGAGGACGGCCGCCCCGCCCGCCGCCACGTCGACCTCCGCGCCGCGGTGGCGCAGGTGCAGCAGTCCCCGCAGCGGCACCGCGACGACGTGTCCCGGGTCGTGGTCCAACTCCAGCACCACGTCCTCCGTGCACCGGACCACCTCGGCGTCGAGCGGGCCGCGCACGGTCCGCCGGACGCACAGGGTGAACGGCGACGCGTGATCGCTCCGCACGAGGGACGCGACGCCGGCGGGGGCAAGATCCGACCCGGCGCGTCCCGGGTCCGTCTCACGCAGATCCGTGAACCACGGGTGGGTCATCGCAACACCTGCCGCTGTCGAGGGGCGCGGGAGCGTGCCCCGGGGTCGCGGGGGTCCGTGGCGGTCCGCCCAGGAGGCGCGCGGGATGGCGCCGGCACCCGCCGGCACCATCCCGGCGACCCCCTCCGAGTCCCCCGGAGTGTGGTCTACCCCACATCTCCAGGTGATTCAAGGCAAGGGGGGTTGCGCCCGGGCTCGTCCTCGACGCCTGGCACGGGTCAGTGCCGGCTGCGACGGTGGACCGCCAGGACGAACGCCACCACCATGACCACGAACGCCGCACCGACGCCCAGGGCCAGGACCGGACCGCCGACGACCGCCGCCTCGGCGGTCATCCCGCACAGGATCAGCAGACCGGCGACGGCGGCCAGCCGGTCCGCCCGGTGCACCGCGTCGCCGTGGTGCGCGGGTTCGTCCGGTACCGGCCCGCTCGTCAGGCTCCGCTCGAGATGGTCGAGGATCCTCCGCTCACGGCCGGTCAGCGGGCGGACGCCCCGGTCGTCGAGGCTCATCGTCGCCTCCTCGACACTCGAGTCCCTCGGCCCCGGACCGGACGGCCCGGGCCGTGTCGTCAGCGGGAGCGCGGATCCGCGTCGGGCTGTTCCTCGCGGCCCACGCCCTGCGCCGCGCGCTCCGACGGGGCCGCGTGCCCCCCGATGTGCGCCTCGGCGCGCGCCCGCGCCACGAGGTGCGGGTAGTGCAGCTCGAACGCCGGGCGCTCCGACCGGATCCGGGGCAGTTCGGTGAAGTTGTGCCGCGGCGGCGGGCAGGAGGTGGCCCACTCCAGTGAGTTGCCGAAGCCCCACGGGTCGTCGACGGTGACCACCCTGCCGTAGCGGTAGCTGTGGAAGACGTTCCACACGAAGGGCAGCACCGAGAACCCCAGCACGAACGCGCCGACCGACGAGATCATGTTCAGCACGGTGAAGCCGTCCGTCGGCAGGTAGTCCACGTACCGGCGGGGCATGCCCTCGTTGCCGAGCCAGTGCTGCACCAGGAACGTCGTGTGGAAGCCGATGAAGGTCAGCCAGAAATGGAACTTGCCCATCGTCTCGTCGAGCATCCGGCCGGTCATCTTCGGGAACCAGAAGTAGATCCCGCCGTAGGTCGCGAACACGATCGTCCCGAAGAGCACGTAGTGGAAGTGCGCCACCACGAAATAGGTGTCCGAGACCATGAAGTCGATCGGCGGCGACGCCAGGAGCACACCCGTGAGCCCACCGAAGAGGAACGTGAAGAGGAAGCCGAGCGCGAACAGCATCGGCGTCTCGAAGGTCAGCTTGCCCTTCCACATCGTGCCGATCCAGTTCACGAACTTGATGCCCGTGGGGATCGCGATCAGGAAGGTCGTGAAGGAGAAGAAGGCCAGCAGCACGGCCCCGGTCGCGTACATGTGGTGGGCCCACACCGCCGCCGAGAGGAAGCCGATGGCGATCGTGGCGAAGACCAGCGTCTTGTAGCCGAAGATCGGCTTGCGGCTGAACACCGGGAAGATCTCGGTGACGATGCCGAAGAACGGCAGCGCCACGATGTAGACCTCGGGGTGGCCGAAGAACCAGAACAGGTGCTGCCAGAGGATCGCGCCGCCGTTGGCCGGGTCGAACACGTGCGAGCCCAGGTGCCGGTCCATCAGCAGCCCGAACAGCGCCGAGGTGAGGACCGGGAAGGCGATCAGGACCAGCAGCGCCGTCACGAAGATGTTCCAGGTGAAGATCGGCATCCGGAACATCGTCATGCCGGGCGCGCGCAGGCAGATGATCGTGGTGATGAAGTTGACGCCGCCCAGGATCGTCCCGAGCCCGGCGACGATCAGGCCGGCGATCCACAGGTCGCCCCCGACCCCCGGCGAGTGGATCGCGTCGGACAACGGGGTGTAGGCGAACCAGCCGAAGTCCGCCGCGCCGCCCGGGGTCAGGAACGACGACAGCACGGTCAGCCCGCCGAACAGGAACAGCCAGTAGGAGAAGGCGTTCAGCCGCGGGAACGCGACGTCGGGGGCGCCGATCTGCAGCGGGATGATGTAGTTCGCGAAGCCGAAGAGGATCGGCGTGGCGTAGAGCAGCAGCATGATCGTGCCGTGCATGGTGAACAGCTGGTTGTACTGCTCGCTGGACAGGAACTGCTGTCCCGGGCGGGCCAGTTCGGCCCGGATCAGCAGCGCCATCGCCCCGCCGGCCATGAAGAAGGCGAACGACGTGACCAGGTACAGGATCGCGATGTCCTTCGGGTCCGTCGTCTTCAGCATCTTGACGAACGTCGAGCCCTTGCCCGTGTGGCGGGCGGGATAGGGCCGGGTCTCGATCGGACGCGGTGCGACGGCGGTCATCGCTCTCCCTCGGCGGCCGTGCCGGTGGTCGGGCGAGCACGGTACTGCGGTCCGGACCCGTCCGGATAGGGCCGTTCGGCGACGTCCTCGGCGTCGAGGTCCGCGGTCAGGCGAGCCCGCACCCGGATCACCGGACGATGGACGGACCCGGGCGACCGTCGTGTCCCGGCCGCTCACCGGGGGTTCTGGGTTACGCCGCGCCCCCGGTGAGCCGCGGAAAGTGATCGGCGTCACCGCGCCGGACGAATCGGGCGCCGATGAGTTCCCGCCCCGCCGGCGGTCTGCCCTGCGACATCACGACGCACCGAGGAGGCACCCCGATGGCCACCACACAGATCTTCGTCAACCTGCCGATCACGGACCAGGCGACCACCCGCGCGTTCTGGTCCGCCCTGGGCTACACCTTCAACGCCGACTTCTCCGACGACAACGCCCTCGCCCTGGAGATCGGGCCCGGGATCTCGGCCATGCTCCTCTCGCGCGCCCGGTTCGGCGACTTCACCGTCAAGCCCACCGCGGACGGCGGCGCGACCGAGGCGATCCTCGCCCTCGGGGTGGACGACCGGGCCGAGGTCGACCGGATCACCGACGCCGCCCTCGCGCACGGGGGCGCCAAGGCCCAGGACCCGCAGGACCACGGCTTCATGTACGGCCGCTCGTTCCTCGACCCGGACGGCCACCACTGGGAGGTCGTGTGGATGGACCCGCAGGGCTTCCAGGGCTGATCCCGGTCGGCAGCGGGCCTCCCCCACCCTGTCGCTGCGCGAGGCCGCCATGCCGTTCCTCGAGGACCTGCACACCGTGGTCGGGCACCACGTGCAGGTGGGGGTCCTCGACGGCGACGAGGTGCTCGTGGCCTGAGCGGCCGAACCCGCGGCGTCTCTCCTCCGCCGGGAGGACCGCACGTGATCACCGCCGATTCCGACCGTCGCACCGCGACCGGCCCCCGCCGGGACCGCGACCGCCCTGGTCGCCGCCAAGCGTGTGGAGGCCGAGGGGGTGGGTGTCGCTGGAGCTCGTGGCCCCGGAGGGCCGGCGCCTGCCGGACTGGGCCCGGCCGACCGGTACCTGTTCGTCGGCGGCGGCATCGGGATCACGCCGCTGCTGCCGATGATCCGCCAGGCCGCGCTGCTCGGCGCGGACTGGGAGCTGTGGAGACGATCGAGCTCGCCGGCCGGCCCCGCCGCCACCACAACAACACCCTGCGCGCCTGGGCGCCGCTGCCGCTCCGCCTCCGGCCGGCCTGATCCGCGCGCACCCGGACCGGGGGCGTGTGCCGCACCAGGTCCACTCAGGCGTCCGGCTCGGCGGGGAGCGCCCCCAGCGCGATGCCGAGGAGCATCGCGGCGGTGTCGTCCGGGTCCTCCTCGGGATGGGTGAAGCAGCGCAGGAACAGCAGGAACGTCAGCTGTTCGGCCAGGTCCGCCGGGTCCCGCTGGCGCCCGAGCTCGCCGCTGCGCTGCCCGGCGTCGAGCAGGCTCGCGATCCGCTCGGACACGGGCGTGGAGAGCCTCGGGTCGTCCGGGTCCCCCGGCGACGGTGGGCGCCGGACCCGGGCGGTGTACTCCTGCACCGCGCAGGCGAAGGCCGCGGTGAGCGCGCGGTGGCGCCGCGCGACCCGGCTGATCCGGTGCAGGTGCACGGCGAGCGCCCTCGTCCGGGCACCGGGCAGTGCCGGGCCGGCCCCGACGTCGGCGGGCGTCTCGTCGAGCCCCTCCTGCCAGGCCAGCGCGTAGGCGGCGCCGATCAACGCGTGCTTGCCGGTGAAGTGGTTGTAGGCGGTCGCGGGGCTGACCCCGGCGGCGCGGGCCACGTCCTCCATGCGGGTGTCGGCCCAGCCCTGCTCGGCGAACACGGCGCGGGCCGCGGCGAGCAGGGCCACGCGGGTGCGGGTGCGCCGCGCCAGGGCCGTCCGTCGACGCGAGTCCCGGCGGGCCGGTGACTCCGTCGCCGGCTCGCCCGGCCGTCCGCTCGTGATCACGCCGCCCGCCCTTCCGCTCCCCGCAGGAGGACACTCCGGGCAGGGGGCGTCGGCGTTACGGTCGTGGCCCCGGCGTCACCCGGGTCCCGGACGGAGGACCCGGGGTCCGGACCCCCGGGGTTGTCCGGCGGAGCGCGGCCGGGACGTCGCGGCCGGGGCGTCGTGGGCCGGACGTGCTGGTCCGGGCGTCGTGGGCCGGGCGTCGTGGTCCGGGCGTCGTGGTCAGGGCGTCGTGGTCAGGGCGTCGTGGTCAGGGCGTCATGGTCAGGGGGCCGTCGCGGCGGGGTCCCCGGGGAGCAGCGAGTACATGACGACGTCGATCCGGCGCCCCCGCACGACGAGCCGCTGGCGCAGCGTGCCCTCCTCGGTGAAGCCCGCGGCCTCGGCGACCCGCCGCGACCCGGTGTTGGCGGGGTCCACCACGAGCTCGACCCGGGCGACCCCGGCCTCCCGCAGGCACCAGCGGGAGAGGGTGCGCAGGGCGTCGGCGGTCAGGCCCCGCCCCCGTGCGGCGGCGGCGGTCCAGTAGCCGACGTGCGCCACCCCCTCGCGGATCCCGTGGGCGCCGATGCTCCCCACGGGCCGGTCGAGGGCGCCGTCGACCACGGCGAACACCGCGTCGCCGTCCGCCCAGGCCTTCGGGGCGAACTCGGTGACGTAGCGGACCGCGTCGTCGCGCGAGTACGGCGACGGCACCGTCGTCCAGCGCTGGATCTCCGCGTCCTGGCAGACGGCGAACACGGCGTCGGCGTCGGCCGCGGTCCACGGACGGAGGCGGACCCGGACCCCGGTCAGCACCGGCTGCGCCCCGCGGACCGTGGTCACACCGCGAGTGTGCCGGGCCGTCCGCCGCCCGACCACGGGCCGGACGGCCCCCCTACGGCAGCTCGGTCCGCGCCTTGGTGTCGAGCAGCGTGCGGAGGACGGCGTCGCGCCGGGCCGCCAGCTCGGTCGGGTCCACCCCGTCGAGCTCGGCGTCGACCCCCTCGACGAGCGCCGCGACCAGCTCCGGGGTGAGCGTGACCTGCCCCAGGTCGCGCCACCACCTCTCGGTCGGCGGGCCGAGGTGCTCGAGGACGTGCGCGATCCCGCCGGGCCCGCCGGACAGGTGCTGGTTCGCGAAGGGGCCCAGTACCGCCCAGCGCAGCCCTGGCCCCTGCGAGATCGCCGTGTCGATGTCGGCCACGGTCGCCACCCCCCGTTCGACCAGGGAGTACGCCTCCTGCCACAGCGCCGCCTGCAGTCGGTTCGCCACGTGCCCGGGCAGCTCCTGCCGCAGCCGGATCGGCTTCTTCCCGACGGCGGCGTAGAAGGCCAGCGCCCGGTCGACCACCTCCTCGACGGTCTTCTCCCCCGGCACGACCTCGACCAGCGGGATCACGTGCGGCGGGTTGAACGGGTGCCCGATCACCACCCGCTCCGGGTGCGCCGGGCAGCCGCGGGCGATCACCGAGGGCAGCAGGCCCGAGGAGCTCGACGCCAGCACCACGTCCGGCCGCGCGGCCTCGTCGAGCACCGCGAACAGCTCGTGCTTGACGTCCTCGCGCTCCGGGCCGTTCTCCTGGACGAAGTCGGCGTCGGCGACGGCGAGGGCGGGGTCCGGGGTGAACGCCAGGCGTTCCGGCGAGGCTCCCTCGACCGGCGTCAGGCCCGGCCAGATCGCCGCCACCTCGGCGCGCAACCGCTCCTCGGCGCCGGGCGACGGGTCGGTCGCGACGACGTCGAGCCCGCGGGCGAGGAAGTGCGCCGCCCAGCTGATCCCGATCACCCCGGTGCCGACGACGGCGACCCGGGCGACCCCGGCCGCGCTCACGCCCGGCCCCGGGCGAGCGCGACGAACGGGTCCAGCGAGGACGGGTCGGCGAGCACGTCCCGGCTGGCGACGTCGTCGAGCGCCGCGCCGAGCAGGATCTTCTTCGCCGGCAGCTCCAGCTTCTTGCCCGTCCGGTTCTTCGGCACCACCGGCACCTCCTCGATCCGGTCCGGGACGTGCCGCGGCGACAGCTCGGTGCGCAGCGCGGTGGAGATCCGCCGGCGGAGCGCGTCGTCGAGCGTGACCCCCTCGCGCAGCTGGACGTAGAGCTGCAGCTCCCCGTTGCCCCCGGCCGGGTCCTCGAGGTGCACGACGAGGCTGTCGGCGACCTCGGGCAGCTCCTCGACCGCCCGGTAGAACTCCGCGGTGCCGAGCCGCACGCCACCGCGGTTCAGCGTCGCGTCGGAGCGGCCCGCGATCACCGCGCTCCCCGACGGCGAGAACCGCACCCAGTCGCCGTGCCGCCAGACCCCGGGGTACTGGCCGAAGTAGGTGGCGCGGTAGCGCTCGCCGCCCGGGTCGCCCCAGAAGCCGACGGGCATCGACGGCATCGGGGTGGTGATCACCAGCTCGCCGAGCTCGCCCACCACCGGCTCGCCCCGCTCGTCGAACGCCTGCGCGTCGACGCCGAGGCAGGGCCCGGAGATCTCGCCGACCCGCACGGGCTGCAGGGGGCTGCCCTGCACGATCCCGGAGCAGACGTCCGTGCCGCCGCTGCCGACGTTGAGCAGCACGCCCGGCCCGAACTCCTCGGCCACCCAGCGGTAGCCCTCGGGCGGCAGCGGGCTGCCCGCCGCCCCGATCTGACGCACCCGGGAAAGATCGAACTCCTGCGCCGGCCGCACGCCCTCGGCGCGGCAGGCCATCAGGTAGCCGGGGCTCGCGCCCATCAGCGTGGCCCCGGTCTCGGCCGCGAGCCGCCACTGCCAGCGGATGTCCGGGTACAGCGGGTTGCCGTCGATCATCACGATCGAGGCACGCACGAGCAGCGACGAGACCAGCGCGTTCCACATCATCCACGCGGTGGTCGAGAACCACAGGATCCGGTCGCCGGCCCGCAGGTCCCAGCTCAGCCCGTGGTTCTTCAGGTGCTCCAGCAGGATCCCGCCGTGCGAGTGCACGATCGCCTTCGGCCTGCCGGTGGTCCCCGAGGAGAACAGGACGTAGAGCGGGTGCGCGAAGGGCACCGGGTCGAACGCGAGATCGCCGGGCTCCGCGAGCAGGTCCGCCCAGCCGAGCGTGCCCGGCAGCTCGTGCGGGCCGTACGGGACGTGCACGACGTGCTCGACGGTCGGCAGCCCGGCGCGGATCTCGGCCACCTGCTCCCGGCGGTCGACCTCCTTGGCGCCGTAGCCGTACCCGGACACGGTGAGCAGCACGGTCGGCTCGATCTGCCCGAACCGGTCCACGACGCTGCGGGCACCGAACTCGGGAGCACAGCTCGCCCACACCGCGCCGAGGCTCGCGGTGGCCAGGAACGCCACCAGGGCCTCCGGGACGTTGGGCAGGTAGGCGACCACCCGGTCACCGCGGCCGACGCCGAGCCGCTCCAGCCCGGCGCGGGCGCGGGCCACCTGCTCGCGCAGCCGGCCCCAGGTCAGCTCCTGCCGGTCGCGGGTCTGCGAGTACGCCAGCACGGCGACCTCGCCGTCGTCGGCACCGGTGTCGAGCAGGCCGACGGCGTGCTCGGCGTAGTTCAGCGCGGCGCCCGGGAACCACTCCGCGCCCGGCATCTCCCGGCGGCCGAGCACGCGGTCGGGCGGGGTCGCGAACCGGACGCCGAAGAACCCGGCGACGGCGGACCAGAAGGCCTCCGGGTCGTCGACCGACCACCGGTGCAACGACGGGTAGTCCTCGAACGCCGGCCCGCCTTCCCGCTCCAGCCACCCCAGGAAGCGGCCGATCTCGGTGGTCTCCCGGACGTCGTCGGCGACGGGGCGCAGCAGGTCCGCGCTCTCCGTCCCCACCGCCCGCGCCGCGGTCATCGGCGGACCCGCCCGCCCCGGCCGGCCAGGAACGCGCGCATCCGCTCCTGCGCCTGCTCGCTGCTGCCCGCCAGCGCGGCCATCATCGACTCCATCAGGTAACCCTCGGCCGGGTTCGCCTCGGCGATCCGCGGCAGCGCCTGCAGCACCGCGAAGTTCGTGACCGGGGAGTTCTTCGCGATCTTCTGCGCCAGCTCGACCGCCGTGGCGAGCCCCTCGCCGGGGGCGACGAGGTAGTGCGACAGCCCCTGCGCCTGGCCCTCCTCGGCGTCGAGGACCCGGCCGGTGAGCATCATGTCGGCCATCCGGTGCGCCCCGACGAGCCGCGGCACCCGCACGGACCCGCCGCCGCCGACGAACAGCCCGTGCTGCCCCTCCGGCAGGGCGTAGAACGCGCTCGACTCGGCGACCCGCAGGTGCGTGGCCGACGCCAGCTCCAGCCCGCCGCCGATCACCGCGCCCTTGAGGACGGCGACGACCGGCAGCCGGCCGTGCTCCATCCGCTCGAACGCGCGGTGCCACATCATCGAGTGCTCCAGGCCCTCGAACGCGTCCCGCTCGGTCAGCTCGGACAGGTCCAGGCCGGCGCAGAAGTGGTCGCCGTCGGCGTCGAGCACCACCGCCTTCACCCCGGCCGGGGGCGCGCTGAAGAAGGTCTCGATCCCGAGCACGGTCGCGTCGTCGAGCGCGTTGCGCTTGGCGGCCCGGTTCAGCCGGAGCACGGCGACCTCGCCGTGTCGTTCCACCTGCAACGACCTGGGCAACAGGGCCTCGACGCCCTCGGCGGCGGGCTGCCCCGGCTGCGGTGCGGCGCTGGTCATGACGCTCCCTCCGGCCGCGACCCCGCCGCGGCCCGTTCGATCGGATGCTCGTCCGCCGCACGCCTGCGCAGGTCCACCCGGCGGATCTTGCCGGTGGCGTTGCGCGGCAGCTCCGCCACGAACTCGACGTACTTCGGCAGCTTGTACCGGGCCAGCCCGGACCCCAGGTGCGCGCGCAGCTCGGCCTCGGTCAGCGCCGCGCCCTCGCGCACCCGCACGTAGGCCACGCCGACCTCCCCCCACCGCGGGTCGGCGACCCCGACCACGGCGCACTCGGCCACCGCGTCGAGCTGCACGGCGACGGCCTCCACCTCGGCGGGGTACACGTTCTCGCCGCCGGAGATGTACATGTCCTTGACCCGGTCGACGACGTGTGCCCAGCCGTCCGGGTCGACCCGCAGGACGTCCCCGGTGCGGAACCACTGCCCGTCGACCAGGCTCGCGGCCGTCTCGTCGGGGAGGTTCCAGTACCCGGCGAACACGTGCGGCCCGCGCACCACGAGCTCCGCCGGCTCGCCGCCGGGGACCTCCGGGCGCCCGTCGCGCAGCTGCGCGACGTCGGTGAAGAAGTGCGGCACACCCACCGACGTCGGGTGGGCGGCGGTGCCGTCGGACGTGCTCATCGAGACCCCGGGCGAGGCCTCGGTCATGCCGTAGCCCTGGATCAGCCGCACCCCGCGGTCCAGCCAGGCCCGCGCGACGCGCTCCTGGACCGGCGAGCCGCCGTACTGCACCAGGGTCAGCGAGCTCAGGTCGGCGGCCGCCCAGCCCGGGTGCTCGCACATCATCTGCAGCATCGTCGGCACCGCCGAGAAGCCGGTGATCCGCCCGGCCGAGATCCGCTCGAGCACGAGCCCGGGATCGGCCTTGGGCAGCACCTCCACGCTGCCGCCCTTGAACAGCGTGGGCAGCGTGACCTGGCCCAGCCCGACGCAGTGGAACAGCGGGGCGATGCAGAGCGCCCGGTCGGTGCCCAGCACGTCGACGTGCGCCAGGAAGTTGACGGTGTTCCAGGTCATGGTGGCGTGGGTCAGCACCGCGCCCTTGGGACGGCCCGTCGTCCCGGACGTGTAGAGGATCAGCGCGGGGTCGTCGAGGGAGACCGCCGGCTCGGCCACGAGTACCGGGCCGGCCGCGATCTCGCCGTCGTAGTCCCGCCCGCCCGCCGGGCAGCGTGCCGGGGGCACGGCCACGACGTGCCGCAGCGCCGACGGGCGCACCCCGCCGAGCGCGGCCGCGACCAGCGCGTCCGTGTCGGCGCTGTGCACGAGGACCGAGGCCCCGCAGTCCTCCAGCACGAACCGGATCTCCGGCCCGGAGAGGCGGTGGTTCAGCGGCACCGCGATCGCGCCGAGCAGCCACGTCGCGAAGAAGGTCTCGAACACCTCGAGGGCGTTCACCCCGGCGTAGGCCACCCGGTCCCCCGGGCCGACGCCGAGCCGGCGCAGCGCCCCGGCGTAGCGCGCCACCCGGTCGGCGAGCTGGGCGTAGGTCAGCGAGCGGCGCGGGTCGCTCAGCGCCGTGCGGTCCGGGGAGATCCGGGCCCGGCGCGCAGGCCAGGTCCCGAGGCCCGCGTTCGGGCCGGCGACGAGTGTCGGGTTCATGAGTCCACCACCGTGAGCGTGCTGCGGCCGGACCGGCGGGACCGACCCGCCCCGTTGAGTGTCAGGCTCCTTGATATGCCATTGATAGCAAGGGCCTTGATACCGCGTCAAGCGGTCGGGACCACATCACCGTCCGACGGCAGTGTCAGCGACTCCAGGCACCGCTCCAGCGCGCTCCCGAACGCCACGGCCTCCTCGGGAGTGAGCGTGGAGAGCATCCGCTCCTCGACGTCGTCGACGGCCCGGTGACACTGCTTCAGCACCTGCACGCCGTGCTCGGTCAGCCACGCACGCAGGATCCGGCGGTTCGCCTCGTCGGGGCGGCGCTCGATGAGCCGGTCCCGCTCCATCGTCGCGATCAGCTGGTGCATCGCCTGGGGCGTGACGACGTGCCGGCGCGCCAGCTGCGCCGACGACAGCCCCTCGCGGACCTCGAGGATGCTCAGCGCCGTGTACTGGTGCAGCGTCACCCCGAGCGGCCGCAGCACCTCCTCCATCCGCGCGCGCTCGGCCATCTCGAGGCGTTTCACCAGGTAGGTCAGGCGCTGTCCGCGCCGGCCGGCCGGACGGGCCGCGAACCGTGTCATGCCTGGAGGATATTCGGAAACCTGAGACGGGTCAGCCGTTGACCTCGCGTATCAAGCTCCTTACTATCGCTGCCATCGAGGTCCGGACGTCGCCGGGCCGGCCACCGCTCTCACCAGCAGACAGGGCACCGCAATGACGCACCCGCACCCGGACCGGCGCAGCAACCTGCGCCGAGCCGTGCTGTCGAGCTACCTCGGCAGCGTGATCGAGTACTACGACTTCCTGCTCTACGCCACGGCCTCGGCCGTCGTGCTCAACAAGGTCTTCTTCGCGAACCTCGACCCGCTCGTCGGCACGGTCGCCAGCTTCGGCACGCTCGCCACCGGCTACTTCGCCCGGCCGCTGGGCGGCGTCCTGTTCGGGCACTTCGGCGACCGGATCGGCCGCAAGCGGATGCTCGTGCTGAGCATGACGCTGATGGGTGTGGGCAGCACGCTCATCGGTCTGCTGCCCACCTCCGCCCAGGTCGGGGCCTGGGCACCCGTGCTGCTGGTGCTGCTGCGCGTCGTGCAGGGCGTGGCGGTCGGCGGCGAGTGGGGCGGCGCGGTGCTGATGTCCGCCGAGCACGCCACGTCGCGGCGCGGGCTGTGGGCGAGCTTCACCAACGCCGGCGCACCGAGCGGAATGGTGCTGTCCACCCTGGTGCTGGCGGTGTCGGCCGGGGCCACCGGGGAGCAGGCCTTCCTCGCCTGGGGCTGGCGGATCCCGTTCCTGCTCAGCCTCGTGCTGCTCGCCGTCGGCCTGTTCGTGCGGGCCCGGGTCGCGGAGACGCCGGTGTTCGCCGAGGCCGCCCGGGAGAAGCCCGCGTCGCCGCCGTTGTTCGAGGTGCTGCGCAACCACCCGCGCAACCTGCTCCTGTCGATCGGCGTCGGCTTCGGCGCCTTCGTCGCCCAGGGCGCGCTGACCACGTTCGTGATCTCCTACGCCGTCCAGGCCGGATTCCCGCGGCAGACCGTGCTCAACGCGCTCACCGTGTCCTCGGTCGCGGCGATCGTCGGCATCATCGGCTTCTCCGCGCTGTCGGACCGCTTCGGGCGCCGCCCGCTGGTCCTCGCCGGAGCCGCCGCCATGACGGTCTGGGCGTTCCTGCTGTTCCCCCTGATCGACAGCGGCTCGACCTTCCTGCTCGCGGTCGCCGTCGTCGTCGGGCAGGGCGTGGTGCACGCGTGCATGTACGGCCCGCTCGCCGCGCTCTACACCGAGCTGTTCTCCACCCGCGCCCGCTACACCGGGGCCTCGCTCGGTTACCAGATCGCCGGGATCGGCGCGGGCATCGGGCCGGTCGTCTTCGCCTCGGTCCTGGCCGGGGGCGCCGGCACGACCACGGTCTCCGTCATCATCGCGGCCGGCTGCGTGCTGACGATCGCCTGCATCCTGGCCCTCCGCGAGACCGCCAGGATCGACCTGGGTGCGTCGGCGGGAACCCCGGTCCCCGCCGCCCGCGCCTGATCACCCGACGTCGTCGCGGCGGTGTCCGGGGACCAGGGGTCCCCGGACACCTCCGCGCCCGTTCTCCGGAGCCCCCCGGCAGGTCACCCCGCCTTGGTCTCCTCGCGCCACTGCTCGACCAGGGACCGCTTGAACCGGTTGTTCGAGGGGACCTCGATCCCCTTCTCCTCCGCCCACTCCCGAAGCTGCTCGCGCTCCTCGGCGGTGAGCCCGGTGCTCGTGCTGACCGGGGCGTGCCCGGCCCGCCTCGCGCTCGACCGCAGGTCCGGGATCGAGGCGTCCACCCGGCCCGCGTCGATGTAGGGCTGCAGCAGCTGCAGCAGCTTGCGGTACTCCGGCCCCGCGAGGTCGATCTGCACCCGCATCTGGTCGATGTTGAGCTCGTGCGACTCCACGTCGTGCTCCGAGCCCGTGAGATCGCAGTACCGGATCTCCCTGATACCCATCGATCAGCCCGCCTCGTGCGTGGTCCGGCTCGCGCGCGTGCGCCGCGAGGAGCCGCCGGACTCCTTCGCGGCCTCCCGCGCGGCCTGGTTCGCGGCCTTGCGCAGTGCGGCGAGGGACTGCCCCGAGAGCGCCTTCGAGGCCACCGAGTCGCCGATCTGCCGCGGCGTCATCCGGCCGCGACCGGTCTCGGCGAGGTAGCTCTGCCCGTCGGGACCGGTCCGGTACTCGAGGTTCGAGGCGACGCGGTGGAACCGCGTCCGACCTCGCTGCCGCACGCCCTCCCACCTCTCCACCTTCACGGCGAGCAGGCAGCACGTGCAGGTCAGGCGGCGGACGAACAACCCCTCGTCGTCCACCTCGGTGAAGTGGATCCCCGCCTGCCGGATCGTCGGGAACAGGTGCCTACCCCGCTCACGGCACGCCAGTACCTCGTCCGAGACCCGGTCGACGTACAGGTCGACGTCCTCGTCCGAGGCCCGGACGAACCCCGACTCCTCCTGCTGCTCCCCTTGGATCGACTTCGGCAGCTCGGTCGTGCCGTCGGCCACCTGTCACTCCTCTTCTGTGTTCGCGTGCAGATCCGTGTGTAGTTCCGTGCACAGTTCGGGTGCTGTTTCGTCTGCACCGTCCTGTGCAGTGTCGCGGTCCGTCGCGGTCCGCGGAACCAGCAGATCACACCATCATCGGTGATCGGGCGCCCGGTCGGGGGCCCATCGATCCCGGCACATCGGTGGTTCCGCGGCCCGGTCGCACGGCTCCCGGGCCCGGGCTGCCCGTGCTCGGCACCACGGTTCGGCGACCGCTGCGCAGCTCCAGCATCCCCGTCCACCCGTGCGCGGCCCCACCCGGGCCGCCACCGCCGGGTCCGCCGTGATCCCGGGCGGGCCAGGCCGGCGACCGAGCGCGCGCCGGGGGCCGGTCCTCGGGCAGGATCGAGGGATGGGGGACGAACGGCCCGGCATCCGGGTGGGCGACGCGGAGCGCGGCGGGACCGACGACGGCCGGTCGCGACCGGTTGCTCGTCCTGCTGCACGGTGCGCCCCGCATCCCGACCCCCCGACCCCCGCACGATCCGCACTCGACGAGGAGAGCAGCGATCATGGACGAGCTCCAGAGCATCCGCCGCGACCGGGGGGCGGCGTGATCATCCGCAGCCCGTACCCCGACGTGGAGATCCCCGAGGTCTCGCTTCCCGAGTTCCTCTTCGGCGCCGGCTTCGGCGACCGGGCCGACGCCCCCGCGTTCATCGACGGCGCGACCGGCTCGTCGGTCACCTTCGACGAGCTCGCGGGCATGGTCACCCGCATCGTCGCGGCGCTGCACCAGCGCGGCCTCCGCCAGGGCGACGTCGTGGCCCTGTTCGCGACGAACTCGCCGGCCTGGGTGGCGGTGTTCCAGGGCGTCCTGCGGGCAGGCGGCATCGTGACCAGCGCCAACTCCCTCTATGCCCCGGCCGAGCTCGCCCATCAGCTCACGGACTCCGGCGCCCGGATGCTGATCACCGTCTCCCCGTTCCTGGACCGGGCGACCGCGGCGGCCGCGCAGGCCGGGCTGGCCGCCGACGCCGTCGTCACCCTGGACCCGACGGACGGGCACACCTCGCTCGGGGACCTGCTGGCGTGCACCGCGGAGCCACCGGCCCTGGAGGTCGGGCCCACGGACACGGCCGTGCTGCCCTACTCGTCCGGCACCACCGGGCTCGCGAAGGGCGTGATCCTCACCCACCGCAACCTGGTGGCGAACCTGCTGCAGTTCACGCCGCTGGGGAACACGGACGAGACGACCCGGATCCTCGCCGTCCTGCCGTTCTTCCACATCTACGGCATGACGGTGATGATGAACCACGGGCTGCACCGCCGGGCCACCGTCGTCACGATGCCGCGCTTCGACATGGCGGAGTTCCTGCGCGTCGTCGCGGAGTACCGGCTCACCCGGCTCTACATCGCCCCGCCGATCGCGGTCGGCCTGGCCAAGCACCCGCTGGTCGACGAGCACGACCTGTCCTGTGTGGACGTCGTCTTCTCCGGCGCCGCACCGCTCGACGCCGAGCTCGGGCACGCGGTGGCCCGGCGGCTCGGGTGCGTCGTCCTCCAGGGCTACGGCATGACCGAGCTGTCCCCCGTCAGCCACTCGATGGACGAGCGGCACCCCGACGACGACCTGAACGGCGTGGGGTACGCGATCCCGAACGTCGAGAGCAAGCTCGTCGACCCGCAGACCGGCCGCGAGGTCGGCGCCGGCGAGCGCGGGGAGCTGTGGGTGCGCGGGCCGAACGTCATGTCCGGCTACCTCAACAACCCGGAGGCGACCTCCGCCACCCTCGACGCGGACGGCTTCCTGCACACCGGGGACGTCGCGACCGTCGACGAGAACGGCTTCTTCCGGATCGTCGACCGGGTCAAGGAGTTGATCAAGTACAAGGGCTACCAGGTGCCGCCCGCCGAGCTCGAGGCCGTGCTCCTCACCCACACCGGGATCGCCGACGCCGCCGTGATCGGGGTGCTCGACGCCGAGGGCGAGGAGGTGCCGAAGGCCTTCGTCGTGCGGCAGCAGGGGGTCACGCTGACCGCCGACGACGTCATGGCGCACGTGGCCGAGCGGCTCGCCCCGTACAAGAAGGTCCGCGTGGTCGAGTTCGTCGACGCGATCCCGAAGTCCGCCTCGGGGAAGATCCTCCGCAAGGACCTGCGTGCCCGGGAGCAGGCAGCGGCCGTCGGGGAGTGAGCCCATGCCGAGGGGCTCACGCCGGTCCACCGCACGGTCACCGCCAACCGCCGGCGCCTGTCCCGCCGCTGACGCGGCGCGGCACGGCGCCCGGGGCGATCGCGGTCCTGGCGCCGAGGAGGTCCTCCCCCGGCTCGGGGCCCGCCGGGTCCGCACGCCCGTGTGCTCCGCTACGGCGTGGCCCCGGCACATGCGAGGAGGCGCTGCGCCGCGGCCTCCGGGAGCCCCCGCCGGCCCCGGAGATGGCGGAACACGGGGGCGAGCACGTCGTCGGCGAGCAGCTCCGCGCGGGGCAGCGGCCGGGCGAGGGGGCGCACGGTCCCGGTGGCGTACCAGCCGCCCTCCGGACGCGGCTCGGCGTCGGACGTGAACTCGACGACCGCGACGACGCCCCCGCCCGGCCCCGTCCGGTAGACCGCCGCGCGGGACCCGGCCCGGGTCGAGCGGAGACAACAGGGCGCCGCGGGTGGGTCGTGCAGCTCCTCCGCGTTCCACAGCAGGATCGAGCTCGGCGCGGCGCGGGTCGTCACGCCGGGAGTTCTACCCGCGCCACACGGACCGTGCCGCGACGGGCTCGGCGCCCTCCCGCCGCGCTACCGTTCGACCCGATCCCATCATCGAACCCGAGGGGCAGGTGCCGGTGCCCACCACCACCGACCTACGGACCCGGCTCGTCGACCGGCTCGCCTGGTCCCGTGACGCCTCGCACTTCGCACTGGTCCCGCAGGCCGTCGCGGTGCCCGCCGACGCCGCCGCCGTCGGCTCGCTGTTCGCCGACGCCGCGCTGTCCGGCGTCCCGCTGACCTTCCGCTCGGGCGGCACGAGCCTGTCCGGGCAGGCCGGTACCGAGGGGGTCCTCGTCGACACCCGCCGGCACTTCCGCGGCATCGAGGTGCTCGACGACGGCGCCCGGGTGCGCAGCGGTCCGGGGGCGACGGTCCGCCAGGTCAACGCCCGGCTCGCCCCCCACGGCCGCAAGATCGGTCCCGACCCGGCCAGCGAGTCCGCCTGCACCCTCGGCGGGGTGGTGGCGAACAACTCCAGCGGGATGGCGTGCGGCACCACGGCCAACAGCTACGCCACCCTCGACTCGCTCGTGCTGGTCCTGCCCTCGGGCACCGTGCTCGACACCGCCGCCCCCGACGCCGACGACCGGCTGCGTGCCCTCGAACCCGAGCTGCACGCCGGGCTGGCCCGGCTGCGCGACCGGGTCCGGGCGGACCCGGCCCTGCGCGCCCGCGTCGAGCAGCAGTTCGCGATGAAGAACACCATGGGCTACGGGCTGAACTCGCTGCTCGACCACACCCGCCCGGCCGACGTCCTGGCCCACCTCGTGGTGGGCAGCGAGGGCACGCTGGCGTTCATCGCGTCGATCGTGCTGCGCACCGTGCCGCTGCTCCCGCACGCCCGGACCGGGCTGCTGGTCTTCGCCGATCTCGCCGGCGCGACCGGCGCGCTCCCGGAGATCGTCGGCACCGGGGCGACCACCGTCGAGCTGCTCGACGCGACCTCGCTGCGGGTCGGGCAGACCGACCCGCGGGCGGACGTGACGCTGCGGTCGCTGGACGTCGACCGGCACGCCGCCCTGCTCGTGGAGTACCAGGCCGCTACCCCGCGGGAGGCCGACGAGCTGGCCGGGGCCGCCACCGGCGTGCTGGGCACCCTGCCCGTCATCGGCCCCCGGACACTGGCCGCCGACCCGGCCCCGCGGGCCGCCCTGTGGCACATCCGCAAGGGCCTCTACGCCACGGTCGCCGGTGCCCGCCCGACCGGCACGACCGCCCTGCTCGAGGACGTGGTCGTGCCCGTACCGGCGCTGCTGCCGACCTGCGAGTCGCTGAGCCGGCTGTTCGACAAGCACGGCTACGACCACGCCGTGACCTTCGGGCACGCGAAGGACGGCAACATCCACTTCATGCTCACCGAGCGGCTCGGTGGCGACGTCCCGCTCGACCGGTTCGCCCGGTTCACCGACGACATGGTGGACCTGGTCCTCGGCCACGGCGGCTCGCTCAAGGCCGAGCACGGCACCGGCCGGATGATGGCCCCGTTCGTCCGCCGCCAGTACGGCGACGAGCTCTACGAGATCATGCGCGAGATCAAGCGGCTGTGCGATCCGCGCGGCGTGCTAAACCCCGGGGTGCTGATCGACGAGGACCCGGAGGGCCACCTGCGCCACCTCAAGAGCGCCCCGCCCGTCGAGGAGGAGGTCGACCGCTGCGTGGAGTGCGGGTTCTGCGAGCCCGTGTGCCCGAGCCGGGACCTGACGACCACCCCGCGGCAGCGCATCGTGCTGCGCCGGGAGATGCAACGGGCCCGGGAGGCCGGCGACACCGCGGTGCTGGCCGAGCTCGAGCGCGACTACTCCTACGACGGCCTCGACACCTGTGCCGCGGACGGGATGTGCCAGACCGCCTGTCCGGTCCTGATCAACACGGGGGACCTCGTGAAACGGCTGCGCGCCGAGCAGGCGGGCCCGCTCGCGCAACGCGGCTGGGCCGTCGCGGCGAAGCACTGGGCGGGCACGACCCGCGCCGCGGCCACCGCCCTGACCGCCGCCGACGCCCTCCCGGACCGGCTCACCGCGGGCGCCACCGCGCTCGGGCGGCGGGTGATCGACCCGGAGGTCCTGCCCGCCTGGTCCCCCGAGCTGCCCCGCGGCGGCCGGCCGCGTTCCGACACGGCCCGCCCGCACGCCGACGCGGTGCTGTTCGCCTCCTGCACCGGCTCCATGTTCGGCCCGGCGGGCGGGGGACGTTCCGGGGAGCACGGCGCCGGCGCCGCGTTCGAGCGGCTCTGCGCCCGGGCCGGGGTCGTCCTCACCCGGCCCGCCGGGGTGGCCTCCCTGTGTTGCGGCACGCCGTGGAAGTCGAAGGGCCTCACCGACGGGTACGCCGAGATGGCCCGCCGGGTGCTGCCGGCCCTGTGGGAGGCCACCCGAGCCGGCGAGATCCCGGTCGTCGGCGACGCCTCCTCGTGCACCGAGGGCCTCCGCGGTCTGGTCGCCGATGCCGGGGACGAGCGGTACTCCGCGATCCGGGTGGTCGACGCCGTCGCCTTCACCGCGGAGCAGCTGCTCCACCGGCTGACGATCACCCCGCTCGGCTCGCTCGCCCTGCACCCCACCTGTTCGGCGGTCCGGATGGGACTCGACGGCCCGCTGCGCACGGTCGCCACGGCCGTCGCCCGCTCGGTCACCGTCCCGGCCACCTGGGGCTGCTGCGGCTTCGCAGGGGACCGCGGCCTGCTCCACCCGGAGCTGACCGCCGCCGCCACGGCACCCCAGGCCGCCGAGCTCGCCGGCCGGTCGTTCGACGCCTACGCCTCCTGCAACCGGACCTGCGAGCTCGGCATGACCCGCGCCGTCGGCCAGCCCTACGAACACCTGCTGGAGGTGCTCGACCGGGTCACGGTCGTGCGCTGACCGCGCCCCGCGGAGCGGGGGCCCCGGGCCCGCTCACCTCCGGCGAGGCACCACACCCGGCGAGGAGGCGCCGGCTACCCGGACGCGGCGAGCCGGGCGTAGACGTCGCCGGAGCGGCCCAGCGGGCGGACCCGCTCCAACAGCTGCACCAGCCCGTCGGCGTCGAGCCAGCGCGCGCTCGCGAAGCGCAGGGTCTCGACGGGCGAGTAGTTGTAGGTGTACGCGCCGAGGCCCTCCACGAGGTCGAGCGCGGCGAGCGCGGCGTCGTGCGCCGGCGGCAGGTACTCGAAGGACAGCGCGCGCAGCGGTGTACCCAGGCCGCGCAGCACCTCGACCTCGAAGCCCTCGACGTCGATCTTGCAGAAGGCCGGGACGCCGTAGGTGTCCACGAGGTCGTCGAGCGTCACGACGTCGACCTCGACCTCGTGGTCCCACCGCACCCAGGAGAACCCCGAATCGGCGGAGACGGTGCGGATCCACTCCGGCGACATCGACGACACCGTCGGCGTGCGGGAGGACACGCCGATCCGCGCCCGCCCGGCCTCGGCCCCGACCGCGCCGGGCAGGATCGTCACCTCCGGATCGCGGCCGAAGAACAGCCGCAGCACCCGCACGCAGTCCGGCTGCGGCTCGACGGCGACCACCCGGGCGCCGATCCGCCGCCACGCGCGGACCCGGCTGCCGACGTGCGCGCCGACGTCGAGCGCGAGGTCGCCCGGCGTGAGGAACTGCGAGTAGAACCGGACCAGCTGCCGGTGCCGGCCGGGGATGCCGTGGTACATCGCCAGTGACCGGCCCATTCCCCACGCCCGCGCGAGCATGGCCCGACCGTACCGCCGCTCGCGCGGCGGCCGGCCGGGAGCGGGCCGCAGCCTGTCGGTGCACCGGCGTCGAGCGTGATCGGGGCGGGCGCGGGGCCGGAGGCACGACGCCGCGGAAGCGGCGAGGGTGAGCTCTACCCGCCCCGGGTGCGCGGGGGACGGGACGGGGTGGATCGCGACCTGACCCACCGGCCGAGGAGGGCGGTGCCGCCGGCGAGGGCGAGTGCGGCGGCGCCGACCATCCGGTCCTGCCGGCGGACCCGGCCGTCGATCTCGGCGTACGGGATGGTGGTGAAGGAGACGAGCTCGTAGCGGGAGACGTAGCCGGGCACGAGGCGCTCCAGCGCGTGCCGGGCGCGGGTCGCCCACCGGAAGGCCGGTGAGGCGACCTTCTCGCTCATCTCCACGAAGTTCTCCAGTGCCATGGCGGCGATGGCGTCGGTGTTCGCCTTGCGCCGTCGCTGGTACAGGTCGAGCGCGCGGGCCAGGTCGCCGCCGGCGTCGTCGAGGCAGCGGTCGAGCTCGACGCAGTCCTCGAACGCGCAGTTCGCGCCCTGCCCGAAGAAGGGGACGATCGCGTGTGCGGCGTCGCCGAGCAGGGCGACCCGCCCGCGCACCCACGGCGAGCAGCGCACGGTGAGCAGCGACCCGACGGGGTTGTGCAGGAAGTCGTCGACCAGGTCGGGCAGCAGCGGCACGGCGTCGGGATAGTGGGCGGCGAAGTAGGCCGTGACCCTCTCCGGGGTGTCCAGCCCGGCGAACCCGCCGGGCCCCTCCCTGGGCCAGAACAGCGTGCAGGTGAACGACCGGTCGGTGTTCGGCAGCGCGATCATCATCGACGAGCCGCGCGGCCAGATGTGCAGGGCGCCGGGGTCCAGCGCGAAGTCCCCGGCCGCGGTCGCCGGGATCGTCAGCTCCTTGTAGCCGTGCGGCAGGAACTCCTGGGCGAAGTCGAACCCCTCGGCGAACTGGACCGCCCGGCGCACCGCGGAGTACGCGCCGTCGGCCCCGACGACCACCCCGGCCCGGCGCTCGCCCCGGCCGGCGAAGGTCAGCAGGCCGGTGGCCGGGTCCACCGTCTCGAGCCGGTGCGCGAAGTGCAGGGCGACGCCCGGGGTCGCCTCGGCGCGGTCGAGCAGGGCGTGGTTGAGTCGGGCGCGGCTGATCGAGTGGATCGCCCGCGTGCCGTCCGCGGAGTACGGCTGGTAGCCCGGCCCGCCGGACACCGGGTGCAGGGCCCGGCCGCGCATCGGCAGTGCCTCGGCCAGCACCTGCTCGGCGAGCCCGACCCGGCCCAGCGCGTCGAGGCCGCGGGCGGAGATCGCCAGGTTGATCGAGCGGCCCCGCTCGGCACCGCCCGCGCGGGGATCGGGCCGCCGCTCGTAGAGGTCGACGGCCACGCCGCGGCGGCCGAGGAAGGCGGCGAGCAGGCAGCCCGCCGGCCCCGCGCCGACGACCGCGACCCGGCCGACCGGCTCGCCGTCCCACGTCACCTCACCCACGCCGGGGCCCCCCGAGGACGGCCGCGAGCGCGGTCGCGGCGCGCCAGGCGTCATGGTGGGTGCAGTACAGCGGCGCGGGCGCGAGCCGGACGACGTCGGGCTGCCGCGCGTCGGCGATCACCCCGTGCTCGTGGCGCAGCCGGCGGCACACCTCGCCGGCGGGCGGACCGGCGATCCGCACCGACAGCTGGGCCCCGCGGCGGGCGGGGTCGGCCGGGGTGACGACGCGGGCCGGCAGCCCCTCGAGCAGGGCGTCGAGCAGCCCGGCGAGGTAGCCGGTGAGCCGGAGGCTCTTCGCCCGCAACGCCTCCATGCCGACGTCGTCGAAGATCCGCAGCGAGGCCAGCACGGGCGCCAGGGCCAGGATCGGCGGGTTGGACAGCTGCCACGAGTCCGCGGTGTCGACCGGGTCGACCTCCGGGCCCATCGCGAACCGCGTCGCGGGATCGGTGCTCCACCACCCCTGCAGTCTGGGCAGGCCACGATCGGCGAGGTGGCGTTCGTGCACGAAGCACCCGGCGACCGCCCCCGGCCCCGCGTTGACGTACTTGTAGTGGCACCAGGCCGCCCAGTCGACCCCCCAGTCGTGCAGCCGCAGCGGGACGTTGCCGGCCGCGTGCGCCAGGTCCCAGCCGACCACCGCCCCGGCGGCCCGGCCGGCCGCGGTGATCGCGGGAATGTCCGCCAGCCCGCCCGTCAGGTAGTCGACCCCGCCGAACAGCACCAGCGCGACCCGGTCCCCCTCGGCGCGCAGGAACCCCTGCACGTCCTCGGTGCGCAGGTCGTCCTCCCCCGGGCGCGGGCGCAGCCGGACGACCGCCTCGGCCGGGTCGAGACCGTGCAGCCGGGCCTGGCTCGCCACCGCGTAGGAGTCCGAGGGGAACGCACCGTCCTCGATGAGGATCGCGTACCGCGCCGGCGTCGGCCGGTAGAAGCTGATCATCATCAGGTGCAGGTTCACCGTCAGCGAGTTCATCACGACCGTCTCGGCCGGCAGGCCCCCGACGAGCCGCGCCGCCGGGTCGCGCAGGAACTCGTGGTAGGGCATCCAGGGCCGCCGGGCCTCGAGATGCCCCTCCACCCCGAGCCGCGCCCAGTCGGCCAGCTCCTCCTCCAGAACCGCGCGCACGGCCCGGGGCTGCAGGCCCAGCGAGTTGCCGGCCAGGTAGGCCGCCTCCGGGTGGGGCCCGGCCGCGGCGGGCGGGACGTGGAACTCGGCGCGCCGCGCGGGGAGCGGGTCGGCCGCGTCGAGGTGACGGGCGTGGTCCTCCCCGACCGGTGCCACGACGGCGCTCACGTCGTCACCTCGCCGACGACCGGGTCGGGGACGGCGGCCGGCAGCCCGAGGAACGCGGCGGCGTTCCCGCCCAGCAGGAGCGCACGCTCGTCGTCACGGAGGAACGACGCCCCGCGGATCAGCGACCCCGGCGCCCGCTCCCCCAGCGGGTACGGGTAGTCCGTGCCCAGCAGCACCCGCTCGACGCCGACGGTGTCGACGAGCAGGCGCAGCGCGCGCTCGTCGAACACCACCGAGTCGACGCGGAACCGGTCCAGATAGCCGGAGGGCGGCTTCGCCGAGGTGCCGACGAGGTCGTGCCGCTCGCGCCAGGCGTTGTCCATGCGGCCCACCCAGAACGGGAACGACCCGCCGCCGTGGGCGAAGCAGATCCGCAGCTCGGGCCCGATCCGGTCGAACACCCCGCCCAGCACCATCGCCAGCAGCGACAGGTGGGTCTCGGCCGGCATCCCGGCCAGCCACTGCGCCATCCACCGGCCGGTCCGCGGCGTCCGTGGCACGTCCCACGGGTGCACGAACACGGGGACCCCGAGGGCGGCCGCGTGCTGCAGGAAGGTCACGATCCCGGCGTCGTCGAGGTCGCGGTCGCCGACGTGGTTGCCGATCTCGACGCCGAGGTGGCCGGCCGCGACGGCCCGGTCCAGCTCCCGGCAGGCGGCGTCGGTGTCCTGCAGCGGGACCTGGCAGAACGGCAGCAGCCGGCCGGGCGCACCCGCCGCGATCTCCAGCGCGAGGTCGTTGAAGAGGGCGGCGGTGCGGGCGGCCGCGTCGCCCGGCTGGTCGTAGGCGAAGAGGACCGGGGTCGGTGCGAGCACCTGCCGGTCGACGCCGTGCGCGTCCATGTGCGCCAGCCGGACCTCCGCGTTCCACGCCGCGTCGGTCACGGTCCGGAACGGCCGCTCGCCGAGCATGATCGTGGCCGTCGCCGGGCCGTCGACCCGCAGCGCGGGACGGGCGCCGGTCCCCGGCAGCGCGGGCCAGCCGCGGGGGACGTAGTGGGTGTGGACGTCCGTCACGAGGATCACGGCCGGCTCCTTCGGGTGCGGGAGACCATCGTGGGCCGCGGACGGCCCGCGGACCACTGCCGGTCGGCCGCAAACCCTCACCCCGGCACGCTGCGGCGGGTGAATTGCCTAGTGCAATAATGTCTGAGTGCAACGATCTGAGGCGCACGCCCCCATCGAAGACCTGGTCGACGCGGTGATGACCGCGAGCCGCGCCCTGCTGGCCGTCGTGGCCCGGTCGCTGGCCGCGGTCGACGAGGACGTGACCCTCCCCCAGTACCGGGCGCTCATCGTGCTCGGCCAGCGCGGCGCCCAGCGGCCGGCGGACCTGGCCCACACGCTCGCCGTCACCCCGTCGACGGCGACGCGGATGTGCGATCGCCTGGTCGCCAAGGGCCTCGTCGAGCGCGACCGCGCCGCGGAGGACCGGCGCGCGGTGCGGGTGGCGCTCAGCGGCCGCGGCCGCGCGCTGGTGGACGAGGTGACGCGGCGCCGCCGTGCGGAGCTGGGCGGGCTGCTCGGGTCGATGCCGGAGGCCGACCGGACCGCGACGGCGGGGGCCTTGCACGCCTTCGCGCAGGCCGCCGGCGAGGTGCCGGAGCCGGAGTGGGCGGTGCTGCCGTGAGCGCCGTCGTCACCCTGCCCGCGACCGGCGCGCGCCGGCTCCACGGCTGGCTGGTCGGCAGCCAGTCCGGGCTCGTCGGTCTGGCCCTGATCATCGGGGCCGGGGCCGGGCTCGGTGCCGTGGTGTTCCGGTACCTGATCCTCGGGATCACGAACCTCGTCACCGGCCGCGACGACTACAGCGACGCCGGTCGCGTCGCGAGCCTGCACCTGCCCGCCCTCGGGCCCTGGTTCCTGCTCCTCGCCCCGGTCGTCGGCGGCCTGCTCTACGGACCGCTGGTGTACCGCTTCGCGCCGGAGGCCCGGGGCCACGGCGTCCCCGAGGTGATGGTCGCGGTCGCCCGCAACGGCGGCCGGATCCCGGCCCGGGTCGCCGCGGTCAAGTCGCTCGCCTCGGCGCTGTGCATCGGCACCGGTGGGTCGGTCGGCCGCGAGGGGCCGATCGTGCAGATCGGCTCCGCCCTCGGTTCGTCGATCGGGCAGTGGCTGCGGGTGCCGGACCACCGGCTGCGGCTCATGGTGGCCTGCGGTGCGGCCGGCGGGATCTCCGCGACCTTCAACGCTCCCATCGCCGGGGTGTTCTTCGCCCTCGAGATCATCCTGCGTGCGTTCACCGCGGAGGCCTTCGGCATCGTGGTGATCTCCTCGGTCACCGCGAACGTGGTGGCGCGGGTGCTCGTCGGCAACGACCACATCCTGCAGCTGCCCGCGTACTCGCTCGGCTCCGCCGCGGAGTTCCCGTTCTACGGGGTGCTGGGCCTGGTCGCCGGGGTGGTCGGCTGGGGCTTCGCCCGCGTGCTCTACCTGATCGAGGACCTGTGCGACCACGTCTGGCGCGGCCCCGAATGGCTGCGCCCGGCGGTCGGCGGGGTACTGCTGGGCGGGGTGCTGCTCGCGCTGCCGCAGATGTACGGCGTCGGCTACCCGGTCCTCGAGGCCGGCATCTCCGGCCGCTACGCCGTCGGGTTCCTGCTCCTGCTGCTCGTCGGGAAGATGGTGGCGACCAGCCTCACGATCGGCATCGGCGGTTCGGGCGGGGTGTTCGCGCCGGCGCTGTTCGTCGGGGGAATGCTCGGGACCGCCTTCGGCATCGCCGCCCAGGCCGCCTTCCCGGGGCTGGACCTGTCCCCCGGCGCGTTCGGCCTCGTCGGCATGGCCGCGGTCTTCGCCGCCGCGTCCCACGCGCCCATCGCGGCCGCACTGATCGTCTTCGAGCTCACCGGCCAGTACGCGATCATCCTGCCGTTGCTGGCCGCCGTCGCCCTCGCCACCGGGCTGAGCCACCTCATCTCCCGCGACACGATCTACACCCTCAAGCTGTTGCGCCGGGGGGTCGACATCGACGCGGACCGCACCGCGGACGCCGCGCTGCGTACCCTCACGGTGAGCGAGGCGATGCGCCGGGCTCCCGAGACGGTGGCGGCCGGGACGGCGGTCGACGACCTGGTGCCCCTGCTCGGCACCGCACGGTACGGAGCGCTGCCGGTCAACGACCCGGACGGCCGGTACCGCGGCGCCGTCGTCACCGCCGAGCTCGATCCCGGGGACCGGGACGGCGACACCGCGGGCGCCCGGGCCACGGCGCTCCCGGCGCTGCGCGGCGGCGACTCGTTGCAGCACGCGCTGCGGGCACTCGCCGACCACGAGACCACCGGTCTGCCCGTCCTCGCCGACGACCGGCTCGTGGGCTGGCTCGACCACCGCGACGTGCTCCGGGCCTACGGCCGGGTGCACGCGCCCGGCCGGTGAGCCGCGGGCGGGCCCGGGATCGTCAGGAAACCGTCAGGAACCGGACGGCTGTCCGGCGCACCGGCCGGGAACAGGGCGGGTATGCCGTCCCGCGCGAGCCGTGTCCGTGTCGCCCTGCCGGCCGTGCTCGCGGCCGTCCTCGCCCTCGGCGCCTGCACCGCCACCGCGCCACCGGCGACGACGGCCGCGCCCTCCGCGCCGAGCCGGCCGCTCGCGACCGGTCTGGCGGACGTCGTCGCCCGGCTCGAGCCGTCGGTGGTCACGGTGCGGGTGGGCTCCGGACTGGGCAGCGGTGTCGTGTACCGGCCCGACGTCGTCCTCACCAACCAGCACGTGGTCGCCGACCTCACCAACGGCGCCGAGGTGGGGATCGACTTCGCCGACGGCACCTCCACGACCGGCACGTTGATCGCCACGGACCGCAGCACCGACCTCGCCGTGATCCGCTCCGACCGCGGTGACCTGCCCGTGCCGACCTACCGGCCCGAGCTGCCCCGGCCCGGGGACGCGGTGCTCGCCATCGGCAGCCCGCTCGGTCTCGAGAACACGGTCACCTTCGGCATCGTCTCGGCGGTGGGGCGCCAGGTGCCCGGCTCGGCGACCCAGGGTCGCGCGCTCGTCGACCTCATCCAGGTCGACGCCGCGATCTCGCCGGGCAACTCCGGCGGCGCCCTGATCGACGCCTCGGGGCAGGTGATCGGGATCAACGAGGCCTACCTGCCGCCGCAGACCGGGGCGGTGTCCCTCGGCTTCGCGATCCCCGCCGCGACGGCGACCTCCGTGGCCGACCAGCTCCTGGAGAAGGGCTTCGCGACGCACCCGTACCTCGGGGTGTCGCTGGGACGGCTGACCGACGACATCCGGCAGGCGCTCGGCGTCCCGGCGCCGCAGGGGGCGCTGGTACTGGCCGTCGACCCGCAGGGACCGGCCGCCGCGGCCGGCGTGCGCGCGGGCGACGTGATCACGGGGTTCGCCGGGCAGCCGGTGGACACCGTCGAGGACCTGCTGGGCGGGCTGCGCCGCACCGACCCGGGGCAGCAGGTCCCGATGACCGTGGCCCGGGGCACGGACACCGTGTCCCCGACGGTCACCATCGGCTCCACCGGAGAGTGACCGCCCGCCCGGATCAGCGGACGATCAGTGGTGGTCAGCGGTGGACGTGGCGGGCGAGCCGGACCCGCAACGGCGCCGCGGCGGCGGCGAAGGAACACGCCACCGCCCCGCTGACGGCCAGCAGGACCACCAGCGTGCCGAGGAAGAAGTTGCTGGTCCACGCGGGGGCGGACACCGTCTGCAGGTGCAGCGCGAACACCGACACCACGACCCACACCCCGAGGGCGCCGTTGAGCAGCCCCAGCGGCGCGGTCCGGACGGGCCGGGCCACGCGCACCGCGGCCAGCACCACGAGCGCCGTCCCCACGCCGACCTGGCTCCACGTCCCGGCGGGCCCGCCGAACGGCAGCACGAGGGGACTCACCGCCAGCCAGGCGCCCACGAGCAGGACGAGCGCGCTCCGCAGCCGGATGTCGTGCCGGAGGTCGGTGCGGGTCCCGCCCGGGCCGCCGGGGTGGACGGGGAGCCTCGTCGCGGGGGCCATGGTGTCTCCTCTGCCTTCGGGGGCCGGTCGTCCTCGGGGGGCCGGTCGTCTCCTGCTCCCGAGAGTCCTCCGCGCGCCGGGGGAGGTACATGCGCACGACCTGACGGTCACCTGACGATCGACCGGCGGGCACCGCGCGCGTCTCCCGTCCTGGGGCCGTCAGGTGTTCGTCAGGTTCGGCTCCCGCGGTCCGTGGCAGTCAGTGCCGTGCGCGAGCGGATCCTGGTGATCGACCACCACGCGCCCAGCCTCGAACTCATGGCGCTGGGCCTGGAGCGGTTCGGCTTCGCCGTCGCCGGTGCGCCGAGCGGTGCGGCCGGGCTCGCGGTCGTCGAGGCCGGCGACGTCGACCTCGTCTGCCTCGACCAGATGACCCCCGGCGCGGACGGCGTCGCGGTCTGCCGGGAGATCCGCCGGGCCAGTGCCGTCCCGGTCCTGGTCCTCAGCTCGAGCGACGACATCCGGGACGCGGCCGGGGTGCTCGCGGCGGGCGCGGACGACATCGTCCGCACCCCCTTCCACCTCTCCGAGGTGCGGGAGCGGATCTGCGCGCTGCTCCGCCGCCGCGATCTGCTCGACCGGCTGCGGGGACCGGCCGGCCCCCCGACCCGCCGCGGCCCGACGGTGGTCGTGCCGCACGGCCGGGTGTGAGCCACCTCGGGCGGGACGGATCAGCGGGCGGGACGGTTCGGCGGGGCGGGACGGTCAGCGGTCGATGCGGCCGCGCAGCAGCGCCGGGGCCGGGTCCGGGAGGTCGACCACGGGCAGATCCCGGTGCAGCTCCCGCATGGCGTCGAACCAGGTCCCGGCGGGCGCGGCCGTGCTCGGAGAACCGGCGGTCCTCGACGCCAGGATCGCCGCCGTCATCACCGGTGCGATCTCCCCCGACCGCACCGGCCTGCGGTACTGGTCGTAGAACGGGGTGACGGCCCTCGGACGGTCACCCCCGGGCATCCGTCAGGAGATCGACAGGTCCCCCGGAGCCGGGACCGCCGGCCGATCGGAAGACGATCGTCAGGTCGACCGCCCGGCCCGCCCCCTACCCTGCGCACCGGCGCACCCCCCGTAGCTGGGCCCGCACCCGCACGACCGCCCGTGCCCGCACGACCGCCTCGTCCCCCCGACCGGAGGTGCCGCGTGACGCCCGCCCGATCACCCCGCTGGCTCCGCATCCTCCTCCGACTGCCGCGGCGGCTCTACGCCCACGGCCTCGGGGGCCTGCTCGGCGAGCGGTTCCTGCAGCTGACCCACACCGGGCGCCGCAGCGGCCGGACCTACGACACCGTCCTCGAGGTCGTGCACCACGACCGCACGACCGGCGAGTACGTGGTGGTGTCCGGTTTCGGGCGCGGCGCGGACTGGTATCGCAACGTGCGCGCGCGGACCCCCGTGGCCGTGACGGTCGGGCGCCACCGCTTCCCGGCCCGGGCCCGCGACCTCGACCTGGCCGAGGCGGTGGTCGTGCTCGGTGCCTACGAGCGCCGCAACCGGATCCTCACCCCCGTGCTCCACCGGGTGCTCTCCGCCCTGGTCGGCTGGACCTACCGGGGGACGACGGCCCAGCGGTGGCGCCTCGCCCGCGAGCTGCCCCTCGTCGGACTGCGCCCGCAGTGATCCCACGGCCGACCGCACGGCGACCCCACGGTGCGACACCGCCGGTCGTGCCGCCCGGCCGCGTCGGTCCGGGCCGCCGCGGCCGGGCTCACATGAAGTTGCGGGTGTGCAGCGCGGAGAGCTCGGCGGCCTCGTCGGCCGGGAACCCCAGCCGGACCAGGCGGTGTCGCCGTCCCTCGTCCATCGCGTCCTGCAGCGTCGCCACGGCGGCGTGACCGCGGGCCACCGCGGCCGGACTCCACTCCCCCGCCGCCAGCAGCACGAGGGAGTCGAACACGTCGGCGTTCAGCCCGGCCGTGTCGATCAGCGCGTCGTGGCGCCGCTCGACCGCCGCCCGCAGCCGGCCCCGCAGCGCCGGGTCCCGCTCCGCCTGGTGCTCGAGGTGGGCGACCCCGAAGGCGACGTGCCGGGCCTCGTCCGTCCGGGCCAGCCGGGTGACCCGGCGGGTGACCGGGTCCGGGGCGTGCTCGTCGAGGAAGCCGAGCAGCCCCAGGAAGCTGCCCTCGCCGAGGACCGAGAGCAGGAACGAGGCCAGCGAGAAGTCCGGCTCGGCCAGCAGCGTGGTCAGCGACGCCCGCCCGCCGGCCGAGGAGGTCCCCATCTCCCCGCCGTGCAGCAGCGCCCGCCGGGTGAAGACCTCGACGTGCCGGGCCTCGTCGGCCGCCTGGACCGCGAGCAGCTGCTGCACCTCGCGGAAGTGCGGGTGCACGCGGGCGAGCAGCCGCGCCGGGATCACCAGCGCGGCCTGCTCGTTCTCCACCAGGTAGGTCATCACCTGCACCACGGCGGCCTCGATCTCCGCCGGCAGCGCGGTGCCGGCGGACCAGTCGACCGCGGTCTGCGGATCCCACTGCGCGGCGGCGGCGTGGGCGTAGAGCCGCGGGGCGAGATCGGCCCAGACCACGTCGCGGTCGTCGAGGTCGAACGACGGCGCGTCGGGCCCGCCGGCCTCCACCAGCGCCCCGCGGGCGGCCAGCCCCCAGTGCGCGGGCGGCCGGCGCACCAGCCCCTCCGGCCCGGGTGCCCCCGCCCGCTCCGCCCCGGCCCAGCGCTGCAGGTCGGCGCGCCCCCGCCGCACGACGTGGTCGCCCGCCGGGTCCGGCGCGTACTCGTGCCCCCGGGACCGGCACCAGGCGCGCAGGTGCACGCCCAGCGCGGGATCCGACCCGGCGACCCGCAGCTGCGCCCCGGGGACCAGGTCCCGCAGCGCGCGGTCGACGAGGAGGTGGGCGCCGGAGGTGAACGGGAGCGTCTCCAGGTCGAGCCGGGCCGGTTCCGGGGAAGGGTTCACGGGGCGTACCCGACCGCCGTCACCCGGCCCTCGGCGTCGTAGAACCCGCTCCGGTCCACCGCCTCGGCGAGCAGGCCGTAGCCGGTGGTGCGGCCTTCCCGCCACACCCGCAGACCCTCCAGGTCCAGCAGCGGTCGGACGCGCGGGTCCTCGTAGGACATGCCCCGCAGCAGCGCGACGAACCGCTCGACCGCCTCGGCGGGCGCCCCGTCCGCCACGGTCATGGTGCAGTGGTCGTAGGGCTCGGTCTGGGCGAGGATCCGGGTGCCGGCGGGCAGCGTGCCCTCCCGGGTGAACAGCAGGTGGTTGGCGTCGACCATGCAGGCGGCGGCGACCTCGCCCGCGGCGAGTGCCCGGGCGGCGTCGCGCTCCCCGCCGACGTGGTCGCCGTGCAGGCCGACCCCGACCTCGAAGCGCCGGACGGTCACGTCGGGGTCCGGACCGTGGGGCTGCAGGCCCGCGGCGCGCAGGTGTTCCAGGGGCAGCAGCGTCGCCTGGGGCGAGTCGACCGCCCCCACGGCGACGGTGCGGCCCCGCAGGTCCTGCACCGACCGCAGGTCGGAGTCGGCCCGGGTCACGACCACCGAGGTCAGGTCCTGGTCGGTGTCCCGCATGACCACCGCCCGCACCGACCGGCCCCGGCTCGCGGCGAGCCGCTCGGCGCGCAGCGCGGCGAGGGGGGAGTTCCAGGCCGCGTCGAGGCGGCCCGCGACCAGGTCCTCGACCTGACGTTCGTAGTGCGAGTAGAGCACGAAGTCGAAGGGCAGGCCCGCCTCGCGCAACCAGTCCCGGAAGCCCGCCCAGATCGTGACGACCTTGGGGTCGTAGGCGACCGCCCCCATCAGCAGCGCGCCGCTCATCGGGCCCCCACCTCGTCGAACAGCGGCTGGCCGAGCGCGGCGCGCCCGACGAAGTCCCGCAGGGCCTCGGTCGTCGGGGCCATCACCCGCGCCGCCAGCGCGTCCCGGAACCGCCGCTCCACGCCCAGCTCCCTGCGGAACGCGGCCCCGCCGCACAGTCGCATCACCCCGTCCGCCACCTCGGCGGCTGCCTCTCCGGCGACGGCCTTGACCTGCAACAGCCGCAGCGTCGCGTCCGCCCGGCCGAGCTCGAGCGCGGCGAGGGTGTCGGCGAGGAACGCCCGCGCCTCGGCCGCGCGGGTCAGGAGCTCCGCGTAGCGGGCGCGGGTGGTGGGCTGCTCGGCCTGCGAACGGCCCAGGTGCTCCAGCCGGGTCCCGGTGAGGTGCGCGGCGGCCTCGTCGAGCAACGCCTGCATCAGCCCCACGGAGAAGGCCGCGCTGCCGACGAGGAAGGTCGGCAGCACCACCGACAGCGCGAGGTCCAGGCCCGCGCCGTCGCCGCCGAGCATCGCCGAGCGCGGCACGACGGCGCCGTCGGCCGTCACCGGGCGGGAGCCGTTGCCCCGCAGGCCCACGCCGTCGAAGGCGCCGGGACCGCTCAACCCGGAGGTGTCCGACGGCACCAACCACAGGGTCATCGGCCCACCGACCGCCAGCGGGCGGCTGGACCAGACGTAGCTGTCCGCCTCCCCGGCGGAGGTGATCCAGCTCTTGTGGGCGTCGAGCCGGACGCGATCGTCGCCGCCGGCGGCGGTCGCAGTGCTCGTCGGGGTCCAGAAGTGGCTGCGCGACCCGGCCTCGGAGAAGGCGAGCGTGCTGAGGTGCTCGCCGCGGGCGATCGCCTCCCGGACCGGTCGCGGACCGTGCGCCTCCAGCACGGACACGGCCGAGAAGTGCATCAGCACCACCATGGCGGTGGACGAGCAGGCCCCGGCCAGCCGTTCCACGGTCTCGGCCGCCTCGGACAGGCCTCCCCCACCTCCCCCGACCTCGGTGGAGCTGAGGGCACCGAGGACGCCGGCCTCGGCCAGCGCGTCGATCCCGGCCCGGGGGAAGGATCCGGTGCGGTCGATCTCGGCGGCCGCGGGGCCGACGACGTCGCGGACGACGGCGTCGAGCCGCTCGCGGCGGTCGGCCGCCGGCGGTGGGGATCCGGGGGCGGATCCGGGGGCGGGGGCCGGATTCACGGCAGGGCTCACGGAAGGGCTCCTCGTCGTACGGGCGGCCGCCGCGGTGCCCGGTCAGCCCGGGTCGGCGACGGCCGTGCAGGGATCCGCCCGACCGGGCGGAGGTGGGTGCAGCGCTCAACGACGTGTCGGCACGCGACTCACCTCCCCGCACCGGGCGCGACGGGGATTCCTCACTCCGTGCCCCGCCCGATCTCCCAGAAGCTGGGGCCGACGGGGTCGGGGAAGTCCCCGGTGGCGATGAAATAGCCCTCGTCGTTCACGGTGATGGGCAGCTGCGGGAGCGGGCGGGCGGCCGGCCCGAAGATCGGCCGGGCCCCTTCGGTGATCTTGAACTGCGACTGGTGGCAGGGGCAGAGGGCCATCTGCAGCCGGGTGTCGTACAGCGAGGCAGGGCACCCGAGGTGGGTGCAGACCTTCGAGAAGGCGTAGAAGCTGCCGTAGTGCAGGTCCTCCCGGCCGGGGAGGTTCTGCACCTGCGTCCCGGGCGGCAACCGGATCAGCATCACCGGGTTGTCGGGGGAGCTCTCGGCCTCGAGCAGCTCCTTCACGTTGCCCCGCTGGCTCTCCCGGAACGGCACCACCGTGACGAAGCCGTTCGGGTCGATGTCCTCGGGCCGGACGAGGCGGATGTCCGTCGGCGCCCCGCCCGCCTCGCGCATGTAGACGGTTTCGCCACCGATCGAACGCCAGCCGGTCACCCAGAGCGGGGCGTCGTCGCCCTCCTTCCACGGGTCGCGGACCAGACCGCCGATCCCGATCATCGCGCCGACGCCCGCGACGACGCCGAAGGCGGTCAGGCCGAGCCGTCGGATCATCGAACGCCGGCCGAACCCGGTCTCCTCACCCGCCTCCGCGAAGGTGGCGGCCGCGGTGAAGCGCTCCTTCTCCGGCGAGGGGCCGGGCTCGAGCTCCTGGACCGCGACCTCGTTCGGGTAGAAGCTCTTGACGTAGAGCACCATCGCCGTGCCGAGCGAGGCGACCATGCCGAAGAACGTCATCCCGAGGATCGGGGTGTAGAAGAGGTACGCGGTGTGGCCGGGCGCGTCCGGTGGGACGTAGGTGCTGGGCCAGAAGAGATAGCCCCAGACGAAGGCACCCGCGAACATCAGCGACAGCACCAGCCACAGGGTGACCCGCCGCCGGCTGCGCCGCTCGCCACGGGCGTCGGCCGACCGCCACGCCGGCTCCTGGGCGACGACCCGGACCCCGTCCTCGGAGCTGCCGAGCTCGACCAGCTCCTCGCGGCTCATGCGCTCCAGCTCGGGCCCGGTGGGGTCGTCCCCGCTGCTCATGAACGCGCCCCGATCCACGCCGCGACACCCACCAGCGCCGCGAGGCCGACGAGGAAGGCGATGACGCCCTCGGTCGCCGGGCCCATCTCGCCGAGGTTGTAGCCGCCGGGGGCGTTGTTCTGGCCGCGCACGGCCAGCACGTAGGCGATGATGTTCTTCTTCTCCTCGGGCGTGAGCTGACGGTCGCTGAAGACCGGCATGGCGAAGGGGCCGCTGAGCATCGCCGTGTACATCTGTTCCGGGGTCGCCTGCTCGAGCCGCGGCGGGAAGCGCCCTTCGGCGAGGAACCCGCCCCGGCCGGTGAAGTGGTGGCAGTAGGCGCAGTTGAGCCGATACAGGTCGCCACCCGTCGCGACGTCCGACCCGATCAGCTCCGGGCCCGTCTCCGCGGGCACCTCCGGGCCGCCGCCGTGGGCCTGGACGTAGGCGCCGAGCGCGGCCAGGTTCTCCCGGCCCCGCGCCGTGTCCGGGTCGAACTGGGGCTGGGGGTCCCTGCGGTAGCCGCGCTCCTCGGATCGGGCCAGCGGCATCCGCCCGGTGGACACCTGGAAGTAGACGGCGGCGTCACCGACGCCGATCAGGGTCGGGCCGCGGTCCGGCACGCCCTGCAGGTTGGCACCGTGGCAGGTGATGCAGGCGTGGTTGTAGAGCTCCCGGCCCTGGTCGAGCTGCGCCTGTACCGGCTGCGCCGTCGCCGTCTGGGGCCGCGGCGCCAGCAGGGCGTAACCCGTCCCCAGGACCATCAGGGCCACGACCACCAGCAGGCCGTGCCGGAGACGTCGGGTCATCGCTGCTCCTCCGCGACGGGCTCCGTGGGGTGCTCCGCGACGGGCTCCGAGGCGGTGGCCGGACGGTGGTCGACCCGGGCGCCGCCGTACTCCAGCGGGATGGGCCGGCCGTCGCGGTCCGCGCCGCCCGGCGGCCGGCGCACCTCGACGTACACGCCGTCCGGCCCCTCCTGCAGGACCCCGGTGCGCACGCCGCGTTCGAGCACGTCGCGGTCGGCGCGCTGCAGGCCGACGCAGATGCGCTTGGTCACCATGTACGCGATCGGCGGCACCACGATCAGCCCGACCCGGCCCGCCCACACCAGCAGCTCGAAGGCCACGTCGAACGTCGACGCCAGCACCCCGGTCGCCCCGGAGAGGAAGAGGATGCCCCAGAAGGTCAGCGCCATGGCCCCGATCGCCGTGCGGACCGGGTTGTCCCGCGGGCGCTGCAGGAGCTGGTGGTGGCGCCGGTCCCGGGTGGCCCACTGCTCGAGGAAGGGATAGGCCGCCAGCAGGGCGAACATCACCAGCGGCAGGAACACGCCCGCCCAGAACGGGGCCGGCACGACGTAGGCGCCGAGGTGGATCTCCCAGGGCGGGAGGAGCCGCAGCGCACCGATGAGGAAGCCCGCGTACCAGTCGGGCTGGATGTAGGTCGACGCCGCGGCCGGGTCGTACGGGCCCCAGAGGAAGACGGGGTTGATCTGGAAGGCGCCCGCGAGCAGGCCCAGCACCGCGACCACCCAGAGCCCGTTCGCGACGGTGTTCGTGCCGAACCCCGGCACCGCACGTTCGCCGACGACGTTCTTCTCGCGGGCCCCCGGGCCGGGGAAGTGCGTGTGCTTCTGGTACCAGACCAGCGCGAGGTGCATCCCGATCAGCGCGATCAGCAGCCCCGGGATCAGCAGCACGTGCGCGATGTAGAAGCGGGAGATCCAGATCTCGCCGTCGAACGCCCCGCCGAACACCATCCAGTGCACCCACGTCCCGATCAGCGGGATCGACAGCAGCAGCCCCGAGATGATGCGCACGCCGAGCCCGGACAGCAGGTCGTCGATCATCGAGTAGCCGAGGTAGCCCTCGAAGATGCCCAGCAGCAGCAGCGCGACCCCGCCCAGCCAGGTCAGCTCCCGGGGCCGGCGGAACGCTCCGGTGAAGAAGTTCCGGCACATGTGCAGGACCATCGCGGCGACGAACAGCAGGGCCGCCCAGTGGTGCAGTTGGCGGACGAACAGTCCCGCCCGGACCTCGAACGACAGGTCCAGCGCCGAGGCGTAGGCCCGGGACATGTACAGGCCCTGCGCCGGGACGTAGGGCCCGTGGTACACGACGTCCTCGGTGTCCGGCACGAAGAAGAACGTGAGGAACACGCCCGAGAGCACGAGCACCACGAAGGAGTACAGGGCGATCTCGCCCCAGAAGAACGAGTGGTGCTTCGGGAACACGTGCGACGCCTGCCGACGGGCGGCCCCGGCCGCCTTGAACCGCCGGTCCAGGGCGTTGGCGGTTCCCCGCGTCAGGCTCCGCGCCACCAGCCCCACTCGCCACCCCCCGCACGCCCGCTCGCGCGCCGCCGTTCGCGGCCCGCTCCGCTCCCCTACCCGGGCGCCCGCAGGCCAAACGCCACCCGGACCTTGCGGTCTCCTGACGAAGGTCGCCGGCGCCCGGCAGACCCTCCGCACCCCCGGTAGACCTGCGCCCGGCACGTCCGGACGACGGCCCGCCGATCGGCTCGGCGGGCCCGTTTGGGCGCGGAGGAGCCGGGTACGACGGCGACGGACGCTGCGTGATCGACGACCGACGGGAGACGCGTTCGATGGAGTACCGCCGGATCTTCGATCACGTGTTCGGCCTGCAGCTGTGGATCGCGCTCGGCGTGTTCGTCGTGGTCGCGGGGCTGCTGCTCGGCGCCCTCGTGTTCAACCGGGCCCGCCGGCGCGACAAGCTCCCGTTCGCCGCCGCCGAGCACAACTCGATCGAGATCACGTTCGCGGTGTTCCTCGGCGGCGCGGCGGCGTTCCTGGTGTGGCTGAGCCTGTCGAACAACCACCGGCTCGACTACACCGACACCCGGGTCGTGGCCGAACAGACCGGCCTGCCGGGCGGGCAACAGCCGGTGCGGGTCGACGTCACCGCCTTCCAGTGGTGCTGGAGCGCGAGCTACCCCGGCTCCGCCGTCACGGTCACCGGCTCCTGCGACACCCCCGCGGACCGGCCCGTGATCGTGGTGCCGCAGGGCCGCCCGGTCGAGTTCTCGCTCGTCTCGCGGGACGTCGTGCACGCCTTCTGGCTCCCCGACTTCGCCGTCAAGCGCGACGCCTACCCCGACCACGTCAACAGCCTGGTCATGACCTTCCCCGAGACGGGACAATGGCTGGGCCGGTGCTCGGAGTACTGCGGCACCTACCACAAGGACATGGACTTCTACGTGCGCGCGGTGCCCGCCGACCAGTACCAGGCCTTCCTCCAGACCGGGGCGCTGCCGGCCGGGGCAGCCGCGTGACCGCCACCGAACCCCGCCCCCCGCTCGAGGAGCCACGGCCCCGCCGGGTCC
Source organism: Pseudonocardia oceanicola (assembly GCF_047200735.1). Lineage (NCBI taxonomy): Bacteria > Bacillati > Actinomycetota > Actinomycetes > Pseudonocardiales > Pseudonocardiaceae > Pseudonocardia > Pseudonocardia oceanicola. Next base: position 108,934 of record NZ_JBJZON010000024.1, read on the forward strand.
GCACGACCGTGCTGGAGTGGGTGACCAGCACCGACCACAAGCGGATCGGGTTGCTGACCCTGGGCACCGCCGTGGTGCTGATGATCTCCATCGGCGCTCTCGCGCTCACCATGCGTGCCCAGCTCGCGCAGCCGCAGATGGACGTGCTGTCCACCGAGCGCTACAACCAGTTCTTCACGATGCACGGCTCGGGGATGATCTACCTGGTCATGACCCCGTTCGCGATCGGGCTGGGGCTCTATCTGGTGCCCCTGCAGATCGGCGCCCCCAACGTCGCCGCACCGCGCACGACGATGCTCGGCTACTGGCTCTACCTCGGCGGCGCGGTCACCATGCTCTCCGGCTTCGCCACGTCCAGCGGTGCCGCGGACCACGGCTGGTACGCCTACCCGCCGCTGGCGGGCACCCGCTTCACCCCCGGACCCGGGGTGGACCTGTGGATCGCGGGCGTCGCGCTCGCCGGGCTCGGGATGCTGCTCATGGCCGCCACGGTGCTGTGGACCGCCCTGGTCAAGCGCACCCGCGGGATGACGCTGCTGCGCATGCCCGTGTTCACCTGGTCGGTCGTCGCGACCAACCTGATGTGCATCGGCGCGTTCCCCTCCCTGCTGGTCGCGATGGGCATCCTGACGGCCGGCCGGATCGACCCGGACATCTTCACGCAGAACGTGTGGAACATCGGCTACCAGCACGTCTTCTGGTTCTTCGGGCACCCCGTCGTGTACGTCATGTTCTTCCCGTTCGTCGGGGCCGTGGCCGAGGTGCTCGCGGTGTTCGGGGCCCGCCGGTACTTCGGTTACCGGATCACCGTCGTGTCGCTGCTCGCCTTCGCCGCGCTGTCGATGAGCGTGTGGGGCCACCACATGTTCACCACCGGCCAGGCCGAGAACGACTACTACTCCCTGACCTCGATCATGCTGCTGGTCCCCGCCGGGCTGGAGTACTTCGGCTTCCTCGCCACGCTGCTCGGCGGGCGGCTGCGCTTCCCCACCCCGATGCTGTTCGCGGTCGCCTTCGTGCCGCAGTTCCTCATCGGCGGGCTCACCGGGATCATGATCGCCACCCCGCCGGTGGACTACCAGGTCACCGACTCGTACTTCATCGTCGGACACTGGCACTACACCCTCGCCGCCGGCAGCCTGTTCGGCTTCTTCGCCGGCTTCTACTACTGGTTCCCCAAGGCCACCGGGCTGCAGCTGCGCGAGCGGATGGGCAAGGCGCACTTCTGGTTCTGGCTGGTCGGCACCAACGCCACCTTCCTGCCGATGTTCTGGCTCGGGCTGCAGGGCATGCCGCGGCGCATCGCGAGCTACCTGCCGGAGGACGGGTTCGGCACGCTCAACCTGATCGCCACCCTCGGCTCCGGGCTGCTCGCGATCGGCACGGTGCTGTTCGTCGTCGACGTCGTGGTGTCGATCGTCCGGCCCCGCCGGGCGCCCGACGACCCGTGGGGCGCCTTCACGCTGGAGTGGGCCACCTCCTCGCCGCCGCCGCCGCAGAACTTCGACCCGGCCCACCCGGTGCCGCCGATCCGCAGCTACGCGCCCCTGCTCGACTTGCACCAGGACCTGCGCGGCGGGGAGGGACGCCCGTGAGCTCCCCGACGCCGCCCCCGTCCGCCCCGTCGGCCACGTCGGCGCCCGCCCCGCCCGATCCGGTGCGGCGGGCCGTGCTGCCGCCCTCCCGGATCCGCGAGCTCCGTACCGGCCACCTCGTCGTCGGCGCCTGGGTCGCGGGGAACGGCGTCCTCGCCGGGATCATGCTGGGGTTCAGGCCCCACACCATCTCGATGCTGCTCTGGCTGTTCGACCTGCTGCTGGTCTCCGGCTTCGGGCTCGCCGTCCTGCTCGCCCTCCGTGCCCGGCGGGGCGTCGGCACCACCGTGCGGATGCCGGTGCGCAGCACCGCCGCCGTGCTCACCGCGATCGGGCTCACCGTCGCCGGCCTCGCGCTGGCCTACGGCTGGCTCTGGCTGCTCGTCGCGCTCTATCCGCTGGCCGCCGCGGCGGTCCTCGTGCGCGGCGAGCGCGTCCCGGCCGGACACCGACCCGAACCGGCCGCGCTCGACGGCCTGGAACCCGCCCCGAACCCGCGTCCGCAGGAGTACGACGGCACCACCACCGGGGAGGCGGTCGGTGTCCCGGCCGGGCACACCGCCCGCGCGGCCGACCCGCCGTCCCCACCGGCACCGCCCCGCCGGCGTCGGCCGCTCGTGCTGCTGACCGCCCTGCCGGCGATCGCGCGCGGGGTGTTCCGGAGGTCGCGATGAACCACGTCGCCCACATGGCCATGGACGGCCTGCTGGTCTCCGTGCTCGCCCCGCTGCTGCTCCTGCTGGTACGGGCGCTGCGCGTCGAGCCGCCCGCGCTGCCCGCGCTCGTCGTGGCCCCCGCCTTCGTGCTGCTCCACGCGGCGGCGACCCTGCTGCCCGCGCTCACGGGGGTCGCGCCGGCGCTGCTGCTGGCCGGCGGGGTGCTCTTCTGGACGCCCGTGCTCGGCCGCAGGCCGCTGTCGCCCGCCGGCCGGATCGTCTACCTGTTCGCGACCATGCCCGCGCTCGACCTCCCCGGCGTCTGGCTGGTCGCGCGCGGTGACGGGCCCGGCGGCATCGCCATGGTGCTGGGCATGCTGCCGATCGGGCTGGCCGCACTGGCCCTGACCTGGCGTTGGATGGCGGACGAGGAACGCCGGGCCGCCGCGGCCGACGGCGTGGGACCCGAGCCCGGCACGGTGAGGAGCTGAGATGCCGACACACGACCAGGTCGCCGCCCTGCTGGCCCAGGGCCTCGACCACGAGGAGATCGGCCGCAGGCTGGGCATACCGGCCGGGCAGGTCCACCTGCTCGGGACGGGTGTGCCCGCGGACGGCAGCGACGCCTACACGAGCCGCGAACGCGACGAACGGGGTGTGCTCGGTGCCGCCCAGCACCTGCTCGGCGTGCCCGTGCGGAACCCGACGAGCCGTGGGACGGTGCACGAGTGGATCACGCGCCGCGTGGCGCAGGACCCTGCGATGCGCGAGGCGCAGCACAGGGTCGACGAGCAGAAGGAGGGCGAGTAGCCATGGGGGTCAAGACCTTCCTGGGGGCCTGGCCGGTCTTCCGCCAGTTCGCCGAGGGCGACCCGCTGGGGCGCGGGGCGGCCGCGAAGAGCCGGACGAGCAGCACGCTGCGGCCGCGGATCGCCGACGCCGACCACGTGACCAAGTCGGTCTGCCCCTTCTGCGCGGTGGGCTGCGGGCAGAACGTCTACGTCAAGGACGAGCAGGTCGTCCAGATCGAGGGCGACCCCGACTCCCCGATCAGCCGCGGCCGGCTCTGCCCGCGCGGCTCGTCGAGCCTGCAGCTGACGACCGGTGACGCCCGCGAGTACACCGTGCGCTATCGGCGCCCGGGCGGTACCGAGTGGGAGGACCTCGAGCTCGACACGGCGATGGACATGATCGCCGACCGGGTGCTCGAGAGCCGCCGCAAGGGCTGGCAGTGGGAGCACGAGGGCATGCGGGTCCGGCGCACGATGGGCTTCGCCAGCCTCGGTGGCGCGACGCTGGACAACGAGGAGAACTACCTCATCAAGAAGTTGTTCACGGCGCTGGGCGCGATCCAGATCGAGAACCAGGCCCGCATTTGACACTCCGCCACGGTTCCCGGTCTGGGGACCTCGTTCGGTCGTGGCGGGGCCACGACGTTCCAGCAGGACCTGCAGAACTCCGACTGCATCGTCATCGAGGGCTCGAACATGGCCGAGTGCCATCCGGTCGGGTTCCAGTGGGTGATGGAGGCGAAGGCGCGCGGGGCCACGGTGGTCCACGTCGATCCGCGGTTCACCCGGACCAGCGCGCTCGCGGACCTGCACGTCCCGCTGCGCGCCGGCACGGACATCGCGTTCCTCGGCGGGATCATCAACCACGTCCTGGAGAACGGGAGGTACTTCCACGACTACGTCGTGGCCTACACCAACGCCGCGACCCTCGTCGGTGAGGACTTCGTCGACACCGAGGACCTCGACGGCGTCTTCTCCGGCCTCGACCCGGAGGAACGGCACTACGACTTCGACACCTGGCAGTACGAGGGCGGGCAGGTCCAGGCCGCCTCGGGTGCCCGGTACCAGGTCGCGGGCGAGCGGGCCTCCGAGATGGACGGGGACGGGCAGGGCGGCTCCGGCTCCGGGGTGCGCGAGGCCGCCCGCGGCGAGGCGCACGGCTCGGGCGGCGCGGGGATCACCGGGGACTTCGAGACCGACGAGACCCTGCAGCACCCGCGCACCGTGTTCCAGATCCTCAAGCGGCACTTCTCCCGCTACACCCCGGAGATGGTCGCCGAGACCTGCGGCGTGCCGGTCGAGACGTTCCTGCGGGTGTGCGAGCTGCTCGAGGAGAACTCGACGCCGGAGCGCACGAGCGCGTTCGTGTACTCGGTGGGCTGGACGCACCACACCGTGGGGGTGCAGTACATCCGCACGGCCTCGATCCTGCAGGCGCTGCTGGGCAACATCGGCCGGCCGGGCGGCGGGATCCTGGCGCTGCGCGGGCACGCCAGCATCCAGGGCAGCACGGACATCCCGACGCTGTTCAACCTCCTGCCCGGCTACATCCCGATGCTGCACGCCGAGTCCTCGCCGGACCTGCAGACCTATGTGGCCGCGGAGAAGGCCGAGAAGGGCTACTGGTCGGAGGTCGGGTCGTACCTGGTCAGCCTGCTCAAGGCCTGGTGGGGTCCGGCGGCCACGGCCGACAACGAGTACTGCTTCGACTACCTGCCCCGGCTGACGGGCAGCCACAGCTCCTTCGAGACGGTGATGGCCCAGCTCGAGGGCGAGTGCACGGGCTTCTTCGTGCTCGGCGAGAACCCGGCCGTCGGGTCGGCGAACGCGAAGATGCAGCGGCTGGCGATGGCCAACCTGGACTGGCTGGTCGTGCGCGACTTCTCGCTCATCGAGTCCGCCACCTGGTGGAAGGACGGCCCGGAGATCGAGAGCGGCGAGCTGCGCACGGAGGACATCGGCACCGAGGTGTTCTTCCTGCCCGCCGCGGCGCACACCGAGAAGGACGGGAGCTTCACCAACACCCAGCGGCTGCTGCAGTGGCACCACCAGGCCGTCGAACCGGCCGGGGACGCCCGCAGCGACCTGTGGTTCCTGTACCACCTGGGCCGCAAGATCCGGGAGAAGCTCGCCGGCAGCACGGACCAGGCCGACCGCCCGGTCCTCGACCTCACCTGGGACTACCCCGTCAAGGGCAGCCAGAACGAGCCCGAGGCCGAGGCCGTGCTCGCGGAGATCAACGGCTGGGACGGGCACGGCACGCCGCTGTCGTCCTACCAGCAGCTGCGCGACGACGGCTCGACCGCCTGCGGCTGCTGGATCTACTGCGGTGCCTACGCCGACGGGGTCAACCAGACGGGCCGGCGCAAGCCGGGCACCGAGCAGGACTGGGTGGCGAAGGAATGGGGCTGGGCCTGGCCCGCCAACCGGCGCATCCTCTACAACCGCGCCTCGGCGGCGCCGGACGGCACGCCGTGGAGCGAGCGGAAGGCGTACCTGTGGTGGGACGCCGACGAGAAGAAGTGGACCGGGCACGACGTCCCCGACTTCTCGCCGACCAAGGCCCCCGACCACCAGCCGCCCGAGGACGCGACGGGGGTCGCGGCCCTGTCCGGGACGGACGCGTTCATCATGCAGGCGGACGGGAAGGCCTGGCTGTACGTGCCGGCCGGGCTGACCGACGGGCCGCTGCCGGCGCACTACGAGTCGCAGGAGTCGCCGGTCGCGAACCCGCTGTACCGCCAGCAGCGCAACCCCGTCCGGCAGATCGTGCCCGTGGTGCACCCGGCCGACCGGTTCCAGCCCAGCGGGAACGAGCCGGGCGCCCAGGTCTTCCCGTACGCGCTCACGACCTACCGGATCGCCGAGCACCACACCGCGGGCGGGATGAGCCGCTGGTCGCCCTATCTCTCGGAGCTCGCCCCGGCGATGTTCTGCGAGGTCGCGCCCGAGCTGGCCCGTGAGCGCGGGCTCGAGCACGGCGGCTGGGCCCACGTCGTCACGGCCCGGAACGTGATCGAGGCCCGGGTCATGGTCACCGACCGGATCCCGTCGCTGCGGGTGGCCGGGCGGGTGCTGCACCAGGTCGGGCTGCCCTACCACTGGGGCCCCAACGGCCTGGTCACCGGCGACGCGGCGAACGAGCTGACCAGCCTCGTGATGGATCCCAACGTGCACATCATGGAGACCAAGGCCCTGGCCTGCGACATCCGTCCCGGGCGCCGGCCGCGGGGGCCCGACCGGCTCGCCCTGGTCGCGTCCTACCACCAGCGGGCCGGCATCACGGACCGGACCGGGCTCGACCCGGAGTCCAACCGGCCGGCCGGAGGCGAGGAGGAAGACACCTCATGACCGCCGAACCGCAACTGCACAACGCCCTCTCCGGGGACGCCGACCCGGCGGCCCTCGGCGGCTACGGCGACGGGCTCGGCGGGCACCAGGCCCGGATGGGCTTCTTCACCGACACGTCCGTGTGCATCGGGTGCAAGGCCTGCGAGGTGGCCTGCAAGGAGTGGAACGCCATCCCCGCCGACTTCCCGGACGGCGGGTTCACCGGCACCTCGATGGACAACAGCGAGGGGCTGGGCGCGGACACGTGGCGGCACGTCGCGTTCGTCGAGCAGCGCCGCCCGCTCGGGGCGCAGGACCCGGGCCTCCCGCGCGCGGACCCGACCCCGCACGACCTCGGGCACCTCGACGTGCTGTCCCTGGCGGGCCAGGGCACGTCCAGCGCCCCGGCGCACATCCCGGCCTCCCCCGCCGAACCGGGCGCGGCCGGCGACTTCCGGTGGCTGATGTCGTCGGACGTGTGCAAGCACTGCACGCACGCGGCCTGCCTGGACGTCTGCCCCACCGGGTCGCTGTTCCGCACCGAGTTCGGCACGGTCGTGGTGCAGGAGGACATCTGCAACGGCTGCGGCTACTGCATCCCGGCCTGCCCCTACGGGGTGATCGACCAGCGCAAGGACGACGGCCGGGCGTGGAAGTGCACGCTCTGCTACGACCGGCTCGGGGTGGGCGCCGAGCCGGCCTGCGCCAAGGCGTGTCCCACCGACTCGATCCAGTTCGGGCCGCTGGACGAGCTGCGGGAGCGGGCCGACGCCCGGCTGGCGCAGCTGCACGGGGCCGGGATCGCCGAGGCGCAGCTGTACGGGCGGGACCCGGACGACGGGGTGGGCGGCGACGGGGCGTTCTTCCTGCTCCTCGACGAGCCGGAGGTGTACGGGCTGCCGCCGGACCCGGTCGTCACCACGCGGGACCTGCCCAGCATGTGGAAGCACGTGGGCCTGGCCGCGCTGTCCCTGGTGGGCGGCGTGGCGGCGGCCTTCGCGTCGACGGTCGGGAGGCGGCGATGAGCGAGTCCGAGGTGACCCGCGAGGGCGTGCGCGGGGGACGTCCCGACCGCGACGCGACGACCGGCGCGGTGCGCGCGGACGGCCGGCAGGGTGGCCGCCGGCGGCGGGGCCGCGTCCGGGCGGAGCGGGCCATGGTGCCCGACGCGGAGTTCCGGTCCTACTACGGACTGCCGGTGCTCAACGCACCGACGTGGCAGTCCCCCGACATTCCCGGCTACCTGTTCCTCGGCGGTCTCGCCGGGGCCTCGTCGGTGCTCGGCGCGGGCGCCCAGGCCACCGGGCGGCCGGTGCTGGCCCGGTCGAGCAAGGTCGCGGCGCTCGGGGCCGGGCTGGTGTCGCTCGTGGCGCTGGTCCACGACCTGGGCAAGCCGGAGCGGTTCCTCAACATGCTGCGGGTGTTCAAGGTGACCTCGCCGATGTCCGTCGGCTCCTGGCTGCTCGCCGGGTACGTCCCGCTCGCGGGGGTCGCTGCCGCCTCGGCCGTCACCGGGAAGGTGCCGCGGGTCGGCGCCGCGGCCACCGCGGGCGCGGCCACGCTCGGGCCGGCCGTGGCGTCGTACACGGCCGCCCTGATCAGCGACACCGCCGTCCCCGCCTGGCACGACGGGCACCGCGAGATGCCCTATGTGTTCGTGGGGTCGGGGGCGACCGCCGCCGGCGGGCTCGGGCTCGTCGCCGCTCCGCTGCGCGAGCAGGGCCCGGCCCGGGCGCTCGCAGCGGTCGGGGTCGGCGCCGAGCTGGCGTCGTTCGAGCTGATGGAGCGGCGGATGGGCATGACGGCCGAGCCGTACTCGTCCGGCACCGGCGGCCGGTACGTCCGGGCGTCGAAGGTCCTCGCGGTCGCCGGGCTGGCCGGGGCCGTGCTCGGCCGGCGCAGCCGGCTCGCGTCCGCGGTCTCGGGCGCGGCGCTCGTCGCCGCCTCCGCCGCCACCCGCTGGGGCATCTTCCATGCGGGCATGCAGTCCGCCGAGGACCCGAAGTACACCGTGGTCCCGCAGCGGGAGCGACGGCGCGAGCGGGAGGCCGCGCGCAGCGGGGCGCCGGGCGGCGCGGAACAGTCCGGGGCGTGACCGGCGACGCGAACGCCGACCCGGACCGGACGGACGCGCGCCCGCCGGTCCGGGTGGTCCTGCGGCCGCTGGGCAACCCGGTGCCGCTGGCCTGTGTGGGGCTCGCGGGTGCCACCGTCACCCTCGCCGGCGCTCAGCTGCACTGGCTGCCGACGGCACTGTCCCCCCAGGTGGGGCTGGTGCTGGTGCTGTTCGCGGCGCCGCTGCAGCTCGTCGCGGCGGTCCTCGCGTACCTGGCCCGCGACGCCGCCTCGGGATCGGGTATCGGCATCCAGGCCGCGACCTGGCTGGTGTCGGGGGCGGTGCTGCTGACCTCCGCCCCGGGGAGCCGCAGCCCGGTCCTCGGTCTGCTGCTGTTCGTCGCCGCCGCCGGCGTGCTGATCGTCTGCGTGGCCGCGGCCGGGGGGAAGCTGGTCCTCGCGGCGCTCTTCGGCCTCGTCGCCGTGCGCTACGCCCTGACCGGGGTGTACGAGTACCACGGCGGCCCCGGCTGGGAGACCGCCGCCGGGTGGTCCGGCCTGGTCCTCGGCGCACTCGCCCTGTACTCCGCCCTGGCCACCGATCTCGACGAGGCCTGGGGCCGGTCGCTCCTGCCGCTGCTGCGCCGCGGCCGCGGCCGATCGGCCGCCCGGGGACGCAGCGGAGCCGAGGGCGGGCGCGCGACGGAGGAGCTCACCGCCGAGCCCGGCGTCCGCGAGCAGCTCTGAGTCCCCCGCCGCCTGATCCGTAGGGAGTTCGCAAGGCTGCGGGCCGATGTGCCCTGAAAGGGTACGAGCGTGTCGATCCAGACGAATCCTGCGCCGAACGCGCAGCCGACCGGCCCGTTCCTCGAGATCGAGTCCGAGGTCCGCTCCTACTGTCGCAAGTGGCCCGTGGTGTTCGACACGGCCTCCGGCACCCGCCTGTGGGACGTCGACGGCAAGCCCTACCTCGACTTCTTCGCGGGCGCGGGT